>CANREI010000031.1 GCA_947629595.1 uncultured Alphaproteobacteria bacterium | reverse complement strand
ACAACTTTTTTGTTGACAAAGCAGACAAAATTCGTTATTATAAAGCTAATCGCTTGTTAAGCGCTCATAAAAAAACAAAAAGAGGATAAAATGACTTCATATTCGTTTGATGACAAAGTTAAAACTTTACCGTTTTTAAAAGCCGATGAATTGATTATTCGCGAATTTCACCAACAATTTCCTGCGAAATCAAAAAAAAGTATCACAAGTCATCGGCGTTTACCGTTTTTAAAAGCCGATGAACTGATTATTCGCACATTTCATAAGGCGCACGAAAGAGAGTTTTAATTTTTAAGGAGCTGTTTTTATGCACTTTTTCGCATCGCATACGCCGCAGAAAAAAAGGCAATCATCCCCCGATAAATCGAAGGAATTGCTTTTAAATGATTCTGCCGTAAAAGCGTTGTTCGAAGCAATAGAAAAGAGGCATTTCAATACGCTTCACTCTTTATTAAAAAATCAAACATACGCCGCGTTATCCGACGCGCAGAAAAATGAAGTGTTTCATTATGCCGTTCAATGTAATCAAATTCAACCGGTTGAATTGCTGCTGAACGCCGGCGCCGATATAAACGGTGCAAATGCGGATATGAAAACACCGCTTTATACGGCACTTTGGAATCATTTGTTTGATATGGCTGATTTTTTATTTCATTCGGGGGCCGAAATTGATTTTGCCAACATAAAGGGCTGCACGCCGCTTCATCATGCGGCTTATGATAATGACCCCGAAATCTGTCGTTATCTCTTATCTCACGGGGCGGACAGCAATGCCCGAAACTTAACCGGAAAATCGCCGCTTTACTTTGCCGCTCTGAATGCCGATATTCAAGTCATTGATTTACTGCTTGATGCCGGTGCCGACGTTAACTTATGCAATAACAAAGGCACACCGCCGATTCTGATTGCTTTATTCCATCGGCGTTTTGACATTGCCGATTATTTGTTAAACAAGGGTGCCGACATTCATCAAAAAGATATGAAAGGCAACACGTTACTTCATTATGCCGTTTGCGGAAATGATTTTGCCGTCAGCAAATTTTTAATCAATCATCATATTGACATTAACGCCCGAAACAACGAGGGGAAAACACCGCTCCATTTAGCTACGGCATTTGCGGGCAGAGCTTTAATTCATTACTTATATCGCGCGGGAGCCGACAAGCATTGTAAAGACAATCAACAACGCTCGGTTTTGCACTATGCTCTTTTCAACAAACGGTTTGATATAGCCGATTATTGGCTCTCAACCGGTATGGATATTCAGGAAAAAACTTCTTACGGCAGTAATCTGCTTCATTATTTTGCTTACGGCAATCAGGCTGATTGTTGTCGATATCTGGTTTCCCGACACATTCAATTAAACGAACAAGACAAATATGGCAAAACACCGATGATATATGCCCTTCAACACGCCAATATTCCCTTATTCAAATATTTATGGGAAGCCTGTGTTCAATCGAATTGTTCTCCTTTTAACACCAACGGAATATCTTTATTTAAAACAGCCGTTTCCTATAATCAAAAAGAAGCTGTTTCGTTTCTTTTGGCGAACGGGGAAAACATCAATCAATCGGATTCGTTTCAAATGCCCGTTTTGTGGAATACCATTCGTTATGAAAACCCGGATATGTTAGACTTTTTATTAAATAAAGGCGCCGATATGTATTTGGAATGTCAGGCCAAAACGGCTCTTATCTATGCCATCGGGCGGCGATCCGTTAAAAGCATTCAAATTTTGCTCAATCACGGGTATGATTTAACGCGTCCCACAACAACCGGCGTTTTACCCGCCGACTATGCGTTAAAAGTGTTGGAAAAAAGTGAGACGGAAAAAGAGAAAGAAGCAACGCGACAAATTATTCGGTTATTTCAAACTTCCCCGTCTTGTATTCAAAAACAAGCGCCCGCTTTCCCGACAACCAAAGACAGAACAAGGGAAAATTGATTTATTTCCTGCTTTGCGGATAAACACCCTGTTGTTTTAAAAACTGTTGAACACTCGGTAAAATGTGTTGAACGGTTAAATCAACGCCCGTTGCATTCGGATGAACCTTATCGGATAACGTATAAGGCGCCGTTTGTAAAATTTGATTGCCCGCCGCTTCAAAAATACCCTGCATGAAAAACGGATAATAAACCAAATGATATTTTTGAGCCAACGCGGCATACATGTTAAAAAATTGCGCAGCATAAGCGGGTTCCGTTACGGGGGGCGCTTTCATACCGGCCAACAAAACGGCTACCTTTTCTTTTTGAAAGTTTTCAATTAAATCAGACAAATTTTTTGTGATTTTATCAATTGAAACGCCCATAAATACATCGTTAATGCCTAATTCCAGCAAAACGCCGTTCGGGTGTTGCTTCAATGCCGCGGCTTGCCGCGTTAAACCGCCGGCCGTTGTTTCGCGCGGCTTACTGTTATTGAGAACTTCAACCTGCGTGTATCCCTTTTGCTCTAACGCTTTTTGCAATTGAGCCGGAAACGAATCGTCTTTCGGTAATCGATATCCTGATGATAAACTGTCACCGAAAATCATTAATTTATAAGCTTTAACCGCTTCTTGCGCGCTGATATCAAGCGATAACAGCATCACTGACAAAAACACACAAACAAATCTGAAAAACATTTTCCCTCCTGAGCATCCGTTTTTTCAATTGCGTAACAAAGAATGATACCAACCGGAAACAACACCCGTTCCCTGACGCGCTTTTTGCGTATTTAACAAATAGCCGTGTCGATTTCTCATGGCTCGCACATATCTGCGAAGAAAATTTCTTTCTTCGGGCGTTTGAGCTTGTCTTAATGTTTCCAACAATCCGCGTTGTTTTTCAATAACCATTATCGACACCTAAAAATATCTCATTATATAATATACACTCAACAGGCCCGTTTGTCAAAATAATTTTGTGATTTTCCGAAAGAAAAATCAGAGAAAAAAGAACCGGTGCGCATTTTTTTATTCACTTTTGAAAAAGAATGTGTTATATGATTTTATAATTTAACTTGAACATTTTGGAGGAAAGGAAATGGAAGAAAAAATCGCGCTGTTGCGTCAAAGTGTACCGAGTGCCGTTCAACAAACGAAAACCCTTGCCGAATTAGATGAAATTCGCGTGAAACTGCTCGGAAAAAACGGGTCGATTACCGAATTGATGAAAGGATTGGGCACTTTGTCTCCCGAAGAAAAAAAAGCAGCCGGGCAATTGCTCAACACGTTTAAAAACGAGGTGTCCGCTTTAATCGAATCGCAAAAAGCGGCGTTGGGAGAAGCCGAATTAAATGCCAAACTGGCCTCTCAAACGGCAGATATTACCCTGCCTTGTCGGCCGAATACGCATTCGGGGCGCATTCATCCCGTGGCGCAGGTAACGGAAGAAATGTTAACCATTTTTGCGCAAATGGGCTTTGAAATGGCGGAAGGCCCCGATATTGAAGATGATTTTCATAACTTTGAAGCCTTAAACATTCCGCCTTCTCATCCGGCGCGTCAAATGCAGGCAACATTCTTTATGGACAACACAACGGATAAAGTGTTGCGAACACAAACATCAGGGGTGCAAATTCGCACGATGGAAGCCAAAAAACCGCCGATTAAAATTGTGGCTCCGGGGCGCACTTATCGACGCGATTACGATATGACGCATACGCCGATGTTTCATCAGATTGAAGGATTGGTTATTGATACCGAAACGAATCTGGCGCATTTAAAATCAACCTTAACGGAATTTATGAAACTGTTTTTCGAAACCGATGATGTGGCACTTCGATTCCGTCCCTCTTACTTTCCGTTTACGGAGCCTTCTTACGAGGCCGATGTCGGCTGTTCGCGCAAAAACGGCGAATTTGTGATTAAATCGGGTGAAGACTGGTGCGAATTGTTGGGATGCGGTATGGTTCATCCCGATGTGTTGCGCACATGCGGCTTGGATCCCGATATTTATCAGGGATATGCATTCGGGTGCGGCATTGATCGCTTTGCCATGTTGAAGTACGGCATTCCCGATTTGCGCAGCTTCTTTGATGCCGATATGCGCTGGATTAAACATTACGGATTTTTACCGCTCGATATTCCCTCGGTCATCAGCGGATTAAGTTTTAACGGAGGATCAAAACGATGAAAGTTTCTTTACGGGCTTTAACACACTATTTCGAAACAAACGCCACACCGAAAGAGCTGGCGGATAAATTAACGTCAATCGGTTTGGAAGTGGAAGAAGTGATTGACAAAGCAGCCGCTTTGGCCGATTTTACCGTCGCGGAAATCAAATCGGTCGAAAATCACCCGAATGCCGACAGACTCCATGTTTTAACCGTGTTTACGGGAACGGAAGATTTGCAAATTGTTTGCGGGGCACCGAATGTGCGCGTCGGATTAAAATCTGTTTTGGCGCGTCCCGGGGTTTTCATTCCGCTCTATAACGAAAAACTCACCAAAAGCACCATTCGCGGCGTTGACAGTAACGGTATGCTCTGCTCCGAAAAAGAATTGGGATTAAGCGATAATCATGAAGGCATTATTGACTTAAAAACCGATTTACCGGCCGGCGCACCGGCTGCCGAAGCGCTGGGCGGCGATGTGATTTTTGATGTGAACGTTACCCCCAACCGCGGCGATTGTTTGGGCGTGAAAGGTATTGCCCGTGATTTGGCGGCAACCGGTATCGGCATTTTAAAAGAAACACCGCTCGAACCGATTAAAGGCACGTTTTCTTCCCCTGTTCAGGTTTATATGGAGGAACAAGATTGTTTGCAATTCACCGGACGATATATTCGCAACGTGAAAAACACACAAAGTCCGCAATGGATGCGTGATTTCTTAATTTCCATGGGGTTGCGTCCCATTTCGGCGCTGGTGGATATTACCAACTATTTAAATCTGGCGGAATGTCGCCCGTTGCATGTGTTTGATGCCGATAAACTTGCGGGTAACATTCATGTGCGAAAAGCCAAAGACGGCGAAAAGATTTTGGCGCTGGACGGAAAAGAATATACTTTATCGGCCGATATGACCGTTATTGCCGATGATCATAAAGCGCAAAGCATTGCAGGCGTTATGGGCGGCGAAGAAACGGGTTGTTCGGAAACAACAACAAACGTGTTTTTGGAATCGGCTTATTTTAATCCGACAAGCATTGCCAAAACAAGCGTGAAACTCAATGCGGAATCCGATTCGAAATCACGATTCGAACGCGGCATCGATCCGGCGTCTCAAATCAGCGGAAACGACAGAGCCACGCAACTGATTTTGGATATTTGCGGCGGCGAACCGTCCGAATTGATCGTTAAAGGCGAAACACCGCCTTCTTCGCGGGAAATCACATTCGATTTCGGGCAAGTCAAGCGGTTGTGCGGCATTGACATTCCCCGAGAAGAATCGGCTTCTGTTTTGCAAAAACTCGGCTTTACCGTGAACGGAAATAAAATAACCGTTCCGTCGTGGCGTATGAACGATGTGAAAGAAAGTGCCGATTTGGTTGAAGAAATTATGCGCATTCACGGCACGGACGATTTGCCGTTTTTGCCCATGCGTCCCCAAGCGTTGCCCACGGGTATTTTACTGCCGCATCAACGGCGGGAAGCAACCGTTCGGCGGGCATTGGCCGCTTGCGGATTAAATCAGGCAATCACCTGGTCATTTACGGATTCGAAACTGGCCAAATATTTTGACTCCAAAGGCATTTTAATTGCCAACCCCATTGCTTCGGATTTAAATGAAATGCGGCCGTCTCTGGTGCCGAATTTGTTATCGGCCGTTCATCGCAATCAGGCCCGCGGCATTAAAGATGTTCAGCTTTTTGAAGTCGGCCCCGAATTTTATTCCACAACGCCCAAAGAGCAACGCTTGGTTGCCTGCGGTGTGCGCGCCGGAAATTATGCGCCGCTTCACTATGTCGAAGCCCCGCGCGCCGTTGACTGGCTTGATGCCAAAGCCGATGCGCTGGCAGCTTTACTTTCTGCCGATGCGCCGCAAAATATGCAGGTTGTGCGCAAAGCGCCGTCATGGTATCACCCGGGGCGCTCGGGTGCGTTCACGCTCGGCAAAAACGTTTTAGCTTATTTCGGTGAAATTCACCCGCGGTTGTTAAAAGTTTTTGATATTAAAACACCGTTGGCGGCTTTTGAAGTTTATTTGGATAATATTCCGTTACCGCGGAAGAAATCAAAGAATATGAAAGCTTTGAAATTATCCGCTTTACTGCCGTTAACGCGGGATTTTGCCTTTATTGCCGATAAAGAAACGCCGGCGGGGCAAATTTTGGCGACCATTCAAAATGTTGATAAAGAAAAAATTACCGATGTGACGTTGTTTGACGTTTACGAAGGCGATCGATTGCCCGCAGATAAAAAATCGTTGGCGGTTCAGGTGACCATCACGCAATCGGATAAAACACTGACCGACAAAGAAATTGAAATTTTAAGCATTCAAATTATCAATGCGGTTCAAAAGGCAACAGGCGCCCAATTACGCTCTTAAAAGAAAGCCTGTTAAAAAAATACCGCTTTTAAAGGCGGTATTTTTTTTATAATTTGAAAGTTATTCGTTACTTTGAAGCTGCCAACGCTCGCACACGCTCCACCATGGCATAAAAGCCGTTGCGCCGCGTGGGTGAAAGGTTTTCGGACAACCCCAACTGCTTAAAAATGCCGTCAATATCGGTTTTTAAAATTTCTTCACTCGTTTTGCCGTTAATAAGTGTTAATAAAACGGCTTCCAGCCCGCGCACGATATGTGCATCGCTCGTGGCATTAAAATAATGCCGATGATCTTGTTCGGTATGCGTAAACCACACCTGCGACATACATCCTTCCACTTTATTCGCACTTGTTTTTTCGTTTTCGGGAAAATTACAAAGCGAATCGCCTAATTCAATCAAATAGCGATATTTATCTTCCCAATCGGTTAAATAAGAAAAGTTTTCAATCAATTCTGCCGTATCCATTGTATCTTTCCCAAAAAATTTTAAGCATCTTTCTCGGCATTTTCCGGATATTGATTTTCCAAATCGCTTTCCGGCACGAACGCGGGCTCCGGCTGACTTTCTTCAATCACTTTTTGTTCCTGCTCACTCGGCACATCATTTAAACGCGGCTTTTCCTCCGGTCGAAACAAAGACACCGCCCCCCAAATAAGAAGCCCGATAACAACAATCAATCCGATTATTTTTCTGATCATTTGAACCCTTTCAATAACGTTTCTGTATCAGAGTATATTGAAAATATGACTTTAAATCAAGGTTTTTCTTTCTTTTTTAAAAAAAATATGATAAGGTGCCTTCTTATGAAATGGCAAACATATTTTTTTAAAGAAGTCGATTCAACCAACACGCGGGCCGTCGACTATGATGTGGGATCGGTGATTATTGCCGAAAATCAAACGGCGGGGCGCGGTCGTAACGGACGCCGATGGCAAAGTTTGGCCGGCAATTTGTTTTTAAGTGCCGTATTGCCCGCGCTTCAAAACGAAACGCCGTTCTTATCGTTTGTGGCGGGTGTTTCGCTTGCGGAAGCTTTGCCCGATGTGCCCGTTCGGCTGAAATGGCCGAATGACGTGTTATTGCATCACGCCAAAATCGCGGGTATTTTATTGGAACGCGTTGATGATAAAGTGATTGCCGGCTTCGGCGTGAATATCAGACAGGCGCCCGATCGGGATATGTTGTATCAGGCGGGCAGTCTTAATCAAAAATACACACCCGAAGAAGTGACGAAAAATTTATTAACGGCCTTATCAGATAACTTGGATTTACTGATGCAATCGGGCTTTACGCCGATTCGGCAAAAATGGCTGAACTATGCCGTCGGTATCGGAGAAGAAATTGAAGTTAAATTGCCGCATGAAACACTTCGCGGTCTTTTCGAAACGTTGACGCCGCAGGGGGCGATTTCCCTGAAAACACCAACAGAAACCCGTTTGATTTCGGCGGGTGATATTTTTTTATTGTAAAGGAGAAAAATGACTGACATACAAACAGAACCTCAAATATCAACCGAAGATTTCGTGATGATTCCGCTCGGCGGCTCCACCGGAATCGGATTAAATTGTTTTTTATACGGCTATCATGGCAAATGGCTCTTGGTTGATTGCGGCGTCGGCTTTCCGGGTGACGGCTTGCCCGGCGTTGATGTATTATTGCCCGATTTATCGTTTTTAGCCGATAAAAAAGAAAACTTACTGGGTCTTGTTATCACCCACGGACATGAAGATCACATCGGTGCCGTCGGTTATTTATGGCGCGAATTGCAGTGTCCGATTTTTGCAACGCCTTTTACGGCTGAATTGATTGAATCAAAGCTTGATGAAAACGGCCTGTTGGGTCGCGCCGAACTGGTGCGGGTTCAAGCAGGCGATACCATTGATTTGGCGCCTTTTGAAATCAGCTATATTCAAATGAGTCATTCCATTCCCGAAGCCAACGCATTAGCCGTTCGCACCAAAGAAGGCCTTGTTTTGCATACGGGCGATTGGAAATGGCAATCCGATTCGGTTCTCAATCAAAAAGCCGATAAAAAAACTTTAAAAGAGCTGGGAAACGAAGGCGTATTGGCGCTTGTTTGCGACTCGACCAACACACTCGGTGCGGTCACAACGGAAACGGAAGAAGATGTTTTAACTTCCCTGACGAAACTCATCGGCAAATATCAGGGCAAGCAAATTGCCGTCGGATGTTTTGCCTCAAACGTCAGCCGTATTCATAATATTTACAAAGCAGCAGCCGCCAACAATCGGGAAGTGTGTTTAATGGGGCGCAGTCTGTGGCGAATTGATGCCGCCGCCCGTGCCTGCGGTTATTTAAAAGACGTTCCCGAATTTTTGTCGGAATCGGAAGCGTTGGAGCGTCCCATCGGCAGTGTGTTATATATTTGCACGGGATCGCAAGGCGAACCTTTTTCGGCATTAAGTTCCTTATCGGCCTTAACACCGCAAAAAAACAGTGTTTATTTCGGCCCCGATGATGTGGTGATTTTTTCTTCCCGCATTATTCCCGGCAACGAAAAAGCCATTGAGCTGATGCAAAAACGCTTTAAGGCCAAAGGCGTTGAAATTATAACCAATCGCGATGCGCTCGTGCATGTTTCGGGTCACTATCAGGGGGAAGATCTGAAAGAAATGTATCAACTCACGAAACCCTTAATTGCCCTACCCGTTCACGGCGAAGCGCGTGAATTGATCGAGCATAAAGAGCTGGCACTTCAATGGGGGGCAAAATATGCCTTTACGTTGGAAGACGGCGAAGTGCTGAAATTAAGTCAAAATCCGGAAATATCGGGAACGGTTCCCACCGGCGTTTTGGCAGTGGACGGCAAAAAAATTCTGCCGCTGGGTGCCGAAGTGATTAAAAAACGCCGGAAAATGATTGAAGACGGTACTTTTGTCATCACGCTCGTTTTAAACGCGCAAAATGAAATTTTGGGTGATTTACGCATTTCCTCTTTCGGGCTTTTGGAAGCCGACGGGGAAGACGAAACGGCGCTGAAAGATAAAATTCGCTCTGATATCAACGCGCTCGGCGAACAAGTCAAAACGCAAGATGTTTCGGTTGAAAACACCGTTCGAGCGGCCGTTCGGCAATTCTTAAAAGAATATTACGGCAAAAAACCGTTGATTGAAGTGCATTTAATTCGCGTTTAAAAAAGAAAAGCGTCAAAAACAAAATTCTTTTTCGTTTTTTTAAAGAACTTGTCTTGACAAACCCAAAATAACCCCTACCTTTTGCTCAAAAAGGAGAGGGGACGCATGAAAAACGCACAAATGACTCTTTGGCAGGTTGTATCGCTCGGCATCGGCTCGATTGTCGGTGCCGGCATTTTTGCCTTGCTCGGACAAGTGTTACAGGAAACGGGCAATTGGACGTATTTATCTTTTATCATATCGGGCTGCATTGCCATGCTGGCCGGCTATGCCTACATTAAGTTGGCAGCGGCGTTTCCGAGTGCCGGCGGCATTACCGATTATTTTCGACATGCGTTTCAGCGCCCTTGGATCGGAACAACGCTTTCGCTGATTTATGTTTTTACAACACTTATTTCGGCCGGAACCATGGCCAAATCGTTCGGTATTTATATTGTCGGCTTTCTGCCGCATTCGGGTTTGACCTCCGTTAACGTGTTGGCGGCAAGTCTTTTGATTTTGCTGGGCTTGTTCAATATGATGAAAACGCACGATGTCGGTTGGACGGAAGCCTTTTTGGTCACGTTTAAAATCGGCATTCTGGCGGTGTTGATTTTAGCGGGATTTTATCATTTTAAGGGTTACAATCCGTCGTTTACCGTTCAAACGGACACGGGCACTTTTTTCCGCAGTATCGGTTTAACGTTTTTCGCCTTTGCGGGATTCGGCGTGATTACCAACGCCAGCGCTTATGTAAAAAATCCGGCGAAAACCATCAAAACGGCCATGTTTTTAACCCTGCTCATCGTGATGATTCTTTATATCGGCTTGGCTTTCGTGATTATGAATTATATTCCCGCGGAAGCTTTCCGGCAAGATATAAACATTGCCGTTACGGTTGTTGCCGGGCAGCTGCTGGGCGAAGTCGGCCGTTTTCTCATTTATGCCGCTGCCGTTATGGCTTTCATTACCGGCATCAGCGCCAGTTATTTCAGCGTTTTTCGCATTACGCGCGCCCTTTCGGAACACAATGCTCTCCCCGATTTTTATCACAAAAAACTCATCGGACACGGTACTTACGGGAATGCGCTCACCGTTCTTGCCTTAACGCTTTTTACGGTTCTGTTCGGATTTAATGACATTGTGAATTTATCAAGCGTTGCTTATTTAATCAGCTACATGGGCGTTTTTACGGCCGCGTGGGTATTAAGAAAACGCACCTATGCGCATTTTTTACCGCTGGCCTGCGGTTTTTTGGCCATGACAATTTTACTCCTCGGCTTTATTTGGAGCGTTTACTTATAAAAAAAGTGCTTGACAAACAAATAAAACTCTGTTATAAACACGCTATTCTTCGAGAATGCGGAAAAATGTATTTATGGCATTTTTCACGCTTTGACAATTCGGTCAAAGACTATCGGAGACAACAATAACAAAGGAAAAGGATATGTCAAAAAGATTACATTCAAAATTTAAAATCGATCGCCGTTTGGGCGTTAACCTTTGGGGAAAAGCCAAAAGCCCCGTTGAAAAAAGAAATTACGGTCCGGGTCAACACGGCGCCAATCGCAAAAAACCCACAGACTACGGCGTTCAATTGCATGCCAAGCAAAAGTTAAAAGGCGTTTACGGAAACGTTTCCGAAAAACAATTACGCAAATATTATGCCGAAGCCATTCGGCGCAAAGGCGACAGCTCCGAAAACTTAATCGGTATTTTGGAAACGCGTTTGGATTCGGTTGTTTATCGTATGAAAATCGTGCCGTCCGTTTTTGCGGCGCGTCAATTCGTTAATCACGGTCATGTGCTGGTAAACGGCAAAAAAGTGAACATTCCCTCCTATTTGGTTCGGGCGGGTGATGAAATTGCCGTTACCGATAAAGCCAAAGATATGGCGTTGGTGATTGAATCATTGGCCTCAACCGAACGGGAAGTGCCGGAATATATGGAATTTGATGCAAAAGCCTGCAAAGGCAAATTCATTCGCGTGCCGCAACTGGCCGATGTGCCTTATGCCACGCAAATGGAACCGAATTTGGTTATCGAATTCTATTCACGATAAGAAAAAGCTATTCGGAAAAAGCGTCGATTGCGTTGTTTCAATCGGCGCTTTTTTTATGCTTTAACACTCCCCCCGAAAAACGACTCGCAAATTAAATATATTTATTTGATTTTTATATCTTTTTAATTTTTATCTTTCCCGTCTTGCTCGAATTGTTTTATGCGTTTTTTTCCGTTTGAAAAAATATTCTTTTGTCGAGAGGCTTATTTTTTTCGATAAAAGCATAAAAAAAATAACAAAATATATAAAAAAACAAAAAAGTGCATTGCAAAATTTAAAGAATTGTTTTATATTGATAATTGGTTTTTTAATTTAACAGGAGTAAAAGCTATGACACATCAAATTAACGAAGATAACATTCGAGTCGCCGCTTATTACATTTGGGAACAAGCCGGCCGTCCCGAAGGAAAAGAAAAAGAATGCTGGATTAAAGCTTGCGAACAATTATTTGCCGCAAACAATAAAAAATC
>CANREI010000030.1 GCA_947629595.1 uncultured Alphaproteobacteria bacterium | reverse complement strand
AACAATTAAATGTTTCGGCATTCCCGTTTATAAGTGCAGAGAAAAAAACGGTCTGCAAAAAAAATATGTTTTGGGTATTCGGTATCATACGAAGAAATTGCACGAACCGGCTATATATAATTTAAATTCTAAAAAACTGAATGTTGTTTTTAAGCTTTCAGGCGGTTTGGGTGATATGATTATCAGTTTGAATTATATATTACAGCTCCAAAAATATTTACACAATTCGGAAATAAATTTTTATATATGCGGCCCGAAACATTTATTATTATTTTTGTGCAAAGAAAATAATTTAAAAGAGTTAATAGATGATAAAGACTTAAATGATAACAGCCATGCATTTGATGTTTTTGTTAAACTTGTCAGATTTCCGCAGCTTTTATATGCTCGGGAAGAAAAGGTGGCTGAGTTTTCAACTGATTTTTTGAAACTTTTATATCAATATAAAATGTTTCAGGCAATGTTTCCGCGTTTTTTTAATTCCGGAAGAACATGTGATGTACAAGTAAAAATGATTGCAAAAATATATAACAAAAATCGCCTTCAAACGCCTGATATTTGGAGTAATTTGGGGAATAAAAGATATCAATTATGATATAATGATTCCCCCAAAAAATTTGCATAAAGATTATGGTATCAGCGCTTTGCAATTTATTACTGTTCATCGCGGAAATGATTTAAAAAATAAAGCAAACTGTGTAAAACTTTGGCCAATCGGTTATTATGGCATTTTAGTTAAAATGCTTAAACAAAAGTATCCCGAATATCAAATTGTTCAATTGGGAGTTAATAAAGAGCGTTGTCCGGATATGGAAAATGTTGATATTAATTTAGTAGGAAAAACATCATTGGAAGATGTGGTATTTTTATTAAAACACAGTGCGTTACATATTGATTGCGAAGGAGGTTTTACTCATTTAAGACATGCATTACATGGCGGAAAAACGGTTGTTTTGTTCGGTCCCACTGATATTGCATATTACGGATATTCCGAAAACATTAATTTGCGAACAGATGTTTGTTCCGGTTGTGAGTGGGTGAGGGAGAAATGGTTAGAATCATGTATAAAAGAAATGAGAAATCCGGCATGCATGTACTCATTAACCCCGGAATATGTTTTTTCAGAAATTGTTAAAAGTGAGGTTTTAAATGGGTAGTTGTAAAATAGCTTTTATTTTAAACGGCGGATTAGGATCTGTCTTAATCGGGGCTGAATATATTAAAAAGTTTTATGATACTTTTAATCAAGATAATAACTTAAAAATATATGCTTATCTGTCACCTTCTCGGCTTGTATCAGATTGCATTATGCGTGGAGCTTCTTTTATTACCGAATATTACACACACAAAAGTTTTAATGACGATATGAAAAAGCAATATGATGTTGTTATAGAAGTTGTTTTTTTCCCTTATATTCATCATATCAATGTGAAATCGGATATTTCGGCCGCTCTGCAATATTATTTCGATAAAACATCGGCTTTTCAAAAATCGGAAGAAATGTGTCGTTTGTTTTCTCTGAAAGGTAATGTAAAACCGAATATTTATGAATGGGGAATGTTGAATAATTGTGATAGATTTCATATTGCAGATCCTTTAAATTTATTAAATATCGGTGATGAATATTCTTATACGCCCGCGATTGATAAAGATACGGAAAAAACATTAAAACTTTTTAATTTAAAGAAAAAACGATATATAACTTTACAACGGGGAACAAATAGCGGTTTTTCAAAAGAAACAGTCAGAGATTGGCTGCTTGCATATTATGAAGAACTTATAAAATTAATTAAAAGAAAATACCCGCAATATAAAATTGTTCAATTAGGGGAATCGTTTGAAAATTGTGAAGAAATAAAGGGTGTTGATGTTTGTCTGATAGGTAAAACGGATTTGGAAGAAGTAAAGGTACTGTTAGCAAATGCCGTATTACATATTGACGGTGAATGCGGAATGGTCCATTTGAGAAAGGCGTTGAAAGGGGGACCCTCTGTTGTGTTTATGGGACCCGCCCCTGCAAAATTTTTTGGGTATACCGATAATATCAATTGTGAAAAACATCCCTGTAACAGTTATTGCCATGGTCTGACGAATATTTGGTATAAAAAATGCCTGAAATGGAATCAACCGAAGTGTATGATTGATATTAAACCCAAAGAAGTTATGCAAAAAATTGATGATTATTTTGCCGGTAAAAATCCCGAATCTCAAAATCCGCCGAAAACAAAACTGGAAGAAATTTTATCTGATAAAAACATTTATTTGGATAAAGAGTGGGTAGACAGCTGGCTCAGTCATCAGGAAATATATGATTATTATTTAGAAAAGAGAAAAGTAAAAGATTTATTTGTTCACATTCTATATCCGAACGGGTGGAAAAAAGTACCGATAACGGATTCGCCTGTTTATCAATATGTTTTGGGAAATAAGCAAGCATATAAATGTTATATGTTGTTTAAAAATGAAAAAATTCAAGACGGCAATGTAAATTCTGCGGACCGATACGGGCGTCTACTAAATAAATTGAATAAAAAATATAATTCAAAATCTGTTGTTATCGTAGATGGTGCAGATGTTATTTTAGACGGTCAACACAGAGCTTGTTGGGCATTGCAAAAGTTCGGGGAAAATGCCGAACTGGCGGTTTTAAAAATTTACGGCAGTTTTGGAGTATAAAGTGCAAAAATATTAATTTTCTGATAAATATCAATTTATGAAAAAAACATATTAAAGATAAAGGGAAACTGAAATGAGAGAAAAATTAAAAAATATTGAATTTTTGAGATTTATTTTTGCTTTAATGATTGCTTTTCATCATTATACGAATAGTGGGGTTATCAGAAATTCAACGAATATATGGGTAAAAAATTTACCGCATATAACTTTTAATCTTCCTTTTATCGTGGATTTTTTCTTTGTTATCAGCGGATTCTTTTTAATTTATACATATAGGGGTATTTCCGAAACTGATTTTATTAAGAAAAAGTATTGTCAGCTGTTTCCTTTAATGTTTTTATATGTATTTTCAATTAGAATTTTTTCCATGTTCGGTTTTACCAATCCGTCGGGCGAGCCGATTTTTTCATTGTTACTTCTTGATTCGGTAGGCCTTACATTATCTCATAGCGGTGTTGCATGGTTTATTTCTGCCTATTTTTTTGTGATTTGTTTTTATTATTTTTTATTAAAAAACTTCACATTAAAAAATATAAAATTGTTTTTATTTTTAAGTATATATTTAAGTTATGCATTTTTAATTCATCAAAACAACGGAAACATTGCAACCAATAAAATATTTTATTGTGTTATTAATGGCGGCATATTACGAGCCTGTGCGGGAATTGCAATCGGCTGTTTTATTGCGTGGCAGTATAAAAAAGCAGCCGGTACGACTCCCCGAATAATATATACTTTTTTAGAAGGTTTATGCATGAGTTGTTTAATATATTTCTTATTATTGAAAAATCCTCAATGGAATTCTTTAATATATTTGCTTGTTTTTTGTTGTTTCTTTAATTTATTCTTATTAAAACGGGGTTGGATCAGTCAGTTTTTTGAAAAAAATTGGTCTGTTGTTTTAGGAAAATATGCTTTGGCAATTTATATGGTTCATGAACCGTTATTGCGAATAATAAGACCGCTTGTTTTTAATGCCCATAGTGATTTTCTGACAAATCATATTTTGATAAGTACGCTGTTATATTTATCAGGTGTATTAATTATTGCTGTTTTGGCACATCACTTTGTGGAAGTGCCCGGAGCGAAATTGATGAAAAAATTATTATTTTCTCAACCGGCAACGGGTGTGAAAAACGTTGAAAAGCTAGAGAGAGAGAGATTCATCTTGCCAAGCCGCATAAAGCAAATCATAATTTATAATCAATTGACAGGGAGAATGAAAATTGCGTAAAGCCTTGTTTTTGGATCGGGACGGAACAATCAATGTTGATAACGGTTATGTTTGTCAACCCGAAAAGTTTCGCCTGATTGACGGAATTGTCGAATTGTGTTTAAAGGCACAAGAAAAAGGTTATTTAATTATTGTTATCACAAATCAATCGGGTATTGCACGCGGATATTATACCGATGATGATTTTCACAAACTTACGCAATATATGTTGAACCTTTTTCACCAAAAAGGCGTTGTGATAACCGATGTTTTTTATTGCCCGTTTCTGGAAGGGCCGGACAGAAAACCCAATCCCGGATTATTTTTAAAGGCAAAAGAAAAACATCAAATCAATATGGCACAATCTGTTTCCGTCGGTGATAAAGAACGCGATTTGGAAGCGGCGCAACGGGCGGGTGTCGGTAAAAATTTTTTATTTAACGGATTTAATTTTAACAATATTAAGGAGGCATTATGATTATTGTAACAGGCGGTGCCGGATTCATCGGCTCAAATATTCTCTACGGCTTGGAAAAACGCGGCTGTAAAGATTTGGTTGTTGTTGATTGGTTAGGGCAGGGCGATAAATGGAAAAACATTGCCAAGCGGGAACTGGCGGCCGTTATTTCACCGGATCGGTTGGTTGATTATTTGGAAAAACATCAAGCCGAAATTGAAGCAATTATTCACATGGGGGCCGTTTCTGCCACAACCGAAACCGATGCGGATTTAATTATTCGCTCAAACTTTGATTTAAGCTTGAAATTATGGGAATTTTGTCGGGATTATGAAAAACAATTGATATATGCTTCCTCGGCGGCGACTTACGGTGACGGTCATCAAGGCTTTGTTGATTATAATGATTTAAAATCTTTAAACGCGCTGCGTCCGTTAAATCCTTACGGGTGGAGTAAAGCATTGTTTGATCGAAAAGTTGCGCGGGAAGTGGCGGAAAATCGCAAAACACCGCGACAATATGCGGGATTAAAGTTTTTTAACGTGTACGGGCCGAACGAATATCATAAAGGCGGACAAAAAAGCGTGATAGCGCATATATTTCCGCAAGTGCAAAAAAATGAAGAAACAAAACTTTTTAAATCGTATCGTGCCGACTGTAAAGACGGCGAACAGCAGCGGGATTTCGTGTGGGTAGATGATATTGTCTCCGTTGTTTTATGGTTTTTGGAAAATCCGCATAAAAACGGCATTTATAATGTGGGATCGGGTGAAGCGCGTTCCTTTTATGATTTGGCCAAAGCAACATGGCAGGCTATGGGAAAAGAGCCGAAAATCGGATTTAAGGAAATGCCCGAATCGTTAAGGGATAAATATCAATATTACACAAAAGCCGATTTAAGCAATCTGCGTTCAATCGGATATACCGCGCCGATGACATCGTTGGAAGACGGCGTTTTCGCTTATGTGCAAAATTATTTAAGTCAGGAAGATATGTATCGCTAATGCTTCTTGTTTTTGTTTAAAACACAAGCTGACGGCTTTAAAATTAAAAGAGAAACGGTGTTTTTAAAGGCTGTGTTGCCGATGTCTGATCAATTTATTCGGGTAAAAATAAACGACCGCCCGTTGTGGGCATATTCACGCCCGTTGTTTGCTCAAAACTGATGGGAAGTCCCGCCAAAGAGCGCACGCTTAAAAACGCATAACTTTGTGCGTTTAAAGTGTCGTTATTCCAGCCTAACTCTTTTCCCGAAACGGTTTTTTCGGGTAAAACTTTTTTTATTTGACGCACAATTTCGGGATTATATGTGCCGCCGCCGATTAACACCCATTGAACGGGTTGCATGGTTAAATAACGGCGCGATTCTTGAATGCTTCGGGCAATGACTGCCGTTAATGTTGCGGCTCCGTCGGCCACGGAACAGCCTTCCACTTGCGAATAAAGCTGAATAAAATCATTTTTATTCACTGTTTTCGGGGGGTGAACGGCATAATATTTTTGTTTTAACAGGCGCGCCGCCAAACGCTCGTCAACTTTTCCCCTGGTTGCCCAAAGGCCGTCAAAATCCATTTCCGCACCGGTTCGCCGCATCATCCAATAATCCAATAACGCCGTGCCGATTCCCACATCAAATGCCTGTAATTCCCCGAGCGGGCCGATAACCGTGAGCGTAATAATACCGCCGATTGATAAAATACCCAGCGGTTTTTCAATTGCCTGCGTTAAAGCGCCGTAATAAGAGGCAAATAACGGGCCGCCGTGTCCGCCTTGCTTTAAATCGGATTGAATAAAGCGGGAAACAACCGCCGTTTTTGTTTGATCGGCTAACGTTTGCGGATTGCCGAGCGCGATGGATATTTTTTCTTTCGGTTTATGATAAACCACATGCCCCGAATAACCGATCACATCAATTTGGGGGTAAGCTCGTTCGGTTTGTGCCCGAAATTCCTGATAAACGGAAAAGTGAAAATCGGTTAACGCCGTATCGATATCAATCATTTCTTGCGTACGGGTATAATCGCCTTTTAAAATAAAATGAAACACTTTTTCCCGTAAATCGGCGGGATACGGCCGAATGAGGTGTTGACTTTCACCGAATAAATCAAGCCCGTCCGTTTGCAAAAGCGCAACTTCAACACCGTTTAAGCCCGAATCCGAATAAATGCCGACAGCGGTTTTCTTTTCAATAATCATTGAGCCTCTTTTCGAAAAGGATCGGGCAGTGAATCTTGCGCCGATTCAATTTGTTCATACAGCATATTTAAAAAAGCGCGTCTTTCCGCGCCCGGAGCAATGGGCGGTAAAAAACGAACGGTCAGTTGTCCGGGATATTTTTTCACCTTGTTTTTCGGCCAGCAATAACCCGTGTTAAGCGCTACCGGCACCACCGGCACATTGCATTGCTCATATAAAAACGCAACCCCGGGCGTGTAAGGTTTTTTGCTTCCCGGTTGCGTGCGGGTACCTTCGGGAAAAATAATTAAATTCATACCTTCCCGTAAGCGACTTTTAACACCCGTTAACATCTGTCGCATGGTTTTGGCGCCGCCTTTGCGATCAATGGGAATACAGCCCGTTTTTAAGAAATAAATACCGGCAATCGGCAAATACATCAATTCTTTTTTTAAAACATAAAACACATTCGGTACAATCGCATGAAACACCATGGTTTCAAAAGCGGATTGATGCTTGGACGCAATAATATAGCCGTTTTTTTTCGGCAGATTTTCCAACCCTTCAATGTTCAATTTAACGCCGCAAACAAGACGTAAAGCTTTCGGCATAACCGTTGCCCAAAAACGCGGAAAACAGCCCGAAGCTTTTCGGGTAAAAAACAAAGTGGGTATGAAAACAAAGAACAAAATAAAGGTGCCGACATATAATATGATGAGAAATAAGACGGAACGAACCCATAAACCAAACTGATACATCTTAAAAACCTCCGGATTGTATAAGTGATTTAAATTGAACAAAAATAAATTTATGATATTCCAGCAACAACTGCCAGGCATAGCGCGTTTTAATCCATTCGACGGATTGATCAAACTCCGTGGGAAACACGGGCCACGGTGCAATTTTAAGCGCGGGATTTTTTCGCCCGATTTCAAAAATACTGCGCGGCATATGATAAAAACTGGTAATCAGTAAAATGGAAGAAACATCTTTATCTTGAATCCAATTGTTAATTTCTTGCGCATTCCCGACCGTATCTTCGGCTTCATATCCCAGCGTGATTTTTTCTTGTTCCGCTTCGGAAAGACCGCTTAAAAGCTTTTCTTTCGTGACTTTTTTGTTAACACCCGATATGAGCATATATTTTGCGTGATGTTTTTTAAAAACATCGATTGCGGTGCCGATTCGATTACTGCCGCCCGTTAAAACAACCACCGCATCTTTGGGTTTATTGCTTTCCGATTGCAATGAAAAAGCATATACGCAAAATATGGCAAAGCCGATGAGCCACACGGAAAAAGCCAATGCCAAACAATATAAAATTAAATGCGACAGATGCTTTTGTTTCATGCTACAAGCTTCTTTTTAACTCCGAAAATACCGTATAAGCCGCCGTGAGATAAGCCAATAAAGTTGCAATGAGCGGAACGGTGAAGAGGAGCAGCCATTGTCGGGCGCTTAATGTGGCCTGAATGATAAAGCCGCCCGTTAAATTTCCGAGATAATAAGCAATGAAGGTCATAACGGGCAGAGATAACACAAATCCGATCAGGCCGCCGCTCAATGCCAAGCCGCCGCTGCGGTTGGCAAATTGACGGGTAATATAAAAATCACCGGCGCCCATCATGTGAATTAAAGCAATCACTTGTCGATGCACCTTTAATCCCGATTTTGTTACAAAAATAACGGAAAACGCCATACTTGTGAGCATTAAAAGCAAAATCAATCCGGTCAGACGCGTTAAATTTTGCGCCAACGTGACCAGTTCCGCCAAAGAAAGACGATGACTGTCTAACACCGCTAACGGTACTTGTTCGGCAAAATCGGCTTTAATTTGTTCCAAATCGGGCAATTGATCGGTGTTGATTTTCACATCAATCAGTTTCGGAAGCGGCAGTTCCGCCGTTGAAGCATTTTCACCCATCCACGGTGCCATCAGCGAATCCATTTGCGATTCGCTTAAAATTTGCGCGTCAATCACGCCGTCGGTGGAAAGTAAAATGCCCAGGGCGGCGTCAATATCCGTTTGAACCAAATCACCGCGTTCTTTGCCGTCGGCGGTAAAGGTGGGAATTTGAACCGTCATCGAGCCGGAAATATTTTTATGCCAATTTTCGACGGACGTATGCGTGATTAAGGCAAAAGCCAATGTCAAAACAGATAAAAACACCATTAACATACTGATCCAGCAAATAAAAAACGTTGATGAATCTTGGGCGAAAGGAATATCGGTTGCTTTGGTCATCAGTTATCCTCCGTTGTATTTCCGCTGCGGGTGGCAGGAGTGGCAATATATTCCAAATGTCCGTGCGAGAGATGCAGTTGCGGAAATTTAAAATGTTTAATGAGATTTTGATTGTGTGTGGCAATCACGATGGTTGTTCCCAGTTTATTGAGTTCCAAAAATAAATAAAGCAATCGTTTGGCCATGGCATCGTCAACATTGCCGGTCGGTTCGTCAGCCAATAAAAGTTGCGGGCGGTTAATAACGGCGCGGGCAATGGCAATGCGTTGCTTTTCACCGCCGGATAATTCGGGCGGAAAGGCGCGAATTTGCTTTTCCAATCCGACCCATGTTAACAATTCGCTGACATGCCGTTTAATTTCCGTTTCCTTCACGCCGGCAATGCGTAACGGTAACGCCACGTTATCAAACGCGTTTAAATGATTGAGCAGGCGATAATCTTGAAACACCACGCCGATTTGTCGCCGAATTTGTGATTTTTCGGCACGCGAAAGCGTATCGACCGCTTTGCCGAACAAACGAACACGCCCGCGAGTCGGCAAATGATTCATATATAAAAGCCCCAGTAAAGAGGTTTTTCCCGCGCCGCTTTCGCCCGTCATAAAGTGAAATGAACCGGGTTGCAGGGTTAATTGAATATCTTTTAAAACATCACCGCCGTTGCCGTAGCGAAAAGAAACCCCGTTAAACTCGGCAATCGGAGAGGAAAGTTTATTTTTTTCAAACACGTTTTCATCCTTTTTCAAAAATAAGTTGTATCTTTTTTAAAAATTGTATATATAATACTTACACCATTTTTTTGAAAAGGAAAAGATAAATGTTAGTTGTATGCCCAAAATGTTTTACACAATATGTGATTTCCAATGAGATAAAAGTGCCGGAAGGACAAAAGTTTCATTGTTCGGCCTGCGGGAATTATTTTACCCTGAAAAGTGAACGTCAGACAGGCTTTTACGGTGATGAGGCCGCTTCGGAAGAGGAGGAAATTCCCACTGTTTCCGCCGTGATGAATGAAACGAATGAAAAAAATACGGAAGTTTCGGTGCCGACAAACACCATACCCGAAACAAACGAATCCGAACCCGAAATTGAAATAAAAAACGAATCGAATCGGGAAGAAAATCGGGAAGAAAAGACGGAACCTGTTTTTTCCGATGTCGATTCACTGGCTTTGTTGGCTAATGAAACACCGCAGGCCTCCGATCGATTGGATACATTACCCGAAGCATTTAAACCCGTTGAAACAAAAAAGAAAAAAACGTCTGCTCTCGGTGCGATTTTCTGGGTGTGTGTGGCCGGTGCCATTTGTTACGGCGCGGTTTATGTGTTAAAGCAATATCCGCTGATGGAATTAACGGAGACGTTTATCGCTTCCAAACTGGATAAAAAGAATGTGTCGAAAACGCAAAAAGAAGCAACTTCTTCTCCTGCCGCAAACACTGTTGCGCAACCGACTGCTCAACCGACGCCGTCGGCTGCGAATGAGAAAAACAAATCGGAAAATTCGGCAGATAAACCGATGTATATTCCGCCCGCAAAGCTTGATAAACCGATTATAACCGTTGAGGAAGTTTCGGCGCGTCAGGAAGAACGTCAAAAACAACCGACATTGCCCGCTCAAAAAGAAACGACGGATGATTCTCAAATTCACAAACAACAACCGATGCCGGCTACCCCTCTCGGAACGCCGCAACAAGCAACTCAGATGCAAAAACCGACGCAGTTAATGGCTCAACAAGCCAAAGCACGGCAGCAAACAACGCCATCGGCCGAAAATGAAGCATCGGCACCATCAGCCGAAAACAGAACCGCTTCGGAAGCGCAAAAAGCGGCACGGTTGTTAGATGAGCAATTAGAGCAGGGGGCTGCCGCCGATCGTTTGGAAAATGAAGTCGCCGCTTTGGCAACAGAAAGAAATTTAATGCAATCGGCCCGGTCGGATGCAAGCGTTTCCGCTTCGGTTGAATCAAATGCAAAACCGGCAGACAGAACGCTACCCGTTGAAGATGCAATAAAACCCGCAGCGGCAAGCGCGGTTCAAGCCCCTGTTGAAGCGGCACCGAATCCGCCGGCAGTCAATGGAGCGCAGGCGTCTGTTCCAACGGTACCGACGGCACCAACGGCGCCGCAACCGCTTGAAAATCATCAGATGCCGATGAATAACGAACCTGCGCCACAGGCTGAAAACGCACCGACAGCGCAAATGCCTGCTCCTGCCGCACAGCAAGCCGATCATGTGTCGGCGATACCGACGCAGGCGCCCGCCCTATCGCCCGCACCAACCGAAAACGTGCCGTTATTTATGGTTGATGAACCCGAGCAAGCCCGGCAAATCAACACAAATGAGGCCAATCGCATTTTAAAAATACAAGATATTGCCTATGAAATATCTCAAAACGAAGCCGGCGTTATGCGACTGATGATTAAGGGCAGTGTTGCCAATACGGAATTAACAAAAGTTGTTATTCCGCAATTAAAAGCGGTGGTATATGATCAAAATGATACGCCTGTTGCCCGTAAACGCATTATATTATCTCAACCGGAAATTGACGGTAATTCCGTTCAATCCTTTTTTTCAAGTGTTGTTCCCGCACCGGAACAAGTCAGCCATGTGGAGGTTGTTTTTGATGAATAAAGTGAAAAGTATTTTAAAATTTTACGGTTTTTCATTCGCAGTTATCTTGTTAACGAGCCCTGCGGCATTTGCGCAATGCGTTGCCGGTCAAACGGCATTAAATGCGGGAAATACGGAGCAGGCCGTTGCCGATTTTTCTCAATGTGCCATAAATGAAAATGATGAAGAGGCGCAATTTTGGTTGGCGCGTTTTTATCAAAACAAACAAAATCCCGACCATAAAGATACCATGAAAATGTTGTTGTTTTATCATTTGGCGGCGGAAAACGGCAATGCAAACGCGCAAGTGGCTTTGGCCAAAGTTTTGCTGAAAATGGATTCCGATGAAACATCGCGCGAAACGTTGGCTTCTTATATGAATCAAATACAAGAAGTCATGAAAAATAAAAATATGCCTTTTAAAGGGGAAATGCTGCACCCCTATGTGTTGTTGATTTTAGCGCAGGAAGATGCCGATCAAAAGTGGTATTATCCGACAACACAAAAAGCAAACAATGAAGCAAAAGTTATTTTGCAAACATATCAGGTGCCGGCCGAAAAGAAAGCGGCGCTTTTGCGAACGGGCAGTCTTTGGAAACAGCGCAAAATGCAGGAAACGGCGCGTGAGGTTTTATCGGTTGACGACTATGAAAAATTTATGAATACCGTCTATCCGCAACAGGGGCGGGCAGATGCTTTTGCGCGTCAGCGGGCAACAGATTATTTAAAAGAGCGTGTGGAAGAATATTTGAAATAACGGGAGTTTTTATTGGGTAAAATTTATATTAAAACCTTCGGGTGTCAAATGAATATTTATGATTCGGCGCGCATTTGTGACGCGTTGGAATTGTTGGGTTACACAAAAACCGTTGATCCGATTGAAGCGGATATTTTGTTGTTAAATACGTGTCATATTCGGGAAAAAGCCTCCGAAAAGCTGTTTTCCGAAATCGGACGGCTCAATGCCTTTAAACAGGAACGCGCCAAGCAGGGAAAAGAAACGTTAATTATTGTGTGCGGTTGTGTCGTTCAGGCGGAAGGGGAAGAAATTTTAAAGCGGGCGCATTCGGTGGATATTGCCGTGGGGCCGCAAAATTATCATTT
>CANREI010000029.1 GCA_947629595.1 uncultured Alphaproteobacteria bacterium | reverse complement strand
TTAATTTTGTTTGCCGGTCCGACGGGTATGGGAAAAACAACAACGGCTTCGGCCTTAATGAAAGAATTTTTGGAAAATCACGGCGGCTTTTTATATACAATTGAAGATCCGCCGGAAATGCCGCTGGACGGTTTATATCACGCCAAAAACGGGGCGTTGGGATTGTGCAAACAATCACCGGTCGAAAACGAGCGCTGGGAAGACGGTTTAAAATCGGCGTTACGTTCCCGTCCGCGTTATATTTTGGTCGGCGAAATCAGAGCGCCGGAGGTTGCCTCGCAGGTTTTACGGGCAGCCACTTCCGGACACTTGGTGTTATCCACCATTCACGCCACCAGCGTGGAAGATGCTTTGAATTCCATGATTAAGTATGCCTCCGGTGCCGGATTAGATGAAAAACTGGTCGCCGACTTGTTGGCACGCGGTATTTTGGCGGTTGTTCATCAAAAACTGGAAGGGACACTCACTTTACACCCTGTTGTTCAAACGTGTTTTGCCAATCCGAATCCGTTAATGCCCGATCAAATGCGCAACGCCATTCGGGAGGGACGAATCAGCTTGGGAACTTTAATGGAAGCGCAACAAACAAAATTGTTCCGCGGGGCTTCCATGTTTAAAGAAATGCGTTAACAAATCCGAATGCCCGTTTTGAAAAAAGCGGGCATTTTTTTTATTTTTTTAATCATACATATTGCTTTTTGTTCAAAACAACCTATATGTGTATGTCATCAAAAAAAGAAAGAAGGTTACTCATGACGGAAAAAGAAGAACAAAAAATCGAGTTTAAAGCCGAAGTCAGCAAGGTTTTGGATATTGTGATTCATTCATTATATTCCAACAATGAAATTTTCTTGCGCGAATTGATTTCAAACGCCTCGGACGCGTGTGATAAATTGCGTTATGCTCTGCTCATTCATCCGGATTTATCCAAAGAAGCTTCGGCGTTTAAAATCACGTTAACACCCGATTCGAAAGCCGATACGCTCACCGTTACCGATAACGGTATCGGCATGGATAAAGAAGATTTAATCAATCATTTAGGCACCATTGCCCGATCGGGTTCTGCCGAATTCATTAAATCTTTAACAGGGGATAAACAAAAAGATATGGCCTTAATCGGACAATTCGGCGTGGGATTTTATGCCGCTTTTATGGTGGCAGACAGCGTAACCGTTAAAACGCGGAAAGCCGGCACCGATACCGGTTATGTGTGGACATCGGCCGGCGCCGATTCGTTTACGATAACGCCGGCGGAAAAATTGCCTGTCGGCACCAGCGTGATTTTACACTTAAAACCCGATGCCAAAGAATATTTGGAACCGATTCGGTTGCGTCATCTTGTGCGACAATATTCCGATCATATTTCTTTACCGATTATTTTGAAAGAAGGCGATAAAGAAGAAACAATCAATTCGGCCAGCGCTTTATGGACGCGCAAAAAAATCGATATCACGCCCGAACAATATAAAGATTTTTATCAATCCGTTTCGCATGCTTTTGATGATCCGTGGATGACGCTTCATTATAAAGCCGAAGGCGTGATTGACTATACGGCTTTATTGTTCATACCGACAAAACCACCGTTTAATTTGTTTCAACCCGATCGAAAATCCGGCCTGCAATTATATGTCAACAAAGTGTTTATTTCCGATGATATTCCCGATTTAATGCCGTTCTATCTGCGGTTTGTGACCGGGGTTATCGATACCAACGATTTACCGCTCAACGTGAGTCGCGAAATGTTGCAAAAAACGCCCGTGATGAGTAAAATTAAAAAGGGCATTGTCAAACATTTGTTAACGGAATTGAAAAAACGCGCCGAAGATAAAGCCGATTACCAAAAGTTTTGGGACAGTTTCGGTATTGTCTTTAAAGAAGGTCTTTATGAACCGATTGACGAAAGAGAAGAAGTGGCCGAATTATGTCGGTTTCATGTTTCCGTATCCGATGATCTCATCAGTTTTGCCGATTATATCAATCTGATGAAACAAAATCAGGAAAATATTTATTATTTATCCGGCTCCGATTTGGCCACCTTAAAAACAAATCCGCAATTGGAAGGATTTTCGGCACGCGGTATTCCCGTTTTATTGTTGACCGATCCGATTGATGAATTCTGGGTGCAAACGTTTACGGAATATAAAGGCAAAAAAATTGTTTCGGTCATGCATGCCAAAAATGATTTGGAAAAAATTAAACCCGAATCGGAGCCGACGGGAGATAAATTGGAAAAAGCCGATGAATTAACCAAACGCATTAAAGAAATTTTAGGCGATAAAATCAATTCGGTACAAGTGACCGATCGGCTTACCAAAAGCCCCATGGCGCTTATCACGCCCGAAGGACAAATGAGCCTTCACTTGGAACGCTTAATGAAAGCCAACGGACAACAAATCGCTTATGCCAGCGATCGAATCGTTGAAATCAATCCGCGACACCCGCTGATTCATAAGTTGGCTGAGCTTGTCAGCCGAAAAGAAGCACCGGAAAAAGTGGCCGATGCCGTTCGGGTGCTCTACGATCAAGCCTTAATTGCGGAAGGTGAAAATATTTCCGATCCGGCGGCCTTTACCGAACGACTCGGGAAATTTATGTTATCGGGCTTATAAAAAAGCCTTATTTTACTTTCTTTTTCAATCTTAAAATCCCTGCGAATCGGCAGGGATTTTTTTGACATATTCAAAAGAATCACACAGCGATTCGATTTATTAAAAAAAGATTTAAAAAAACACCGAAAAATAATCATTTTTTCAAAAAAATATTTATAAATCATTGATTTTTCGAAAAAACGAATCAAAAAACAAAAGAAAAATTTTTAAATTCAAAAGATTAGAATGATATGCTTTTTTTTCTTTTCCGTTTTTGCGGCTTTTATATCATTTTGTCTAATTTGTCAAAAGCCATACGAAAAAATCAATAAAAAAAATGCTTATTTTTGAATGTATTTTTAAAAAAATTTTTTTTATGCAAAAAAAACGTTTGACATTTTCATATGAGACATGCTAACTGGAATCAATAAAAAACAAATTTTCTACTACATCTTGTGTTTATCTGATAAAAGGAGTACTATATGTTGGGCGTTGTACAAGGCGAAGACAAAAACAATATTGATTTAGGCCCTTTAACCGAAGTGATTAAGCGGGATGGCGCCCGGCATGCATTTGATGCCTCTAAAATTGCCATGGCCATCACGCGCGCCGGTGAAGCCACAAACGAATTCGGCACCGATGAAGCTTGGTTATTAACGCGTCAGGTCATTAAGGTTTTAAAACATAAGTTTGCTTTCGGGCATATTCCTGCCATTGAGCAAATTCAAGATGTTGTCGAACAGGTTTTAATTTCATCGAATTACTATAAAACGGCGCGTTCTTACATTGTTTATCGCGAACAACGGGATAAAATTCGTAAAGACAAGCATGCCGCCATTGATGCCATTTCCTCCATTAACGAATATTTGGATCGTTCCGATTGGCGGGTGAATGCCAATGCCAATCAGGGCTATTCGCTCGGCGGTTTAATTTTAAACGTGTCGGGAAAAGTGGTTGCCAATTACTGGTTAAATCACGTTTACACGCCGGAAATCGGGGAAGCACACCGCAACGGTGATTATCACATTCACGATTTGGATATGTTATCGGGTTATTGTGCCGGCTGGTCGTTACGGGTGTTATTAACGGAAGGTTTTAACGGCGTACCGAATAAAGTGGAATCAAAACCGCCGCGGCATTTGGTTTCGGCATTCAGTCAAATGATTAACTTTTTGGGAACGCTGCAAAACGAATGGGCGGGCGCACAAGCCTTTTCATCGGCCGATACGTATTTAGCGCCGTTCGTACGCATTGAAAAATTATCGTATGAAGATGTCAAACAAGCCATGCAATCTTTTATTTTCAACTTAAACGTGCCGTCGCGCTGGGGAACGCAAACACCGTTTACGAACTTAACGTTTGACTGGACGTGTCCGGAGGATTTAAAAGATCGTCATCCGATTATCGGCGGTGTGGAACAAGATTTTGTTTACGGCGATTTACAAAAAGAAATGGATATGATCAATCGGGCCTTTTTGGAAGTAATGGGTGCCGGCGATGCCAAAGGTCGCCCGTTTACATTCCCGATTCCCACTTATAACATTACCGATGAGTTTCCGTGGGATTCGCCCAACACCGAATATCTGTTTGAAATGACGGCAAAATACGGCCTGCCTTATTTTTCGAACTACTTAAATTCCGATATGAAGCCGAGTGACATTCGTTCCATGTGCTGCCGGTTACGGTTAGACTTGACCGAATTGAAAAAACGGGGCGGCGGTTTATTCGGTTCGGCCGAACAAACGGGCTCTATCGGCGTTGTCACCATTAACTGCGCCCGACTGGGTTATTTATTCAAAGGACAAAAAGAAGCGTTATACAAACGGTTGGACGAGTTGTTGGATTTAGCCAAAACATCGTTGGAAATTAAACGGAAAACCATTTCCATGCACATGGACAGAGGGTTATATCCCTATACGCGGCGGTATTTGGGAACTTTCCGCAACCACTTTTCAACCATCGGCGTGAACGGCATCAACGAAATGATTCGCAACTTCACAAACGATATGGAAAACATTACCACCGAATACGGTCGCACGTTTGCGAAAGATCTTTTAACGCATATTCGTGAAAAAATGTTGGAATTTCAAGCCGAAACAGGCAATATGTATAATTTGGAAGCGACCCCCGCGGAAGGGACGACATATCGTTTTGCCAAGGAAGATCAAAAACGGTACAGCGGTATTATTCAAGCCGGCACCAAAGAGGCCCCTTACTATACCAATTCTTCTCAATTACCGGCCGGCTTTACGGATGATCCGTTCAAAGCGCTGGATTATCAGGATGATTTACAAACGCAATACACCGGCGGCACCGTTTTACACTTATACATGAGTGAACGCATTTCATCGGCATCGGCTTGTAAAGCGCTGATTCGGCGTGTTTTGGAAAATTATCGGTTACCTTATGTGTCGGTCACACCGGTTTATTCCATTTGTCCGAAACACGGCTATATTGCCGGCGAACATAAATACTGCCCCCTCTGCGATCAGGAATTGATTGAGAAAAAACGCAAAGAATTGGAAGCGGCAGGCAACTTTTAAAACAGGGAGAAAACCATGAGCAAAAAACCTCAACAAACAAAAAAGAAAATCTCAACACAAAAGCCGTTTGTCTGGGTCTCTCGTTCCGAAAAGAAAAAAAAGGGAATTCGGCAATTGTCGTTTGATGATTATTTGAAAAAAACAAATCAACATACGAAAGGATAACCATGACAGATACCGAAATTTTAAAAAACAATGAACAAGAACGTCAACCCGTCGAATGCTGGACTCGTGTAATGGGTTACTTCCGTCCGTACAGTCAATTCAATAAAGGGAAAAAATCGGAATTCAATGAACGAAAATGGTTCCTTGAAGAAAAATGCGGCTGCACGCATACCACCCGAAAAGCCGCTTAATCGGAGTTTATCATGTTAACGCCGGCCGGATTGGTTCCCTTCACTACCATTGATTTTCCGAACCGTCTGGCCGCCGTTATTTTTTTTCAGGGATGTCCGCTCAGATGTCCCTTTTGTCATAATCCGAATTTGCAACCGACCCACGCGCAAAACACAACCGATTGGGAAGAAATCGTTCCCTTTTTAAAATCCCGTCAAAAGCAGCTGGACGGCGTTGTTTTCAGCGGCGGTGAACCTTTAATGCAGTCGGATTTAAAAAAAGGCATACAAACCGTTAAAGACATGGGTTTTCAAGTTGCCATTCATACCAGCGGTGTTTTTCCCGATAAGTTTGCCGAAGTGTTACCGCTCATTGATTGGGTCGGGTTGGATATAAAAGCACCGCGGGAAAAATATGCCCTGCTGACAGGGCGCGCCGATATAACGGCAGCCGTGCAAAAAAGTTTACGTCTTTTGTTGCAATCACAAACGGATTATGAAGTTCGCACCACGTTGGATCCCCGATATTTAACCGTTGATGATGTTTATCATCTGGCCGATGAATTAACGGCCGAAAAGGTTCAAACTTATACATTACAAAAATATCGCACGTTTGATACGGATCAAAATCCGCCGCAACAAAGTCAAATCGATTCGTTTTTTAAAGATACCGCCTTAATGACTTATTTACAAAATCATTTTTCACACTTTACCTGTCGATAACAAATAAAAAGCTTGTCTTTTCTTCTTTTTTCGGGTATAATGGAAAAAAATAAATTTATGAAAGACAGAGGCCCCAAATGGCGGAGACAAAACAAACACCCGATATTCCCGTTGAAGAAACCGAATTAAATCTCTCTTCTTTTGATTTTCAACAACAGTTGGAACTGTTAAATCGTCAAAAAGCCGATTTATTGCATCGAAAAAAAGTGGCCGATCACTTTTCTCAAACCGCCCAACGAAAATTAGATGAAATTGATGAGCAAATTTTCATTATCAAAGGCTTTTTGGGTGAAAAAGACACAAATGTAATCAAACCCCCGGAAGTGTTTGATGATAAAACAAACGAACGCTTCCCGTTGAATCCGACACCCAAAAAGTTTGAGCCGCGTTTAATTGTAAAAGGCAAATCGGAAGAAGAAGCGGAAAACGAAGAAACCGAAAAGAAAGAGAAAGAAGCGGCAACGCAACAAGCACAACAAGCCCGACCCAATCAGCCGCAACAACCGCGAACCCCCCCGCAACCCGATCAACCGCAGCAACCGCAACAACCGCAAGAATTAACCCCGGCCGAACGATTGGAACAAATTCGGCAAAAACTCACGCAACGCGATCCGCGCAAGCAAAAAGAAGGGTTGGAAGAATTGAAAAAACCCGAAAACAAAGAGCTGGGCAAAGATGATCCGGTGTTTCAAAAATTGCAAAAAAATGCCGAAAAACGCGTGCAACGTTTTGATAAGATTCGCGAAAGCTTACGCAAAAACTTAAAAACGTTAATGCAATCTGATTCGGAAGTTGTTAAAAAGAATCTGGATCACATTCGGGCCGGCCGAATCGGTATGGGCATGGCCGGAATGAAAGAAATCGGCAAAACAACCGATCCGCGCTTTAATGACGTTGCCAAAGCAGCCAAAGGATTGTTTGAAAACGTGAGTGCCCTTTATAAAGAATTTGACATTAAGCCCGAAGAAGCTCTGTCGCGTGAAGCGCTTAATGAAGCTAAGCCCACCTTTACCCGACAAATGGGCTTTAAATCGAAAGAAGATAAAGATATTGATCGCAATTCGCGTCAAAACCGTTGGTTAGGACAATCGAACGAACTCAGTGAAGAAGAACGGCACATTTATAAGAAAATTAAAGATATTTACGGTGTTGAGGTTGATAAATTGCCGCCGGTTGATGCGCAAACACAAAAAGATATGTGGATTATACGGGAAATTGTTAAGGAAACGGCGCAAACAACCACAACAAAAATCAAACCGGCTCTTTTGATGCAATCAGGCGGTAACTCTTTATAAGATAAATTGTTTTTGAAATTTTTATTCGGATTCGCCTTTTAAAAAAATTTTTTTTGACTTTGGTTTGTTTTAAAAGACGAGTCGTTTTTTTTCCGGGCCCGAGTCGTTTTACGACGATTCTTTTTTTTTCAAAAAAGTATTTATTATTTTCCTTTTTTGCGTTCGGTAGCACCAAATATTGATTCTTTGAATCTATATATTGAGTCAAGAATTTTATTTTTAAAAATTAACAAAAAGTTAATTGCATTTTTAAGAGAACCCTTTAATATGATTCTTGTGAGAGAAAAGAAAAATCACAAAAGGAATGAAACAGAAAAGACAGAAGTCAGGGTTAATAATGGAAGAACAGACACAAATTATCGGCGAATGGGAAAAAGTATACGGCGCTTTGGAAAAAGAAGTCAATAACCGATTGGTTATGAAATGGCTGAAACGCAGTATTCCCGAAAAAACCGATTCGAATCGCGTTTGTCTGGCTTTTCCTTCCCCGTGCATCGAAGAAGTGATTAAGCGTAATTATGCACCTCAGATTTTAAATATTTGGCAACGGGAAAATCCGGCCGTCACTGCTCTTGATTTTAAAGTGTTATCACCTCAAAATAAAAACAATAATGCTTCTTTACCGACCGCCGACTCTGCCGAATCGCAGCCGATTATCGATTCTGGCGAATCGCAACCGATTGTTGTTGATAAAATAAAGCGATACGGCACTTCCAAGGTTGAAATTGATGTAACGAGCGAGACTGAAACAATTCCCTGCTATTTAGATGAATCGCACACATTTGAACGGTTTGTTGTCGGGAAATCCAATGTTTTTGCCTATGAAGCCGCGCGTCGGGTGGCCGAAGATGAAAAAGATGTTTTTAATCCGCTTTACATTCATTCGCCGGTGGGATTGGGCAAAACACATTTGTTGCATGCGGTAGCCTGGCGCGTGAAAGAACTGTATCCCGACAAAAACGTGCTTTATATTTCCTCGGAACAATTTTTTCAATATTTTTTAAAGGCGTTACGAAACAAAAAAACCGATTCGTTTCGTGATTTATTCCGCGCGGTCGATATTTTAATGATTGATGATATTCAGTTTATCTGCGGGAAAAAAGCAACGCAGGAAGAGTTTTTTCACACGTTTAACCAACTGATTGCCTGCGGGAAAAAAGTGATTTTATCCTCCGATTCGCACCCCATGGATTTAATTGAAATGCAAGAACGCTTAAAAACCCGTATTGCGCAAGGGCTGGTTGTTCACATTGAGCCCACAACTTATGAATTGCGATTGGGGATTTTACGGGAAAAAGGAAAGCATTTGCCCGTTCAAATCAGTGATGAAGTTTTAGATTTTCTGGCCAAAAACATTACCGGCAGTATTCGGGAATTGGAAGGCGCCTTAAAACGATTGACGGCCCATGCGCAAATTATGGGAACGCCCATTAATCCGCAAACCACCCGAAGCGTTTTAAAAGATATGTTGCAAGTTTATGATCGGCAATTTTCGGTGAACGAAATTCAACGCGTCACGGCCGATTATTATCATTTAAAATTATCGGATATTCAATCAGCCCGGCGGGATCGAAAAATTGCGCGGCCGCGGCAAATGGCCATGTACTTGGCCAAAACGGCAACGGCTTTATCGCTGCCTGATATCGGACGGCGATTCGGGCGTGATCACACCACGGTCATGCATGCCGTTAAAACCATTGAAAATTTAATGAGTCGGGATAAACAGTTATGCCAAGATAAAGAAAACATTTTAATGCGGTTAAGGGAGGGTGTATGAGCAATTCGAATCCGTTTCACAATCCGTTTATGTTGGGTTTTGACGAGCTGGAAGATATTTTTTTAAGCATCTCCAAGGGGGCGGAGAGTTTTCCGCCGTACAACATTGAGCAAACCGGCGCGCGCACGTTACGGATTACATTAGCCGTTGCGGGATACGGGGAAGAAGATTTGGAAGTTGTATTGGAAGAAAATCGGTTGGTTGTGCGGGGGCGTCAAACGCCGGATGAAAATCGCCATTTTCTCTATCGCGGCATTGCAGGGCGTACGTTTTTAAAATCTTTTGTTTTGGCACAAGGGTTAAGAATCACGGGGGCCTCATTGGAAAACGGCTTATTGAACATTGATTTGGAACGCCCCGAATCAATTAAAAACATTCAAAAAATCACCATTCAAACCAAAGGAAAAGAAAAAAAATTATTAAAGGGGAAAATCTCATGACAAAAGAAATTGAAATAGCCTTAGCATATGTGCAAGATGCCTTAATGCATTCGTCCGACGGCTCGGAACCGGCATACATTAAGAAAGAAATATTGAATAACAACGCCGTTTGGTCCATATACAACGTACAAGGGGAAAAGATGGGTTATGCGGCCACGCGGGAAATGGCATTTGCCATAGCGCAGCAAAACTCTTATACGGGCACGAGTGTGCATTAAATGAACGACAATCAAAAAAAGCTTGCAAAATAAAAACAATCAACATATACTGATGAAGTGCGAGTGTAGCTCAATGGCAGAGCGGAAGCTTCCCAAGCTTAAGACGAGGGTTCGATTCCCTTCACTCGCTCCATTTTTTTAAATAAGATATCATACGAAAGTATGTAACAACGCAGAAGAATCTGCTTTGGAAGTATATGAAAGCGGAGCTGAACATGATATATGGCTACATTCGTGTTTCTTCCGACAAGCAAACGTTGGAAAATCAAAAATTTGAAATTCGCAAATTTGCGTTACGCAACAGCATTCACATTGATCGATGGGTTGAAGAAACCATTTCCACGCGCAAGCCGCTTGAAAAGCGCAAATTAAGTCGATTATTAAATATTTTAACGGCAAACGATATTTTAATCACGTCGGAAATTTCGCGATTGGGACGTTCATTATTGGAAGTGATGGGCATTTTGCAAAATTGCTTATTAAAGGGGTGTCAAATCTGGACGATTAAAGAAAACTATCGATTGGGAGCCGATTTGCAGTCGAAAGTAATGGCATTTGCGTTTGGTTTATCGGCGGAAATCGAGCGGCAGCTTATTTCCGATCGCACGCGGTCATCGCTGGAAAATTTAAAGGCGAAGGGCATTAAACTCGGACGGCCGGTGGGGGCGAACGGTGCGGTTTTAAAACTGCCGGAGAGTATGGAGAAAATACATCTTTTAATTAAAAACGGCTGTTCGCAAGCGGAAGTTTCGCGCATTATGGGTGTTCACAAGTCAACCATTTGTCGTTTGGTCAAGAAGAACTATCCGGAACTGATGGAAGAGGAAGAAGATTTACTGTTTACGTTGGAACCGCCGCTTGCCGTATCGACCGATATGATGCTTGACTCGACCTATTCTTCGCGGGCGAACGAAAATTAAAAACGTCGCGGGAGCCGTCGTTGACGCGGCGTCACAATACCCAAATCCATCAATCGTTTCACATACAATGATCCGCGGAGGAACAAAATTTTTTCGGGCGGAACAAGAAAGTACAGAGAAGAAGAATATCCGCCAACCCGATCGGGCTCATAGCCGGCTAAGAAAAACGCCTCGAGGGGAATTTGAGGGTTGATCACTTTAAACGCGGGAAAAGCTTTCTGCAAGGCTTCGCATTCTTTTTTTGCGCTGTAAGACGGATGACACTTCAAGAACACGCGCGCGGGAATATTTTTAAAATAGGAAAAAACGCTTATTTCCTGCTCAAGAGCCATTTTATTGTCGAAAAAATAACCGGCAGTCAGAAAGAGGCTTTTTTTCGATTCGGATAACGCCCGAACGGTTGCGGAATCGATTCCGAAAAATTGCGCCAACAATTTTTTTTCATGCGGCGCCAACCGTCGACTTTCCGATTTTAAACTGATATTTTTAATATTATTTTTACCAATCCAATTAAAATAATATTTTAAATTTTCATCTTTAAGAATTTCATCGGCGCGACACAAATGATAAGTTGCCGGCACCAATTTTCCGACGGAAGCTTTCCAAAATGCATTTGTATGCTTAATACCCATATCCTTGAAAAAATCGGGATTATCCGTAAATTCCTTTAATTGTTTTTCATCGGGGCGGAAGTTTGACCAAAAGTCGTATTCATACCCGATAATATTACAGGCGCCGTCTTCATACAAATGAATATGGTCAATGCGGGATTTCATTTCCCGAATGAGCGGCAGCAAAAAGTAGCGCGTTTGATTGACATTTGAATAAACTTCAAACGACGCTTTGGGATATTTCCGAGACAATTCTTGCATTTTTTTAATCATACCGATTGACGAATAAATTTGATATCCTTCCGAGGCTGTAAAATTCATTTCAATCGCATTTATTTTTTTCAAATCAAAAATCTTGCCGCGATTGGGATAGCGATGAAAGAAAAACACTTTTAATACATTTTTTTCACGAGCCGCTTTAATAAATTCCACACTTTCCCAAAGAACAGGTGAAGTAGCATAACTTTCAAAAAAAACTTTAATTTTACGAATATGCTGGGGGGGGGGGTATTGTAGAGGCATACCAAAAGAACGGCAAAAACCGTTAAGATAAAAGTTTTTAAAAAAACTTTAACGGAACGTTTCACGCGCATATGCTCCGTAAAAATCTTCTTTATTCAGCCAGCCTTCATATTCTTTATCATTAAACGTAAACGAAACGCGACACGCATCAATTTCACAAGCTTCAATTTTACCCAACGCGCCTTTTTGAACAAAGGCCACCGGTGATGCGGTTGAATGACTGTCGCGCCGCAACACGGAATCTTCGGTTAAAACGGCATAGCGGCCGGAGCTGAGCATTCGGCGATGCACCCAACCGACGGTTCCGTCGACTTCGCGAATTTGACGCCATAATTCATATTCATCAATCACTTCAACGGGATAATTTTTCATACGATACACAAACTTAATCGGATACCGATTGCCGGGGCCGGTTCTTAAATTCACATCGGCACGGCGGAACGAGACGAAGCGGGGAATGGACAATTCCTGCGCCGAAACGGCACCGGCCAGACAAAGCACGCCGAAACAGAGCCAATATTTAACTTTCATTTGAAGCTTTGACCCTTTCGCGAACGGTTTTGACG
>CANREI010000028.1 GCA_947629595.1 uncultured Alphaproteobacteria bacterium | reverse complement strand
TTTTCTTTGGAAACGTTATCACCCGTTATATACATTTTGCCTCCTGCCGAATAAATTATTTGAATCCGTTTTCAGGAAATTATATCTGTTTTTTTTCATAAAATACAAGAAAAATATGCTTTTTTAGAAGAAAATCATCAAACGATATGAATTTTCATTGCTTTTTTTAAAAAATCCGTTTAAACTGACGGCGTTCAGTTATAAAGTGAGGATAAAGTATGAAACAATTAAATCCGATTACCATTTCCGGCAAAGAAGTTATTCCGCTGATTGAAGGGGGCAAAGGCATTGCCGTTTCCGACGGGCATTCATCGGGCGCATGGGCCAAAGCCGGCGCCGTCGGCACCATTTCCGGCGTGTTTGCCGATACGGTTGATGAAAAAGGGCGAATCGTTCCCAAAGTTTACACCCGTAAAACGCGTGCGGAAAGGCATAACGAGCTGATTGAAATGTCCATTAAGGGCGGTATTTCGCAAGCGAAAATCGCGCATGAAATTGCCGGTGAAAACGGTCGGATTCATATGAATGTTTTGTGGGAAATGGGCGGCAGTATTCCCATTTTGGAAGGCGTGATGAACTCCTGCGAAAGCGTGATGAAAAATTTAATGCAAAAAGCGCCCGAAAAATATCAGGATAAATTGGAGGCCGTGGGCGAATTGGTGCAACAAACGCTCGGCACACTGCGCTTTCAATACCAAAAGCGCGTTAAAGATACCGTTCCCGTCGTGAATGATATTTTGGGCGAAGTGCATAAGTTAATTCACGGCATTACCTGCGGCGCGGGTATGCCTTATAAACTGGCGGAAATTGCTTCAAAATACGGTCTTTACTATTATCCGATTGTTTCATCTGCGCGCGCGTTTCGGGCGTTATGGCTTCGAAGCTATAAAAACTGTCCCGAATATTTGGGCGGCGTTGTTTATGAAGATCCGTGGTTGGCGGGCGGACATAACGGATTGTCCAATTCCGAAAATCCCGAACAACCGGAAAATCCGTATCCGCGGTTGGTGAACTTACGCAAGCAAATGAACGAATATCACTTGGAAAACGTGCCCATTATTATGGCAGGCGGTGTTTGGAATTTAAGTGAGTTTGAAGATTTTATCGACAATCCGGAAATCGGCCCGTTGGCGTTTCAACTCGGCACGCGTCCGTTGTTAACGGTGGAAAGCCCTGTTGCCAAAGCATGGCAAGGGTGTTTGCGCGCGTTGAAAAAAGGCGATGTTATTTTGCAACAATTTTCGCCCACGGGCTTTTATTCCTCGGCCGTTAAAAACAAGTTTTTACAAAGTTTAATTGACAGAAAAGATACGGAAATGCCCTACATGGAAAAACCGGAAGGCATTTTTGTGAAGCCGTTTGTTGTGTCGGCAGCGCATACCGTTTATTTAACGGAGCATGATTTTAAGCGCGCCAAAGCCTATCAGACAGGCGATAAACCGATTGCCGTTCGCACGCCCGATAAATCCGTTATTTTCCTCTCGCAAGAAGAAGATGCTCAAATTAAAGAAGATCGCAAAAACTGTGTGGGTTGTTTATCGGCCTGTGCGTTTTCGGGCTGGTCGCAAGCAACGGGGCATTTAGACAGATTGCCCGACTCGCGTTCGTTTTGCATTACAAAAACCTTAACGGCCATTGCACATGGGGAAAGCATTGATAACAACCTGATGTTTGCCGGGCATTTAGCCTATCGATTCGGAACGGATCCCATGTATAAAAACGGCTATATTCCGACCGTGCAAGAATTGATTGATGCGTTGTTATCGGGCAGATAAAACAGGTTTACTTTAACGCTTCAACAAGCCGCATAAGCTTCTTGAAGCAATAAAAGCATTCAAAAAAGCAAATAAAAATTTTCCGACAACCGAAAATTTGCCGTTTATTTTTTGCATTTCCCGATATGTGTCATACTGTTACACGTATCGTTATCAAAGGGTCTTTTGGAATCAGCATCTTTAAAAGTCAGCGCGTATGATACAAGCGGCGATGCCAAAAAAACACCCAACAAAGCCAATAAAAGAATTTTTTTCATTTTCCCTCCTTCATGATTTCTTTACCTTTTTATATTATATCAAAAAAAATGCCTTAATACAACTCTTTTTTTTAAAAATAAAAAAACCGCCTTAAAAAGCGGCTTTTTTACTAAAAAAATAACCTTGAAAGCTTACTTGATTTTCTTTTCAACAAATTCAACATGCTTTCTGGCTTTTTTATCATATTTGCGAACTTTCATCTTTTCGGTTTTCGTTCGCGGATTCTTTTTTGTTACATAGAAAGTACCCGTACCGGCCGTGCTTTCTAATTTAATTTCAACTGTTGTTGGTTTTGCCATTTTTAATCACCACTTTATAAAAAAAATTGAACTACGAGAAAGGAATATATCAAAAAATTTACCGCAAGTCAAGCATTAAATAGTAAAAGTCATAAAAAACATTTTTTGGGGGGTCTGCCTTGCGCGTTTTGATTCTCATGTTATTTTTAATTTCACGTTTTAAATAAAAACAACGGGCAGAGACGGAAACTCAAGAAAAAACCGCCCTGCCCGCCGTTTTTTGCCTTAAAAAGCTGTTTGATAACCTGCATGTATTACAACAATATATTTTCTTGTAATAACAGTGCACAATACCGGTTTATTCCATCATTGCAGAGCCATATAATCTTATTAAGAGGCGGAAGAAGGTATCAACGATTTCCTTCATATAAATCATGTTGAAGATGAAAGAGATACCAATGATAATACCTACCACAACTTTACAAGCGGTACTTGCCGGAATTAAGCTGATTCCCGAAGTGGTTTTGTCTGTAATGCACATTTCAATGACAACCCAAAGCCATAAAAATAGCGCAGGTATACCAGATAAAAATGGAGGAAGCATAGAAAACATCACGCTTAATACCGCCAGAAGAAGTTTGACGACACCTCTTATTGTTTGTCCGACATAAAAATTATGGATACCTAAACCACCCAGAAAAAGTGCTAACCATAAAAATGTAGATTGTTTTTTATTATTCAGCAACTTATTTTTCTGACTATTAAATTCTTCTTCCGTAATAATACCCTTTTTTCTCAAATTATGAAGTTTTTCTAATTCTTCAGCATTCATTTTATTTTCTCCTTATTCTAAATTTTGAATCCGTCAGGCATTTTATTTTTACTGTTTATGAACCTTATGACAACTGATACCAAAACGGAACATATTTGAGTAACGATAACAACATATTTTCTTATAATAACATTGCACGATACCTCGATTCATTTCATCATTGCAGAGCAGCCATATAATCATCTGTATCAATCATCAGCATAACAACGATATAAACACCCGTGAAACAACCTGCCATGACTTTACATGCGGTACTTGCCGGAATTAAATTAACTCCTGAAGCGGTTTTGTCTGTAATGCACATTTCAATGATAATCCAAAACCATAAACACATAAATAAAAATGGATCAAGTAGAGGAAATGCCAAATATAATACCGCCAGAAGAAGTTTGACGACACCACTTATTGTTTGACCGACATAAAAATTATGAATACCTACCCCCCCCAAAAGAAGAGCTAACCATAAAAACGTAGATTGCTTTTTCTTATTCAACAAATTATTTTTCTGACTGTTAAATTCTTCTTCCGTAATAATACCCTTTTTTCTCAAATTATGAAGTTTTTCTAATTCTTCAGCATTCATTTTATTTTCTCCTTATTCTAAATATGCTTCTTTTTCCTTTTCCGAAAAATCCTCGGGAAAAAAATCCGCAAAGGCAGTTGTTGCAATAAATACACTTGATAAAATTGTATAACGCAATGATTTTTTTATTATTTTTAACATTTTTCCTCCTCGTAAAACATAAAAACAGATGCATAAACAACATACTAATGTATCAAAAACGTACGTTTAATTCACCGTTTTTTTCGACAACTTTCCTTAAAAATGAGGGTTTCATGAGAAACCGAAAAACTCAATAAAAATCAAAAAACTATGAGAAAAACAAAAAAATGCAAAAAAAATTAAAAAATTAAAAAAAAGTGTTGCATTAAAGGTACGTTTAATGCAACACTGAATATTGTTGTTTTTCAAGGAGTTAAACAAATAAAAACGGCTTTTTTGTTGCAAAAGAGAATTTTTTAAAGGGTTGATTTTATTGATTTTTATAAAAATGCATTCTGCGTTAAAAAAAACAACGGGCAAAACGGAAACTCAAGAAAAACCGTTCTGCCCGCCGTTTTTTGCCTTAAAAAGCACCGCTTTTTAAAGCAAAAACCTGTTAACTTTGCTTAAAGCAATAGGTAATACTTCCGCCGGATGCCTTACAATCAACAGTATCTTTGCAGCCTTCTGTTCCTGCAGCCGAAGTAGAGGCGCCCAAAATGCTTTTTGCGGCTTTGCAAACACCTTCCGACGTAAAGCCAATTTGCAATTGAACAGCATCATCGAAAATTTGTACATTGGAAATCGTTTCACCGCCGGGGGTTTTAGTACCGTCCGTGTTTGTTGTTAAGCCGGCCGCTTTTAACGTGGGAGCAGTATAACTGCTTCCGCCCATTGCCTCATTTGTTTGTTTTCCTGCAAAAACAATAACGGCATATTTGTTGGCAATATCTAATGCTTCATTGGCCCGATAGCGGTTCATGGCCATAGAATAGCCCGCAATACCGCCGATTGATAAAACGCCGATAATGGCTAAAACGCCCAGCATCTCAACCATTGACCGACCTGATTCGTTTGTTCTTTTCATTTTTTTGTCCTTTCATTTATTCTGAAATTAACTCTGCGCAAACGTTTTTGTGATTTTATTACTACTGGTACTACATGTATCTGTTACCCCTAAAATAGTGGCAGCTGCCTGACAAACGGCAGTTGTCGGGAACGTAATGTCAAGTTCAACGCCGTTATCCGGTGATTTAAGATTATTTGCATCTTCCCCGCTACCGCCAATTTTTGCCAGTTCTATTTTTGTGTTTTCCGGCAAAGTGCCTAAATCAGCCTCATCAAACGTAATTCCATCCCAGTCTTTGCCGAGAGCCTGAGCCGTTTGATAACTTGAATAAACAATAACGGCATATTTTGTGGCTTTATCTAAAATTTCATTCGCGCGATAGCGGTTCATGGCCATGGAATAGCCCGCAATACCGCCGATGCTTAAAACGCCGATAATGGCTAAAACGCCAAGCATTTCAACCATGGAACGGCCTGATTCGTTTGTTTTTTTCATTTTCTGTCCTTTCATTTAGGTTATTTTTCAAACTCCCCGAGCCTGAAAAACGTTGTTTTTAAGGCATTATTGCCTTTTTTTTCATTATTTGAGAGATTCTTTCTCTCAACAAATAGCATAAATTAAACGTACGATTTTTGCAACACTTTTTTTCATTTTTTTCAAAAAAAATTTATTTTGGCCGGAAATTGTTGATATTTCGGTTGTTTTTAAAGGGTTGGTTTTGGCGTTTTGAGGGCAAAAATTACCCCCGAATCCGCGTTGCATTAAAGGTACGTTTATTTGAGGACGGGCAATTAGGAAAATATGTTTGTTTTCGCTATTATTTGGGGGATAAATTCATATTATTGGTAATCTTTTCCCTCTATCGGCGGGTGGGACAGACGGCGTTAAGGCGTCTGTCGCTATGGGCCGATAGGGGAAAAGCAACGGTTTATTTTAGGACGTGTTGCACAAAATAAACGTACGTTTGTGTATAATTAAAAAGTCTTATAAACTAAAAGGAGTTTTCAAATGAATGACACAAAAGATTTTAATGAATTCGGCGGTGTTCGTTCGGAAAAAATTGATAATGTGACGATTGATTATGATGTTTACGGAACTCCTGTTTGGGTCGAAATTGATGTTCCGTTCAATTCGAAAGGATATGAAGCCGGATGGAGTGGCCCCGATGTGACTGTTCCGACAGACAGTCATGTTTATAGAGATATTATGGACCAGGCTTCCTCCACATTTTATGAGCGCATGAAAGATGCCGATTGGGAAAAATTAGAAAAACATTACGGAAATGAACCCGAATTTCAAGAATCGCGGAAACGCTTTTTGGAAGAAGCAAAAAAACAGTCGAACAATAAAAATGTTGTTAAAAATGCCGATAAAAATTCCGATAATGCCAACGAATCCGGTCTTCTATCAACACTTACCAATAGTGCCGAAAATGTTTGGGAAACTGTTAAAGAAGGATTTAATGAACTGCGAAAAGATAAGGGAGGCAGATAACGATATTATTTTTAATTAAATCCGCTCTTTCATTTTAAAGGGCGGATTTTTTATTGACATTTGCTTTCTTTGCCGTTATGCTCTCTTTTCAAGAGGATTTTCATGTTTTTTAAGTTTTCCCATAATTGGTTGATACCGTTTATTTGTTTTTTAATTACCGGATATTTTATTTTTCACGGGATTCAGGGAAATCACGGTATTCGGCGAATGATTCAGGTGCGGCAGGAGGTGCAATATGCCGATATTATCAAGGAAAATGCCGAACGGGAAAAAGAAAGATTGCAAACCAAAGTGAATGCTTTATCCGAAAAATCGCTCGATTTGGATCAGTTGGAAGAATCGGCGTTGCGTATTTTAAATATGGGCGATAAAGGAATTAAAATTATTTTCGAATAGCTTTTTTGCGAATTAAATAACCCAGTAAAACCAAGGCCGGCACCATTAAAGCGCCCGTAAACAGAAAAAACCGAAACCACCCCATTTGTTCCGCCCACACGCCGCTGTAAACGGAAATAACCGACACGGATACCATCATCAGCGACGTTAACAAGGCATATTGCGTGGCGGCATAGCGTTTGGAACACAGTCCGGATAAAAACGCCACAAAAACCGCGCCGCCCATACCGCCGACAATATTATCAAACAAAATCACCAACAAAAAGAAAGGCATGGAATGCTCAAAAAAGGTGAAGAATCCGAACACAACGGAAGTTAATATTTCAACGCACCCCAAAATCAGCAACAAATTTAAGATGGCATATTTCATCACCAACACCCCGCCGACGGCCACGCCTAAAATGGTAATCCACGGACCGATAGTGCCGGAAACAAGCGCGATTTCCGCTTTCGAAAAGCCCATTTCGCTGTAAAACGGCAATGCCATTCGCCCTAAAACGGCATTGCATAATTTATAAAGCACAATAAAAATTAAAATAAGCGCCCACTGATTTTGCTTCATAAAATCAACAAACGGCGCAACAACCGTTGACTTGAAAAATCCCGCTTGCACCACTTTTTTTTCGGGCGGTTCTTTAATGAAAAAAACGGTAATTAAACCCGCAATCAGCAAAACCGCCACGCAGGCATAGGCCGTTTGCCACGATACAAAAGCCGAAGCCGCCACAACGCCTGCGCCGGATAACAACATACCCATACGATATCCGAACTGATAAGCGCCGGCGCCTTCACCCAATTCTTCTTTTTTAAGCGTGCCGATTCGTAACGCATCAACCATAATATCCTGACTGGCGGCAAAAAACGCAACACCGAACGCAAAGAAATAAGTGAGCAGCGGAATAACAACTTTTTGTCCGTCTTGAATGAGCGAAAAAGCAGGCCCGTTCGATTCGGGCGCACTGAATGCCAGCCCCGCCGTACAGGCAATAAGCCCCAGCTGAAACAAAATCAGCCACCCTTTGCGATGCCCGAACGCACGCGGCAAAAAAGGTGCCGAAAAGCGATCCAAAAACGGCGCCCACAAAAACTTAAAGTTATAAGGCAACATTACCAAGGCAAAAAAGCCGATAGCCGCCAAGCTTAAACCGGCATCTTTTAACCAAAGCGACAGAGAATACCCGATGAGACTATGGGGTAAACCGCAAGAAAAGCCCAAAAACAAAAAGACGGCGACGGCCGGATTTAAATAGCCTTTAAATGCGGTTGACCATTTCATAAAATTATGCCTCTTCTTTGCGCCGTTCGTATTTGCGTCGTTCGTTTGAATCCAAGAACTTTTTCCGCAACCGAATATTATGCGGCGTTACTTCCACCAGCTCATCTTCCTCAATATAGGAAAGCGCCACTTCCAACGGCATAATGCGCGGCGGATATAACAAAACGTTATCATCTTTACCGGCGGCACGCATATTTGTCAGCTTCTTGCCCTTAATGGGGTTCACTTCAATATCACCCGGTTTGGCATTGGCACCGATAATCATACCGGCATAAACCGTTGTGCCGGCGGGAATAAAGAGCGGCCCGCGTTCCTGAATGTTCCAAAGGGCATACGGCACCGCTTTTCCTTGCTCGGTTGAAATTAAAACACCGTTTCGCCGACCGGTAATCGGGCCTTTATAAGGGGCATAGCCGTGAAACAATCGATTCATCACGCCCGTTCCGCAGGTATCGGTTAAAAATTCGCTGTAATAGCCGATAAGCCCGCGAGACGGCGCCACAAACGTTAACCGTGTTTTTCCGCCGCCGCTGGGAATCATTTCCTGCAATTCCCCTTTGCGCAAGCTCATTTTTTCAACGACAACACCGGTATAAGCATCATCAACATCAATCACAACTTCTTCGCACGGCTCTAATTTTTGTCCGGATTCATCTTCCCGATAAACAACGCGCGGCCGTGAAACCGATAATTCATATCCTTCCCGACGCATGGTTTCAATCAGCACGCCTAACTGCAATTCGCCCCGACCCGCAACCTCAAAGGCATCTGTCGTATCGGTACGCGAAACACGCAACGCAATATTTCCTTCCGCCTCTTTTTCCAATCTGTCCCAAATCATGCGCGAGGTGACTTTATCACCCTCCGTGCCGGCCAACGGCGATGTGTTAATGGAAAACGTCATTGCCAGGGTTGGCGGATCAATCGGCTCGGCATGAATCGGCTCGCTTACCGAGGCATCGCATAAGGTATCGGACACGGTTGCCTGCGTTAATCCGGCAATGCTCACAATATCACCCGCAACGCCTTCATCAATGGCCTGACGCTTTAACCCGCGAAACGCAATAATTTTTGATGCCCGCGCATTTTCAACAAAATGCCCGTCGCGACTGATAGCCTTAACAGATTGATTGGTTTTGATTTTGCCCGATAAAATGCGTCCGGTTAAAATTCGCCCGACAAACGGATCGGCTTCCAGCGTGGTAACCAACATTTTAAACGGCCCGTTTTCATCACATTGCGGCGCCGGTACATGATCAATAATTTTTTGGAATAGCGGCGAAATATCTTTTCGCTCATCGGCTAAATCATTAACGGCCCATCCTTCACGCCCCGAGGCAAACAATGTGGGAAAATCAAGCTGTTCTTCCGTTGCTCCCAGATGATCGAATAAGTCAAAAATTTCATTATGCACTTCCTCCGGTCGCGCATCGGCTCTGTCGATTTTGTTAATCACCACAATCGGACGCAATCCCAGCTTTAAGGCTTTACTTAACACGAATTTTGTTTGCGGCAACGGCCCTTCGGCAGCATCTACCAACAAAATCACGCCGTCCACCATCGATAAAATGCGCTCGACTTCACCGCCGAAATCGGCATGCCCGGGCGTATCGACAATGTTAATGCGAACGTTATGCCACTCTACCGACGTACATTTGGCAAAAATCGTAATGCCGCGTTCTCTTTCCAAATCGTTGGAATCCAACGCGCAAGTGACAATTTGCTGATTTTCCCGATACGCGCCGCTTTGTTTTAAAAACGCATCGACAAACGTTGTTTTGCCATGATCAACGTGTGCAATAATGGCAATATTTCTCATTTCCTGAATCATTTTTTTACCCTTTAATTAAAAATATTAAAAATAATGAGGCATTATATTCTTTTTTTTCAAAAAGTCCAGCAAAAAAATTTTTTAAGAATATTGTCCGTTTTAAGGAGGTGAATTAAGGCTGACACAGGGCGTGATTTCCCATATCTCCCTGCTTTAATGCTCCGCCTTGTATAAATCCTGCTTTGTATCCCTTGGAGTTTTGAGTCGTAGAAATTTCTACTTCAAACATATGACAATCGATTGATGCTTCATCCAACCAAATATCAATTGTTTCCGTATCCCATTCTCCCGTGTGGGTCACACCAAACATTTCCCTTAATTCTTCTACCGTTGTTGAAAGATCATTAAAATCTCCCACCCGAACATCACTGCCGTTTTTGTGACAGTATTGATGAGCCAGTGTTGACAATGTAACGGGCGGATTACAGTTAAAATTCGGTTTTCCCCAAACGGCCATTTGTCCGTTCCCGTGTCCAAATTGAGCGGCTGCCTTACAGAAGCGCTCCGCACTCCACCAATTCATTGTATTCTTTGATCCGTAATAGATTTGCCCGTTCACTGTTCCGGGAATTAAATCTTCATTCACTTTTCGACAGGAACCGCTGAAATCTTCTTCATCTTTCCATTCATCCGTACAAGAAAATCCACCCAATTTATAACAATATTCATCTTCGGCACAGTGATTGTTTTCTCGACATCCTTCTTGACATTTTTCCCCGTCCCAAAACGAATTTGACGGACATTCCGCACATGTGTTTTCCGTATTGCAATTTGGCGTATCAGGTGTATCCTTACAATCTTCATAAGTTACACATTCCACGCATTTATTGTTATACCATAAAGGTTTACTCGAATCAATTTCCGCACAGCTTTTGCAGGTATGACTTGTCTCATCACATTGAGGCGTTTCAGGTTTATCGGTGCAGTTTTCATACGTTAAACATTCCACGCATTCTTTACTTTCATCATCCCATACACCGCTGTCGCACGTTTTGCAAACATTATTTTCACAATGTTCCTCGCCCTCGCACCCTTTTTCTTCCGTGCATTCTACACATACACGACGTGACAAATCACAAATCGGCGTGCTTTCTAATTCATCGCAATCATCATCTCTTTCACAATGTGTTAAATCTGAGACGGTTTCTCCCGAAAATACGGCATATAAATCATTCTCTCCTTCTCGACAAGTACCCCCTTCCTCATATTCCGAATCGTTTACAGAAAAAGCAATTAAATTATCCATGCCGTTAATGAGACGCGCGAGCGGTTGACATACGCCGTCCGGAATTTTGGGTAATTCAATAAAATAAGCGTTTGCAATTTGGCATGAAACGGTTTCTTCGGAAATAAAATCATTTTCATCAACATATTTACACCCGAAAGCGGTTTCATAACCGTTAAAATTGATTTTATGCTCATCGTAAGGGCTGCCGAGGGTTAATTTTTCCGTGCCTTGGGCAATTTTTATCTGCGCATCGGTCCGCATGATATTCATTTCATGGGCAATTTGTGATGCCTGATAATGATTCATTGCCAATTTATACCCCACAATCCCACCGATTGACACAACGGCAATAATCGCCAACACCCCCAGCATTTCAACCATACTGCGCCCGTCTTGTGCTTGATTTTGAATTTGTTTTTTCGATTTTCTTGTCATTTTCCGACTCCCTGTTTCCCTTTGTGCGATTCGCGCTTCATTCCCTTGCATTTCGCTTGTTTTAATTGTTTTTTTTCGAATTGTTTCATCATATTTTTACTCCCGTTGCTGATAGAAATAGCATAAAATAAACGTACCTTTAATGCAACGCGGATTCGGAGGTAAAAATTGCCTTCAAAATGCTAAAATTCACCATTTAAAAACACTCGCAAAATCAATGGATTCCGGCCAAAATAAAAATTTTTTCAAAATTTTAAAAAAAAGTGTTGCAAAAATCGTACGTTTTTTTGAGGACAGGTGACCGAGAAAATATGCTCATTTTATTCGGTATTCGTTGATTTGCTCTCTCTTATTTTCGGCGGGAAGTGCTATCCCGCAACTGAGGGATAACGCGGTGGGTCGAAAATAAGAATTGGCAGAGAGCTAAAAATGAGAAAGACTTGTAATAACTATGTCTCTTTCTCTCATTCTCGACACATAGCGGGACGGCACAAATGCGCCGTCCCACATCTGCTGAGAATCAGAGAAAGAAAGTAAGATCAAAAAGATAATTTTTCTTTTTAATACCTGAAAATTGTGTTGTTAACGGTTATTTCCTCCTATCGGCGGGTGGGACAGACGACTTTATGGCGTCTGTCGCTACGGGCCAATAGAGGGAGAAGGCAAAATTCGGCGGGAAAAATAAAAATCTCTCCTCATTCTTGCGATTCATTTCGAAAAATTGCACGATTCGTTCGAGTTACGTTAAAATATTATTATAAAAAATACATTTTTTTACAAATATTTAAAATTTTATGTCATTAAAGCTGTTTGTGGTTGCATTAGATTTTATTTATCTGATCTTCTTCGCAAATAAATTATTGTTAAATTTTAAATATTAAATGAAAGGATTAAAAAATGTTCATGTATAAAAGCGTGACCGTAAACGGTCGCCGAACAAGTATGAGATTAGAAAAGGAAATGTGGGAATCGTTGGCGGATATATGTTTGCGAGAAAAAACAACAATACATAAAATATGTTCTGCATTAGATTTACATCGAGAGGGATTGGGATTATCGTTAGCTGTGCGCTTATTTGTTTTGAGATATTATCGAAAGAAGCTGAATGAATATGAGTTGATACAATATGTCTTTCCCCGCAAAGACAAGCATAAACTTGACAATTAAGATTTTTATCTGTTGGCTGATATCAGGATTTTCCCTCTATCGGCGGGTGTGGGACGTCGCGAATTGTGCCGCTCCGCTATGTGCCGATAGGGGGAAAAACGGCAAGGCTTTACGCTTAAAAATAAGTAGAAAAAGTGTTATTTCGGCACTCTCTCTTATTTTCGGCGGGAAGTGCTGTCCCGTGAAACGTGGGACAGCGCGGTGTGTCGAAAATAAGAAAAATAAATGATGCTGCTTTTTCTGCTTGACATTGATTCTTAATGCCTTTATAATTTAAGGCAAGGCAAGTGATGTGTGCCCTAAAGATAACAATCTCTTTAAAAAAGTTCTTATAAAAGAACAAGTTTGCAT
>CANREI010000027.1 GCA_947629595.1 uncultured Alphaproteobacteria bacterium | reverse complement strand
TTCATCTAATCCCCAACGCGGACGCGCTTTAAAATCCAACGAGTCGGAAATGTTGAGCAAATGCCGTTCCATGCCCGCCCATGCAATCATAACGCCGTTATCCGTGCAATATTGAACGGGAGGCGCCGCAAAAATCAAACCGTTTTTTTCGGCCGTTTGCTCAATCATTGCCCGAACGGCTTTGTTTGCCGCCACACCGCCGGCCACAACCAAGTATTTGCCGGTCGGATAGCGCGTGCAAAAAATATCAACGGCATGCGCCAGTCGATCTTTCATTTCCTCAACCACCGCATTTTGAAAAGCAGCGCAAATGTTGTTTTTCATCTCTTCGGAAAGATTTTCTTGTTTGTCAATACAAACCCGAACCGCCGTTTTTAGCCCCGAAAATGAAAAATCACACCCCGCCTTGCCTTTCATGGGAACCGGAAAATGAATATTGCGCCCGTTTCCCGAATTGGCCCGCTTTTCCAAATTCGGCCCGCCCGGATAACCGATATTCAGCATTTTAGCAACTTTATCAAACGCTTCACCTGCCGAATCGTCAACCGTTCCCCCTAACCTTTCATAATTGCCGACACCTTTCACAACCAAAATTTGACAATGTCCGCCCGATGTTAACAATAACAAATAAGGAAACGTGACCGATTGAAACAAGCGAACCGTGAGCGCATGCCCCTCTAAATGATTAACGGCAATAAACGGCAAATGATGCGCCAGTGCAATGGCTTTTGCCGTCATAACACCGACCAAAACGCCCCCGATCAGCCCGGGACCGGCCGCAACCGCCACGGCAGATAAGTCGGAAAAAGTTTTATTCGCCTCTTTCAAGGCTTCTTTAATTAAAACATCGCATTTATCCAAATGCGCCCGCGCCGCTATTTCGGGAACAACACCGCCGAATGCCCGATGTTCATCATATTGAGACCAAACAAGCGATGACAAAATTTCTTTCTTGTCATTAACCAATGCGCACGCCGTTTCATCACAGCTGCTTTCAATTCCTAACACGATTTTCATTTTTTCTGCTGCCTTTTCAATCTGATCCTTAAAACGCCTCCGTCATTTTCCCAATGATAAGTATTTATTTTTTCTTTAAAAAACGGCGTTTCAAACCACAATTCTATTTCATTTTTAATTTTACCCGTTCCGTTCAATCCTTTACCGGTTATAATGCCGATTTGTTTTGTGCCGCTTTTGAAATGCAAGTCAAAAAATGTTTTTGTCAGCCGATAAGCTTCTTCCAACGTTTTGCCGTGTAAATCAAGCGTATTCAGCAATATGCCCGTGGCCGTTTTTCGAACTTTAAGCCTGGGCGGCACCGTTTTGGGATTTAAGTTCTTCTTTTGCGCCAACGGTTGAACCGATTGCGCATATTCAGCCCATAAAGAATCATCGGTAACAGGCATTTTAATGTTTCCTAGCTTTTCGGCAATAACAGGTAATAAGACCCTTTATTCTTCATACGCCCTGCCTTATTAAAGGCTTTTTCGCCGTGTCCCCAAAAATAATCAGCCCGAATCGGCCCTTGTATGGCTTTACCGATATCTTGCGCCACAACCAGCTTTTGAATAAAAATACCGTCGGGATCAATGGTGTTTAAATACATGGGCGTATTCATGGGAATGTAATTTTTATCAACCGCAACCGAATGTTCCGGTGTTAAAACAACGCCTGCCGCGCCATAGGGCGAATCGCCGTCAAGCTCCTTAAAGAAAATATAACGCGGATTTTCAGCCATAAGACGACGACCCTCCGACGGATGCTCCCGCAACCAGCGCCGCATATTTTGCATGGAATGTAAATCGGTAATGCCGTGCGCAGCAAAAATAGACCCCAACGATTTAAACGTTCGATTGTTATTTCCGGCATAACCGAGCTTAATTTCACCCGAGGGCGTAATCATACGGCCGGATCCTTGAATTTGCAATATAAATAACTCAACCGGATCATCGGCCCAAGCAATAATCGGCGCATCAATGCCGTCTTCCTCAATATCTTCCCGAGTCGGATACGTTTTGCCGTTCACATATCCGCGCGGCAAGCCGTAAACAGGCACCTGCCCCGCATGCGTATGCGTTCGCGTGCCCTTCAGCTGGGCTTCATAATAACCGGTAATCGTGCCGGTTGTTTCGCCGTAAGAAGTAACCAAATAAGGCGTTAACTGGCTTTCAATATACTTTCTGATTTGATAAGAACCGGCGGACGCATAGCGCTGTAATCCGCTGCAAAAACGAGCCCATTGCTCATTGGGCTTTTGGCAGGATCGCATTAAAGCCGGATAGGCTTCTTCAAAGTTTTCATGCGTCCAGCCGGGCAAGGCCGAAAAGGGCACTTCTCTCAATTTAAAACCCCTGCCCTGCGACAGGTAATGCGAAGACGGACAACCGCATAAAAACAGGGATACAAATCCGACCAATGATAAAGATAACAGCTTGTTTTTATTCATAAATACCCTCACTTTGCGTGGCCGATACCAACCATTTGTTATGCTTGCTTTTCCGAAACGTCCAAAAGTCACGCACTTTGGCAACAACCATCGGATCGCCCTCTTTCACCTCATTTTTGGAATTTTTCAATAAATTGATTTGTTCCGTCACAAACGAAACCGTAATTTCATCATTTCCGGGCGAAACCGATTCGATTTCAACCGAATCAAAGCAAATCAAAGAAAATTCCATGGTTTCTTTTTTACTCTTTCTTTTCCGAATATCGGCTTCAAAAGCTTCCAAAATAGCCGGTTCCATATAGTTTTTTAAAACCGACATATTCCCCTCGGCAAACGATTCGCACACGGTTTTAAAAATAATTTTAACACGCGCGATAAATTCTTCGCCGATAGCTTGTTTTGAGGATAAAGCCTTATTATCGCGTAAAAGGCGCATTTCAATAATTTGCCCCGTTTTTTCGGAAAACAAACAAAACTTTTCCGGCAGTTGGGAACGCTTTTCCTCGTTTCCCAGATTTTTATATAACAAAACAAGAAATAAAAAAGCAAGACTACATAGTAAAATATTCTCGATTGTCATTATTATTTTCCTTTTTTTACTTTACAAATTTTTAAATTGATTGTATACATATCTTGTATTTAAACCGAAAATCAAATTTTTTTCAAGAGGATTTTTCAAAAATGACAGAAAATTCAAATCAAAATGTACCAAATATACAGGTAAATGCCCAATATATTAAGGATCTTTCTTTTGAAGCTCCTTCTTTACCGTTTATTTTGAGTGAATTGACTCAGGCTCCCGCCATTAATGTCAATGTTGATATTCAAGTCAGCAAAACCGAGCAGGAAAATATGTTTGTCGTTGATTTAAGCGTGAAAGCAGCCGCTCAAACCGCCGATACGCATAAAGCCGTTTTTATCTGTGAGTTAACTTACGGCGCTTTGGTCACGTTAAATGACGTGCCGTCCGAGCACAGAGAACCGATTTTGTTAATTGAAATTCCGCAACTTTTGTTCCCCTATGCCCGCGCAATCGTTGCCAATGTCACCCGTGAAGCCGGATTACCGCCGTTGCAAATCAATCCGATTGATTTTGCTTCGCTTTATCGGGAAAAAGTTGCTCAAAAGGCAGAAAAAAAATAAAAACACAAAAAAATATGCTTAAAAAGACAAAAAAGGTTGCTTTTTTGTCTTTTTTTATTGTATGCTGTTCCATATAAACCAAGGCAAAACAAAAATGAAATATTTGGTCCAAAACGAAACGGAAACCGAAAAGGTTGCAAAAGCATTCGCAAAAACGCTGAAAAAAGGCGATATCGTTGCGCTGTACGGCACATTGGGAGCCGGTAAAACCGCTTTTTGCCGCGGCTTAATTCGTTCATTAACCGGTGAGATTGATGAAGTACCCAGTCCGACGTTTACGCTTTTACAAACCTACGAAACAAAAAATTTTGTCATTTATCATTTTGATTTTTATCGTCTCAAAAATCCTGATGAAGCTTATGAAATCGGCATTGAAGAGGCCTTTTATGACGGCGTCAGTCTTATTGAATGGCCGGAAAAATTAGGAAACTTGTTGCCTGCCCGCCATAAACGGATTGATATTAAAATAATAAATGATTTAACGCGTGAAATTACCATCGAATGAAGGAGAGAAAATGGAAAGAGAAGAATTATTGCACCTGTTTTTAAAACAACACGGTTGGGGTACGGCAAAACGAGAACTTTTGGCCAGAGATGCCTCCTTTCGTTGGTATGAACGTTTAACCAAAGAAAATGAAACGCTGGTTTTAATGAATGCCCCCATTCCGCAAGAAAATCCCGCCCAATTTGCGTTTGTTGATGAAATTTTGGAATCAAAAGGCATTAAAGTGCCGCACATTTTTGCCCGCGATATGGAAAACGGCTTTCTTTTGTTGGAAGATTTCGGCGATGATACGTTCACCCGCTTGATTGCCGCCGGTGCCGATGAAGAAAATTTATATCGGCAGGCCATTGATTCACTGATTCAAATTCAAAAACAATTTATGCAAAATCCGGGGTTGAAAGAATATAATTTTGATTTAATGTATACGGAAGCCTCCTTGTTGCCGTTGTGGTATGTGAAATATGTTCTGAAAAAAGAGTTAGATGACAAAGCCATGGCAGAATATAAAGCTGTTTGGGAAGAATTATATCAAAAAATTTCTGCTGTTCCGAACACGCTCGTTCTTTTGGATTATCACGTTGATAATTTAATGATTACAAAAGATAAAAAGTGCGGTTTGCTTGATTTTCAAGATGCGCGTTTCGGTCCGGTAACCTACGATTTGGCATCGCTTTTGGAAGATGCCCGTCGTGTTGTGCGACCGGATTTACAAGATAAAATGAAAACTTACTTTTTCAATGAATTTCCGACTTATCAAACAGCCGAGTTTGAAGATTCTTATTCTTTAATGGCCGTTCAACGGCATACAAAAGTCATCGGTATTTTTGTGCGTCTTTTCGTTCGTGATAATAAAAACAGATATTTAAAGTTTATTCCCTTTGTTTGGCAGCTGCTTGAAAAGCATCTTGATCAGCCGTTACTCAAACGCTATAAAACTTGGCTTGATACCTATATTCCGAGCGATGTTCGTCAAAAAATACCGTTTGAAAATGATTAAAAGGAAAATATAATGAGTGCATTCATTAAAACAGGAATGATTTTAGCGGCCGGACGCGGCGTTCGTATGCGGGAATTGACCGATCATCTGCCGAAACCGTTGATTTCGGTTGCAGGAGAGCCGATTATAACTCGCATTGTCAATAAAATGCAAGCACACGGCATTCAAAAAATTGTCATTAACACGTCTTATAAAGGCGATATGATTAAAAGCGCTTTAAAATCATTTGATTTAATTCACTATTCCGATGAGCCGCAAGCGCTGGAAACCGGCGGCGGTGTTAAAAACGCATTACCCGTATTAGGAAATGAGCCGTTTTTTGTTTCAAATGCCGATCCGGTATGGATTGATAAAACAACATCTGTTTTTACGCAATTGGAAGAAGCATGGAATCCCGAAACAACCGATATTTTATTGGCACTTATTCCGTTAAAGCAAGCCTTCGGTGATGTGCCGGACGGTAATTATTTTATTGAAAACGGCCTTCCCCGTCGGCAACGTCCCGGTGAGAAAAATATTCCTTATATGTTTATGGGCGTTCAAATTATTCATCCGCGTGTTTTTAAAAAATCACCGGACGGCATTTTCAGTTTAAGAGTATTATATGATACGGCTGAAAGAGAAGGACGTCTTCGCCATATTGTATTTGACGGCGAATGGTATCATATCGGAACGCCGGAAGCGTTGCTTGAAGCGAATAAGATATTGGAAAAACAGGAAAAAGAATGATAGAGGGATTAAACTTATCGGATAGTTTAGCCAATCAGGTTGTTCAATGGGTGTGCACTCATTGTCAAAATCCCTTGCAAGCCGCTAAAACAACCGTTATTCTGCCCACGAAAAGAGCCTGTTTCACCGTTAAAAACGCTTTTGTGCGTTTAAGTGAAAATCGGCCGATTTTACTTCCCCGATTACAAGCCTTATATGAATTGGATGATCCGTTGGCGGAAAATTTACCGCCGGCAATTTCTCAAACGGAGCGCTTGTTTTTGCTGGCGCAACTGTGTCACGCAAAATCAAGTGTTGATACCTATGATAAAGCTTTAAAAGTGGCTAAAAGTCTTGCCGAATTATTAGATGATTTTTATGAGTATCAGGTTAATTTAAATGATTTAAAAAGTCTGGTTAAAGAGGAAAATTTAGCGATACATTGGCAGGAAAGTCTTGATTTTTTAGAAATATTAACCGATTTTTGGCCGCAAATCTTAAAAGAACGCGGCAAAATTGATGCCGTTGACAGACGCATTCGTTTAATCAACTTATTAAAAGAAAAAATTCTGTCAGCCCCTGCCGATGAATTTTATATTTTAGGCGGTGCGGAAGAAAATTCACCGGCTGTTAAAAGTTTAATTAAAGCAATAAGTTCTAAAAATAATGTATTGATTTTATTAAACGGATTAAATATTTATTTAGATGATGACGAAAAAAATGCCTTAACGGAAAATCATTATCAATATGTTTTGGTTGAAACTTTAAAAGCCTTGGGAAAAACACCGGCAGATATTCGGTTACTCTCTTCTTTCGAGCAGCCGCAGGAAGCCTTAATTCGCGAAGCTTTTAAACCGGCAAAATTAACCGATGAATGGTTACAAAATGATTTAACGGAAGAAACCGTTCAAAATATTAAATATATCGAATGCGAAAATATGACGGAAGAAGCATTGGCCATTGCGCTGATTATGCGAAAAGTGCTTGAAACACCTGAAAAAACCGCTGCGCTTGTAACAACGGACAGAAATCTGGCGCGGCGGGTCATTGCCGAAATGAAACGGTGGGGTGTTGAATTGGATGACTCGGCCGGCCGACCTTTGGATAACACGCCGACGGGTATTTTTCTAACCCTTCTTGCGGCATATGCCGTTCAACAAAAAGGGGAAACGGCTTTGGCTCTTTTAAAGCATCCGTTGTGTGCCGATCAACGAATGCCGGCCGATTTGCGTGCATTTGTTCGGGAAACGGAAAAAACAATTCGTGATAACAATCAAAAATTTCAAATTGCCCTGAACACGCCGATGACGGAATTTTTAGAATTATTTCAATCTTCGCATCCTGTTCCGTTTCTTGATTTGTTAACGGCTCATTTAAATATGGCGGAAGAATTGGCCGAAAGTGCCGACAGAAGCGGTCGTGAAAGGTTATGGCAATCCGATGACGGCGAGGAAGCTTATCGCTTTTTTACGGAGCTGAAAGAACAGGCGTCCTTAATTCCCGATGTTCCCCCGGCTTTATATGTTCAAATACTCAAATTTTTAATGCAATTCGTTCCGTTTCGGCCTAAATACGGTACGCATCCGCGCTTGGATATATTGGGGCCGATTGAAGCTCGATTTTTCCACCCCGATGTGTGCATTATCGGCGGATTAAACGAAGGCACTTTTCCCGCATTGCCGAATGTGGGGCCATGGCTGGGTGCCTCCATGCGAAAAGCTGTGAATCTGCCTTCAACGGAAAGCATTTTTGCCACGCAGAGTATGGATTTTGCCTCTTGCTTTTGTGCGAAAGAAGTTTATTTAACCCGTTCTTTAAAAGCCGACGGTTCACAAACCATTCCTTCCCGCTTTTTATCACGCATTGAAGCCGTTTTGGCCGCCCATCATGATGCTGAGGATAATGCCGCCCCGATTTTGCTGAATTCAACAACGGAAGTTTCTCCGCAAGAAATGGATATGCCGGATCAATATGAAAAAATCGTTCGCCCTGCCCCTTGTCCGCCCAAAGAACTGCGCCCGAAAAAATTACCGGCCACACAAATTAAAAATTTATTGGTCAATCCTTATGCCGTTTATGCCCGATATATTTTACAATTAAGGCCTTTAAACGAATTGGAATCATTTGATATGAAAAGCGGATACGGTACGGCTTTGCACGCCGCTTTTCAAGAGCTTGTTTATGAAAAAGATTTAACCGTTTCCAAAGCGCTTCAAAAAATTACCGAACATCTGCTTGCCGACGGATGCAGTGAAACGGATTTAGTTTATAACAAAACGAAAATTGAAAAAAGTGCCGCCTTTTTTGTTGAAACACAAAATCAAATGAAGTCGGAAATAGAAAAAACAATGACCGAAATATCGGGTTCGTTTTCTTTTCCTTTGTGTGACGGAACACTTTTTACCTTAACGGCCAAAGCCGATCGCATTGACAAAATGAAGGACGGTTCTTATGAAATTATAGATTATAAAACGGGAACGGTGCCGTCAAGTGCCACCATTCAAAGCGGTATCAACTCACAATTGCCGTTGGAAGGGCTTATTTTGCAACAAAACGGATATGACGATTGCCCCGATCCGCAGGAAATTCATTTTTCTTACTGGCACATTACCGGAAAAGACAGCGGCGGTGAAATACAAAGACAGAGTAAAAAAGAAAATCAGGCAACTTTAATTGAAGAAGCGCGAGAAGGCATTAAAAAAGTGTTAAATGCTTATCAAAACAATACACGACCTTATGAACCGCGCTTGATGAATCAAGCCGTCACTTATGATGATTACGAACACTTGGCCCGCGTTAAAGAATGGCTGACCGAAGAAAGTGAGGCTGCCGAATGAATATTGATGAAAAAATTAAGCAAGCGCAACGGGAAGCCATTGATATTCATCATTCGGTTTGGCTTGCCGCTTCTGCCGGTTCGGGCAAAACAACCGTTTTAACCAATCGGGTGTTAAATTTACTGCTGTGTGAAATTGATCCTTTTAAAATTTTGTGCTTAACTTTTACGAAAGCGGCTGCTGCGGAAATGTCCAACCGCATTACGAATATATTGAAAATCTGGACATCGGCCTCTTTGGATAAACTGATTGAAATGCTCACACAATTACGCGGTTTTCCGCCCGATGACAATACCATTATCAAAGCGCGTCATTTGTTTACCGATGTGTTGGAAACACCCGGCGGTATGAAAATTATGACCATTCATGCATTTTGCCAATCCGTGTTAAAAAGATTTCCGATTGAGGCTCATATTTCGCCGCAATTTGAAGTGATTGATGATGCGCAATCGGAAATTTTAATTAAAAAGGCCTTTGATTTACTTATTACAAATAAACTTGTTGAAGAAGATTTAAATTCCATTAACGGTTATTTTCATTTAAATCAGCCGAATATGAATATTTTTAAAGTGATTCAATCAAACATTATTTCGTTGAAACATTTGACGGACACTTATCCGAATCTTGAAACAATTGAAAAAAAGTTAAAGGAACAATACGGTTTATCACACTATTCATCTGAAAATGAAATTATTTCCGATTATTTTCAAAGCAATGATGCCCCCATCGGGGAAATAACAACGGAAGCCTTTTTAAATTTAAAAAGCTTATATTTATCAAAAACAACCGGCAGAGCCAACGGGCGCATCAAAAAAGAATTAAAAGAAAAAGCCGTCCTTTATGATGAAGCTTATCAAAAATATCATTTACTTCAAGCAATTAAATTAACCGTTCGTTTTTTAAATTTTGCAAAACACTTTATTCAAACTTATGAATTGCTCAAAAAAGAAGAAGGTGTTTTGGATTATGATGATTTAATCGCGAAAACAAAAGAACTTTTGGAATCATCTTCTCAATGGGTGATGTATAAATTAGACGGCGGCATCGATCATATTTTGGTTGATGAAGCCCAAGACACAAATGCCGAACAATGGCATATCATTCGGTTAATTTCCGAAGAATTTTTTGCCGGATTGGGGCGTGAAACCGATATGGAACGCACGTTGTTTGTTGTCGGTGATAAAAAACAATCCATTTACAGTTTTCAAGGCGCCGATCCTTTAAAATTTGATGAAATGAAGCGATATTTTCGGGATAAAATAACAAATTCCCGTCATACTTTTAAAATTATTCCCATGAACGCCTCTTTTCGCTCAACAAGCGCCGTTCTTAATTTAGTTAACGATTTATTGAATCGTCCGGCAGCTGCGCGCGGTGTGATTGATGTAGGTGAAGATGCAACGCATAATCTCACCCGAATCAATGAGCCCGGGTTAATTGAAATTCATCCGCCCGTTAAGGTTTATTCGAACATTTCATACGACTCTTGGCCGATATTGGAACGAAACACGCTTTCAAATGCTGTTATGAAAGTTTCGGCGGATATTGCCGATAAAATTAAGGAATTTCTTGATAATCAAGAGATTCTGGATTCACAAAATCGCCCGATTGAACCGAAAGACATTACCATTTTGTTGCGAAATCGCGGAACGATAGATACCGAATTGGTTCGTGCTTTAAAAGACAGAGGTATTCCCGTTGCCGGCATTGACAGACTTGATTTATCGGCGCATATTGCCGTGCAAGACCTGATGGCAACGGCTAAATTTGCGCTGTTGCCCGAAGATGATTTAAATTTGGCATGCGTGTTAAAAAGCCCTTTAATCGGCTTATCGGAAGAAGAACTGGCCGCGCTTTGCATTCATCGCAACGGGCAAACTTTATGGAAACAAATTCAACTGAAAAACGATCAGCTTGCTAAAAAATTGTTAGATATATTAAATTTAGCGGATAAAATGCCGCCTTATGAATTTTTTGCAACGCTTCTCGGTGCTTATGAAGGACGCAAGCAGTTTTTGGGGCGTTTGGGCTTTGAAGCCGTGGAAGCAATTGATGAATTTTTAAATATGACACTCACTTTTGAGCAAACGAACATTCCTTCTTTACAAAATTTTGTTTATTGGTTTCAAGCCCGTAAATCCGTTATTAAGCGCGATATGGAACAAAATGATCAAAATACGGTTAAAATTATGACGGTTCATGCCTCAAAAGGGCTTCAAAACAATATTATTTTCATTGTGGACGATCAAGATCCGAGATCAAAGAAATCTGCTCTTTTATGGCAAAACGAATTACCGATATGGCTTCCCGAAAAAGAGTTTCGCTCCTCCGATTCAATTGAAAATCTCTATGAGAGAGAGGCACAAAAACAAGAGGAAGAGGAACATCGGTTGCTTTATGTGGCCATCACACGCGCCCGTGACAGAGTTTATATTTACGGCTGGCATAAAATGCAAAAAGAGAAAGCCGATAAAAAAGAGGCAGAAAATAAAGAGAATACGGCGCCGTTAAAAGAAAAAACATGGCATCAATTGATTTCGGCTGCCGTTCAAGAAAAAACAGTCGATGAAAACGGTGTCATTCGCATTTGTCGACCGGCCGATTATCAGCCGCACTTCATGCGGGAAAATAAGGAACAAAATCAAACGCCCGAAAAATTACTGCCCGCGTGGGTAAAAACCCCTGCTCCCGTTGAAACGCCGCTTTCAAAGCCTTTAATGCCGTCACGCTTAATTGATAACGAGCCGATCAGCGATTCGATTGTCGGCACGGGACAGGAAAAAGCCTTGAAACGCGGAACGTTTTTACATAAGCTCTTACAATATTTGCCGCAAATACCGCCCGAAAAGCGAAAAGAAACAGCGCTCAAACTGAAACCGGCAGATATTGAATTACCCGCGCGGTTTTTCGAGATTTTTGAAAATAATTTTAAACCGCTTTTCGGTTCAAATTCCATGGCGGAAGTGCCGATTGTGGGCATTGTGGGCGGAAAAGTATTTTCGGGGCAAATCGACAGATTGATTATCAATGAAAAAGAAGTGTGGATTGTCGATTTTAAAACCAACAGAACGGTTCCTTCCGCGCCCGAAGAAGTTCACCGTATTTATAAAATGCAGCTGGCCGCATATAAAAACTTGATTAAAAAGATTTTCTCTGATAAGATAATTAAAACGTTTTTATTATGGACGGAAAATATGTCTTTAATGGAAATGACAAATGAAACGGCGTCTTTTGACGAACAATTTGAAAAGGATGAACAATGAAAAAAATAACTTTACTTTTATCTTTGCTGATGATCGGCGGTTGTGCCGGTATGCCGACAACACCGAACGGATTTCAAATGCGGGAAGCGCAAACCGAACATTTTTCTCTGCCGGTTTGGGAAAAAGCGCCGCTGGAATCGGGAAAAGTGATTCGTTTTTATATTACCGATAACGGAAATCCCACACCCGAAAAACCAACCGCATTAAAATTGGCCGCCAAAGATAGTTTTAAAAATATTGTTGTTATTTCAAGACCTTGTCAATATGCGCCCAATAAATTGTGCAGCAATAAAAAAATATACGGCTCTTCCCAATATAACCCCGAAATTATTAAAGAAATTGAAGAAGTTGTCGCTTATTATATTCAAAAATATAACGCCAAAGGCATTGAGTTTGTGGCTTACGGCGGCGCAGCGCCGATTGCATTTGCCATCGGATCGGGCTTAAACAACGTTCGGCAAATTATCACCATTGCCGGCCTTTTGGATTTAGACGGTTATGTTAATAAACACAACCTGCCAGATTTTGATAAAGAAGCGGCAAACCCCATTAAAATGGTGAATCGTATCAGTCAAATACCGCAAGTGCATTTTGTGGGCGGAAAAGATGAATTAACCACACAGGGAATGACCGAACGGTTTGTTTCAAAGTTAAAAAATCCCCGCAGTGCCATTGTGAAAGTCGCACCGGATATGGGACATACCGGTTGGGAAGATTTAGAATTGGGCTATTAAAAAAGAGGGGCGAATTTTTTTAATCCGCCCTTTTTAAAATAAAAACACTTCTTTAAAAATTAACAGGTTTTTCCTTTGTTTGAGGACAAGAAAGCCGCGGCAGATAAATCTTCTTCTTTCTCCTGATAATATTCACCTGATTTTGCCAACGTATTTAAAGCTTTTCCTTGATAAGATGACAAATCATCGATTATATCATTGCGAATAAAGTTATTTAAAACCTTTGCTACCGCCACTTTTTCAGAGACTTGCGCTTTAGAATCCTTTTTATTTTCATCAGTCGCCTCATCTGTCTGGAACTTCTTCAGATATTTGTTCATTATT
>CANREI010000026.1 GCA_947629595.1 uncultured Alphaproteobacteria bacterium | reverse complement strand
AATGTCAACCATTGTTCCCAAACACCCGATTTTCGAATGACTTTCCAAATATTGAACCTGCTTTTCAAACCGTTCGGAAAGAGCGATATCATCTGAATCCAATAATGCAATATACTCGCCTTTTGCCTGCTCAATTCCCACGTTTCGCGCAACTGCTATTCCTTGTTTTCGTTCAAGTCTTATATATTTTATGCGCTTGTCGGAATAACCCTCTGTCACTTCTTTCACAAAAGGCTCCGATGCATCATCTGTTACCAACAATTCAAAATTTTGATACGTTTGATGCAGCACCGATTCAATCGCTTCTTTTAAATAGGCGGCGTTTGTGTTGTAAACAGGCATAATGACTGATATTTTCGGCATTCTTTTCTTTCCCGAATTGTCCCCGTTCATCTGAAACACTCCTCTTTTGCTTGCCCCGAAACACATCTTTTTTCTTGCCTTTCGAGTGCACGCTTTTTATATCGACTTAAATGCAATTCTTTCAGTTTATTGATTATCGTTTGCTTATGACAGTGAAAAAGACCCGCCATTTCCTGATATGTTTTACCCTCATTGAAAGCTTTTAAAAACAAATTCAAGTCTATTTTCTTTTTACGATACGGATTCGGTTCTTGCCAACCCATTTGTTCCAATTTATTGAACAAGGCCTCCCGACTCACGCCCAATTCTCGCGCAATGGCCGCTTTTGTAACGCCCGCGTTTAATTTTTGCAAAATATATTCTTCTTTTTGATACAATTTACTGCGCACTTTAATTTGCCGATATGTTTCCGGCACAAGATACGGATGTTTTTTCAAATAATAATGCACCGTAAACACGCTGACGTGCAGTTCGGCAGCAATATAATTCATCGGCATATTTTGTTTAAGTAATTGTTTTATTTCTTCTTTTTTAGTGTCTAACAAAAACTGTCCCTGACGTAAGCCGATCGGACGCCCGGGTTTTAAGGCATTTTTACGCCGTCGGTGTCTTTTTTCAACACCTTGATTTCCTTCACTTTTTATGCCTCTCTTTGTTTGCATTAAACCTCCGTTTAATTGGTGCAACTTGTTAAACGAAGGCGATGCTCTTTAATAAAAATTTAAAATATTTTATAATAATTTGATTTTTATTGAAAATATCCTTTCAATAAAAATATCTTGACAGATTTTATTTCGTTTTATATACTAAGAAAAATATTGCATCAATTAAACGGACGTTTTTTTGGTGCTTTTTTACGCATATAATACTCTTTTAAAGTTATCAGGAAGTATTATTTTTATCATTTTTTGCTTAAATAAATTTACATAAAAATTTCCTCTCGCGCTCTTTCTTTCATTTTCAATACACCGCGCCGGTACACATTCTACGCATCATCACTTCCCGCCGAAAATTAAGAAAAAAAATATATCCGCCTGCAAATATCACCCGAAAACAGGAAAGAAAATCTTGAAGCAACATTATCTTTTTTCCCCCCTATCGAGACAACAGTCGAACATATAAAAAACCTGCCCTCAAATAAGGGCAGGTTCTTTTATTTATACTTTTAATGACTTATTTTTTAGAAGATTTTTTTGTGCTCGCTTTTTTCAGTGCATCTCCTAAAATATCACCCAAAGAAGCACCGGCATTCGTGGCACCGAATTCTTCCATAGCGGCTTTTTCTTCCGCAACTTCACGCGCTTTAATCGATAACGTGAGTTTGCGTGTTTTGGCATCAAAAGTGGTGACTTTGGCATCAACTTTTTCACCGATGGCAAAGCGTTCCGTTTTTTGTTCGGAACGATCTTTGGCTAAATCCGTCCGTTTGATAAAGCCTTTGATTCCGTTGACATCAACTTCAATGCCGCCTTCTTCAATGGCCGAAACAATACCGGTGACAATTTCGCCTTTCTTAATGTTTTCGGACGCTGCCGCAAGCGGATCTTCCGTCAGCTGTTTAATGCCGAGAGAAATGCGCTCTTTTTCCACGTCAATGTCCAAAATTTTGGCTTTGACAACCATTCCTTTTTTGTAATCTTTAATGGCTTCTTCGCTCGATTTATCCCACGATAAATCAGAGGTATGAATCATACCGTCGATTTCATTGTTCAGCGCAACAAAAATACCGAATTCAATCATATTTTTGATTTCGCCTTCAATTACATCACCCACTTTATGCGTATCGGCAAATGTTTTCCACGGATTTTCCTGAATTTGTTTCATACCCAAAGAAATGCGCCGTTTCGATTCGTCAACATCTAAAACAACGCCTTCCACTTCCTGACTTAATGAAACAATTTTGCTCGGATGAACATTTTTCTTCGTCCAGCTCATTTCCGAAACGTGAATTAAGCCTTCAACACCCGGCGCCAATTCAACAAATGCGCCGTAATCGGTGATATTGTTGATTTTGCCTTTGAACGTGGAACCCAACGGGAAGCGTTCGTTCACGCCGACCCACGGATCGTTTTCCAATTGCTTCATACCGAGAGAAATACGGCCGGTATCGGTGTTAAACTTCACAATTTGAACTTTCACCGTTTGTCCGACAGACAAAACTTCGGCCGGATTCGTGATGCGTTTCCACGAAATATCCGTCACGTGCAATAAACCGTCAATACCGCCCAAATCAATAAAGGCACCGTAATCGGTAATGTTTTTAACCGTACCTTCAACCACTTGTCCTTCCGATAAATTCTTAATGATTTCCGAGCGTTGTTCGGCGCGTGTTTCTTCCAACACAGCCCGACGCGATACAACAATATTGCCGCGCACTCTGTCCATTTTTAACAAGGCAAACGGTTGCGCAACACCCATTAACGGGGTCACATCGCGAATGGGGCGCACATCAATCTGGCTGCCGGGCAAAAATGCCGTTGCGCCGTTTAAATCAACCGTAAAGCCGCCTTTGACACGTCCGAAAATTGTACCGATAACGTGTTCGCCTTTTTCCATGGATTTTTCCAAATCGCCCCAGGCTTCTTCCCGACGCGCTTTTTCACGCGATAAAACAACATTGCCGTTTTTATCTTCATACCGATCAATAAAAACATCGATTTCATCGCCTAAATTTAAATTTTGAATGCCGAATTCGGAAACGGGAATCCGTCCTTCCGATTTTAATCCGACATCAACAATGACCATATCATCATCAAAACCCACGATTTTACCGGAAACAACTTTGCCTTGCAAAGCGCCTTTTCCCATAAACTCATCTAACATGGCACCAAAGTCTTCGACTGTGGCTTGGTTTTCTTGTTTTACCATTTAATTTTCCTTAAAAATATATTTTTGGTTGGCCGCTGATATGAAATCAGGGACTTTTTTTATTCCACCCCGTTCAGAAACCGAATCACGCGGGTGTATACGTCATTCGGTGTTAAATCGGAGGTATCCAGTATAAACGCATCGTCAGCAGGCTTTAACGGAGCGGTTGCCCGTTCGCTGTCCCGCTTGTCACGCGAGAGGATATCCGATAAAACGGTTTCATATATAACACAGTTTCCTTTTAATTGCAACTCTTTATATCGTCTTTGCGCACGAATTTCCGCCCGAGCGGTTAAAAAAATCTTCCATTTGGCATCGGGACAGATAACCGTTCCGATGTCGCGACCGTCGAGAATGGCGCCTTTTGCGGGGGTTCCGTCGGGGTGGACGGGGTGTTCGGCAAAGCGCCGTTGAAATTGAAACAAAGCTTCGCGAACAGACGGAATTGCCGACACGATGGAGGCTGCTTTTCCGATTGTTTCATTGCGAATCGCCGATTCGTTTTGCAATTGAAGCATTTTTTCGGGCGGAAACGATTTTGCAACGGCAACGGCGGCCGATTCGTCGGACGGATCTTTTCCCGCCTGCAAAAGCGCATAACCCGTTCCGCGATAGAGCGCACCGGTGTCTAAATAGGCAAAATCAAGCTCTTTCGCAAGTTTTGCACCCAGCGTTCCTTTGCCGGTTGCCGAGCTGCCGTCGATTGCAATAATATTCATTTTCATTTTTTTCCTTCAAATTTGCAAATTTTTATTGACAAATTTAGCATAACATGTAAAAGGCACAAATAACAAGTCTTTTTTTATGAAACGGAGGTTATTATGGCAAAATCGGAATGGGGAACAAAGCGCAAGTGCTTAAAATGCGGTACTTTTTTTTATGATATGGGTAAAAATAATTTTTCATGTCCCAAATGTAAGGAAAGTTATTCGCCTGATTCTTATGAAGAAACCAAAACAAAACAACTGTTAAAAATGGCAAAGGAAACGGAAACTGCCGCTGCCGATGAAGAATCGCTCGATGAAGAAACATTGTTGAAAATGACGGAAGATGTGCCTTTGTCCGAAGATGATTTGGGTCCGGACGAATTGGAAATTTTGGAAGATGATCCCGAATTGAATGAACAAAACGATTCGGATTTCGGCTCAATTGTGCAATACAGCAATGAAGAATCCGGTGAACACTAAAAAAATAACGCCGTTTGTTTCGTTAAACGGGCGTTTTTTGGTCGCTATGCCGAATATTGACGATATACGGTTTGAAAGAGCCGTGATTTATATTTATGAGCATACGCCGAAGGGTGCTGCCGGGTTGGTCATCAATCAAGAGGCGCAAATGTCGTTCAGCGAATTGTTGGAACAGCTGCAAATTGATCATTTGGTCTTAAAAAATCAGCCGACGGTTTTGCTCGGCGGTCCGGATAAATTTTCCAACGGGTTTGTGTTGCATTCATCGGAATATAAAGTCGAATCAACACGAGTCGTTTCGCCGAAACTGGCTTTAACGTCCACGCAGGATATTTTGGCAGATATTGCCTGGAACAAAGGGCCGAGTGATTATTTGATTATGATGGGCAGGGCTTGTTGGGCTGCCGGACAGCTGGAAGATGAAATTATGAGCAATATTTGGTTAACGGCCGATGAATCCGATGAAATTTTATTTCGAACGCCGTATGCCGCCCGCTGGGACAGTGTTTTGAACTCTTTGGGAATTCAATCGGCGTTCTTGTCTTCGGGCTGCGGGCGTGCCTGATTTCGGGAATCTTTCATTGACAGCTTTTTTATTTTATGCTAGTGTAAGCCTTGATGGGATAAACAATTTATGAAGAAAAAAATTTTCGGCTGGTTGGCCGTTTTTATCGGGTGCGGTTTATTAAGTGTCGGTTGGTTTTATTATCACTTGCCGGTTATTTCCGTTGTGATGCCCACATATAATCGGATTGATTTATTGCCGCGCTCGATTGAATCGATTTTAAATCAAACGTATCAGGATTTTGAATTTATTATTGTGGATGACGGCTCAACTGACGGCTCTGTTTCCCTTATTCAAGCGTATCAAAAGAAAGATAAACGCATTCGCCTGATTCAAAACGATCAAAACAGAGGCATTCCTTATTCGCGCAATCGCGGTATGGATGCGGCGCGCGGAAAATACGTTGCCATTATGGACAGCGATGATTTTTCCGAACCGGACAGACTGCAAAAATCAATGCGCTTTTTTCAAAAACACCCCGATTATAAGGCTGTCAACAGTGTGTACCATGAAATGGGAAAAAAGGGTATCAATAATTGGGTTCCGCCGAAACGCTGGGAAATTATTTTTAATTTTGCCAATTATTATACGAATTTAGCGGTTTATGATTTAAATTTTGTGCGTTCGCATCATATTCGCTATGATGAAACATTAATCTCGGCGGAAGATTATGATTTTTGGTCAAAAATCTGGCTGGCCGGCGGCAAGCTCGGTATGATTAACGAACCGTTGATTCGGTTACGCCGTCATCGATCGCATACGAAGGAATATTATCAAAACATTAAAACCGTTCGTAAAATCGTGAGTGCGCGTTTGTTATCGCGTTTCGACATTTCCAAAGAAGAGGCAGATTCATTAAGTGATTGTGCGTTAATGGCAAAAATGATCCTTGCGCCGCTTGTTGCCAAGCTTGTTGATCCGTATGTGTTGAATTTAACATATCAGCGACAATGTACATCGGAAGAACTGCCCGAGGGAACACTTTATGTAAAGCATTTTGACTTTGTGGATTATTTTTTGCCGGAAGATAATAATCTTTATATTCGGCAAAAAACAAATGAGATATATCAATTAGTGTCACGGGATGATTCAACGGCGGAATTTTTAAATCCGTCGGGGGAGAAAGAAGTTTATCGCATTATGAATGACGGTTCTTTGGGGCTGGTTGAAAATTTAAATTAAAAAATGAAAAAAGAACGGCGGTTTTGTCCTGCCGTTCTTCGTTGTTGATTAAGACCACAGAAACAGAATAAAAATGTCAAGCCGATAAAATTTTAAACGGTTTTTTGTTTGCTAAACATTGAAAATAAAAGCTTTTATTTATTCTTCTTTTTCGTTTTTTCGGCAATGGTTTGCACCAAAACATAAAGCAACGGAATGAGCAATAACCCGATGACCGTTCCGATAAGCATACCGTAAAACACGGGAACACCGATAGCGCGCCGACTGGCGGCACCCGCTCCCGTTGCCACAATTAACGGAAACACGCCTAAAATAAAGGTGAATGCCGTCATTAAAACTGCCCGAAACCGCACCGATAAACCTTTTAATGCCGATTCGCCGATAGAAACGCCTTTCAAGCGTTCTTCTTTGGCAAACTCCACAATTAAAATGGCGTTTTTGGCAGCCAGTCCGATGAGCAACACAAGCCCCAGCTGGGCATAAATGCTTAAAGGTAACCCTGTTATCCGTAAACCGATTAATCCGCCGCTCACGGCCACCACAACCGACATTAACACGGGAACGGGAACCGTCCAGCTTTCGTATTGCGCCACCAAAAACAAATAGGCAAACACAACCGCCAATAAAATTAAGTAGGTAATTTGGCCTTGGTTATGTTTTTCCTGATAACTCATATCCGACCATTCGTAAGCATATTCGCGCGGCAAATCGGTTTTTGCCATTTCTTCGATTAAGTTCATGGCTTCACCCGATGTGGCGGAGGGCGCCGGCATAACCGTAACACCCGATGCGGGATATTGATTATAACGAATAATTTGTCGCGGCGATAAAATGGGTTTTAACGACACGAAAGCGTTTAAGGGAACCATTTGCCCGTCTTGATTCGGCACATAAATGTTGCGCAGGCTGTCAATATCTTTCCGATATTTCCAATCGGATTGCACAATCACCTTGTTGACTTGCGTGCCGAAGTTAATATCGTTGACATATCCCGACCCGAGATAATTTTCCAACGCCGAGAAAATGTTCGTTAACGGCACTTGCATCGATTCGGCTTTCAACCGATCGATTTCCAAAAAGATATTCGGTGTTTTGGCGGTAAAGTTGGAAAACGAAAAGCCGATTTTATCCTGACGATTCAGTTTTTGCATAAAGTCGGTTGTGGTGCTGTCCAGCTTGTTATAATCCATATCGTTTAAGGCTTGAATTTTTAACGAAAGTCCGCCGGACATACCCAATCCCGGAATGGCAGGTAATTCCATCAATTGAAACTCCGCTTCGGGAATTTTATCCAATTCGGCCTTAATGCGATTTAACACCGCGCCAGATGAAAGTTCCGGATCGGTTCGTTTATCCCAATCGTCCAAAGAAATTAAGCCCATGGCCATATTTTCACCGCTGCCTGCCGTCATACTGTGGCCGATAATGGTCATTAAGCCCGTTACGCCTTTTTGATTGCGTAAAAGCGGCGAAACACGATTGACAATTTCTTCCGTGCGCTTAAAAGAGGCCCCTTCCGGCAGTTGAATGTTAATCATAATTTTGCCTTGATCCTCATTCGGAATGAAGGAAGTCGGCAAATGCGTCATCATATAAGAAGCAAACCCGACGAACGCCGCAAAAACAAGCGCGATAAGCACCACTTTACGGGCCAATCGGGCCACAATGCCCTGATAACGTCTTGAAGAAAACATAACCAGCGAATTGAACCAGTGCAACACACGAATATTCACCTGCGAATGCGGTTTTAAAACCGTGGAACAAATGGCAGGCGATAAAGTTAAAGCGTTTAAGGTTGAAAAGCAAACCGCTGTTGAAATGGTAACGGCAAACTGCTGATAAATTTTACCCGTTACACCGCTTAAAAAAGCAATCGGCACAAAAATGGCCAACAACACCAACGTGGTGGCAATTAAGGCGCCGGAAATTTCTCCCATGGTTTGAATGGTGGCTTCTTTCGGCGTCATATTTTCCTGCTCCATCAGTGTCATCACCCGTTCCACAACGCAAATGGCATCATCAACCACAACGCCGATAGCTAACACCAAGCCGAACAGCGTAAACATATTGATGGTATAACCGAGCGTCATCATCACAATGAACGTGCCCAATAACGAAACGGGAATGGCGCAGGCCGGCACAACCGTTGCCCAGCTGTTTTGCAAAAAGACAAAGCATACCAAAATCACCAATAAAAATGTTAAAATCAGCGTGAAGGAAACTTCTTCAATCGATTCGTTAATATATTGCGTGGTATCCATATTGATGATATACGTAAAATCATCGGGGAAGAATTGACTTAACCGCTCCAATTCTTTTTTCACCCCGTCCATGGTGGAAAGCGCGTTGGCGCCCGATGACAGGTTAATCCCCATCGGCACCGATTCCACACCGTTATAGGCCGATTTATGCGAATAATTTTCCTGTCCGATTTCAATTCGGGCCACATCTCTTAACCGAACCAAGCCGCCTTGTTTGTTGGTGCGAACCACAATGTTGCCGAAGTCTTGAATGGTATCGATTCGTCCTTTTGTTTGCAAAGAATAAACCATCAGATTATCGCTTTCGGTCGGACGCACGCCCAATTGCCCGAGAGACGGCTGATAGTTTTGACTTTCAATCGCGCTTTTCACGGCGGAAACCGGTAAATTCAGCGCGGCCATTTTATCGGAATCCAGCCAAATACGCATACTCTTTTTGGCGCCGAAAATATTCACATCGCCCACACCGTTTACTTTAACCAATGCTTTTTGAATGTTGTTTTGCACATAATCACTGATGAAAGAGGTATCATGCGTTTTATTCGGCGAGAAAAACGTAATAAAGGCCAACATACTTGATGAGCGCCGCCGCACCGCCAATCCGCGCCGTTGCACTTCCGTCGGCAAAGAAGAATTGACTTGTTGAATGCGGTTTTGCACCTTCACTTGCGCCATATCGGGATCAACACCGCTGTTAAAGGTGAGATTCAGCGAATAAGTGCCGTCTGCCGACGTGGAATTCATATAAAGCATATCTTCCACGCCGTTAATGCCTTCTTCCAACGGAATACCGATTGTTTTGGCAATCACGTCGGCGCTGGCACCCGGATAATTGGCCCGAACGAAAATTTCAGGCGGCGTTACTTCCGGGTAAAGCGCTACCGGCAGTTTAAACAAACACACAAGCCCTGCAATACTCAAAATAAGAGAAATAACAACGGCAAAACGAGGACGATTGATAAAAAAGCGTGAAAACATGGGTTATTCTCCGAGCGGTTTCACGGGTTTTGTTTGAACGCTTTGTCCTTCCCGCACTTTTTGAGCCCCCGATAAAATAACGGTATCGGACGGATTCAAACCCTTTTCCACAATGTAATAATTATCCCAATTTTCATCGGCTTTAATGTATTGTTGATGCGCCGTGTTGTTTTCATCAACTTTCATCACATATTTTCCGCCTTTATCCTGCAAAACGGCATCTTGCGGAATGAGAATGACTTTATGTTCGGCCGAATCGCTTAATTTCACGCTTAAAATATTTCCCGGCAGCAACAATCGCTTTTCGTTGGCATATTCGGCATAAACAAAAATGCTGGCCGTGGCTTCATCGACTTCGCTTTCCGTGAATATTTTTAAAGGTTGAATATCCACTTCGTTTCCGTCTGCCAAAACAAGACGCATGTTAATCGGTGCCTGTTCATTCGGCCCCGACACTTTTTGCAACCGTTCTTTATCGGTAACGGAAAAGGCGATTCGAACGGGATTCGTTTGCACAATGCGCGCCATGGTGGTTGCCGACGAATCGATATAATTGCCTTTGGTTACCAACGCTTTGCCGATATAGCCGCTGATGGGCGCGGAAATGGTGGCGTGTTCCAAATCGAGCTGCGCCAGTTTTAAGTTGGCTTTTGCCTGACTGACGGCGGCTTTGGCCTGCTCCAAATTGCTTTCGGCCAATTCGAGTTCGGCTTTGGCCAAAAATTTATCTTTATACAGCTTTGTCATTCGATTATAATCGTTTTCAATTTGCGTGACGTTGGCCAATGCTTTGTCCAAATCGGCTTGGGCGGCTTGAACGTTTGCTTCGTAACGGCTTTTATCAATAATAAACAGCGGTGTTCCTTCCTCCACATACGAGCCGTTTTCAAACAATACCGCATCAAGTGTTCCGTAAACTTGCGGCTTGATGTCAACTTCGTTAACCGGTTCCACGCGGGCAATAAAGTTTTTAAAGAGACGAATGTCTTTTTCCAGCGGCTGCCCCGTAATAACGGCGGTACTGAATCCTTGCGGGCGCACAGGTTCGGGCGCCGTTGCCGATTTAACGGAAAAGCCGATGTAAAACAGGGCGGCACTCCATATCAGAAAGAAAATTGTTTTTTTGGAAAAATGAATGTTTTTAAAATGAGTCTTTTTTTGCATTTTCGAAATCCTTTTTTGTTTTTATATAAAATATCGAAAAAAAATTTGTTTGACAAGATATTTTATTTACAAAAACGGAAAAAAATGCATTTTGTTCAAAAAAAAGAAAAATTATTCAAAAAAATCGCTTTTAAAGCCTCCGCATTTTACCGGCACGGTATAATCACGTTTCATTTGCTTTTTGTGATAATCAATTTCGGCAATATGAATATATTTTGCTTTTTTAAGCATATGTTGCGCCGTTAAATCCAGTCGATTGAAAAGAAGACCGTTGTTTTTATCATGTAAGAGCAGGGCTTTTTTTCGGCCGTTATAAATAATGCCGGGTTTTAAGGGGGCTTTTTTCCGCACGGGAATGGCAATGACCAAATGATCGTTCGGCATGGGCAGGGCCACATAATTTTTTTCATTTTGAATAAAAACGGGTTGTTTTCGAATCATCTTTTCCTCGCGTTAATAAATTGTTAATATTTTTTCAAATAACGTATGATTCATTTGATTTCAAGTAAAACTATTCAAAAATATATAACAGTCATAAGTACTTATCGAATAAAAAAGATAAAAAAAGAAAAAAGCGCATCAAAAGATATTATTTGACATTTTATTTTTTTCTTTTATACTTTCAAAAACAGTTTAAACTTGTTGAAAGAGAAAAAATACGTGCCGAAAGTTTCCGTTATTGTTCCCGTTTATAATGTTGCCGAATATGTTGAGGGGTGCTTAAACAGCCTGATGGCGCAAACGGAAAAAGAGATTGAGATTATTTGTGTTGATGACGGTTCAACCGATTCAAGCGGGCAAATTGTTGATGAAACGGCCCGAAAAGACAAACGCATAAAAGTAATTCATCAAAAAAACGGCGGTTTATCGGCGGCAAGAAATACGGGGCTGGACAAAGCAACCGGTGAATATGTTTCCTTTTGCGATTCCGATGATTATTTTCATCCCGAATTTTTTGAAAAATTCATTAAAATTATGAATCAAACAAAGGCCGATGTCGTGTGCGGGCAAATGGTGCCGACAAAGCAAAAATATCCGGTTACGTTTCAGCCGCTTGATGAGAAAAAAGCGCATTTAACGATCATCGATAATCCGTTGGAAACGTTTTTAAAGAAATCAATGATTGCAACGGGTGTTTGTCGGCATTTATATCGGCGTTCGGCCATCAAAAACTTGCGTTTTATCGCGGGTATTTATTTTGAAGATGTTCCGTTTATGACGGTTTTAATGAATCAGGTTCGAAAAGTTGTCGTCACGGATTATAAGGTGCATTATTACTATTCAAATCCGCACTCGATTATGCGCACGTCTTTTAATGAAGCAAAAGTAATGAGCTATGTGCATTTAATTCGGTATTTAGACGCATATATGCAAAAAGAAAATCCCGCTTATCGGGAAGAAGTGCGCCGTTATGTTTTAAATCGGCGTTTTAAAATGATGGTCAATCAAGCCGTTCGCAAACAAAAAAATATTGAAAAACGCAAAGAGTTGTTTGATCTGATTCAAGCGGAAACGCAAAAACTGTATCGGGAAAACATTATTTCCTATGAGGGTTTGAAATATCATCATCGGGTTGCATTATTTTTATTGCTCCACATGAAAACAAGCACGCCGGCGCGGTGGTGGATGACGCTTGTTTAATTCGACTCTTTTTGTGCCAGAAGCGGACGCAACTTTTCCGCAACGGCTTCGGCAATATGTTGTTCCGTTTTTTCCTGACGGAAACGAGCGCAAGCGCGCCAAAAGGCATGCCAACAAATCCAGATTGTGAACAGATAAAGAATCATATCAAAAAAGCCCGTGAGAAGCGTCAGTGTTTGATGAAGAACGGAAACTTTCGCATCGGCAAAAGCGGTAGCGGAAAGCGTTACCGCATAATCGGAAACGGAATGCCAGTTTAAAACGGAAAGATTGTTTTGCAATGTATTTAATTGATGTTGAAGCTTTTGCGCCGTTTGTTGATGAAGCGCCAGTTCAAAATAAGTTGCAAGCCAATCGTTTAAATGCAACCGGGCATAGAAAACACCGCCGCCCGTAACGAGCAGCCACGGGATTTGCCATAAAAAAGCAATCATAACTTGCTTTAAAAATTTAAAAAACGCTTGATGCCCGAACCAGCTTGTTTTCATTCAGTCTCTTTCAAGCGCTTTGGTTCGGGTTAATCTTTCAATGAAACACTGTTCCTCGTTTTTCACTTGAACCGACAAAGAACACGCAATGTTTTCTTTGGGCTTTTGTTGCGAAACAAAATGAACGTCGGCAAAAGGAACGGTTGTTTGCGGTATGACGGGAAAAACGGGTGCCGTAAAGTTTTGAACACTTTCTTCCTTGTCGGGCGATAATCCTTTTGCTTTTAAAACTTTATAATCTTTTAAAGAAACCGACCCGATAAATTGCGTGACGGGATAATTATCAT
>CANREI010000025.1 GCA_947629595.1 uncultured Alphaproteobacteria bacterium | reverse complement strand
GTACGTTTTATTTAATGACAAACAAGATGATGCGAGAGGCTGCTTGTCCGCCCTATGAAATATCAAACTATGCCAAGGCGGGTTTGGAGTGTTTGCATAATCTGACTTATTGGCGCGGAGCGGATTATTTGGGAATCGGTCCGGCGGCGCACGGGCGACTCGGATTGACGGCAACGGAAAATCCGCGGTCGGTAGACACATGGATAAAACAACTGCCGATTTGTACACAATTGACACAACAGGAAAAAACGGCAGAAAAAATTTTAACGGGTTTACGGCTCATGCAGGAGGGGTTTCCTGTTTCCCTGCTGAATCCGAAAGGAATTGAAACAGCCGTTCGGGTGGGCTGGGGGCAAGTGAAAGACGGCTTATTTTATCCGAGCGAAGAAGGATCGCTTGTGCTTAATCGATTGATTTTAACGGTTTTACCGGAATAAAGAATGTAAATAAGAATTTTATTCTTGAAAATTGAGAAAAAAATAAGTACGATATTTATGTGTCTTTTATTGAGGCGGAGGTTTTTATGAATAAATATGCACTCTCTTTCACGGCATTTTTAACGGGCTGCGTTTTACCGGCATTAGCCGCGGAATATTCACCGGAAGCAGTCGAACAAAAAGGCGAGTTATTTTATTTAAAGGAGACGGGTAAACCGTTAACGGGAACGGTGATTCGCACCATTCAAGGCGGAAAACTTCAAAGTGCTTTTGAAAACGGTGTTTTGAACGGCGAATCGCGCGGGTTTTACGAAAACGGACAAACGCATCATATCATTACCTTTAAAAACAATTTGAAAGACGGTGTTTTTAAGCAATTTGATGAGAACGGACATGTGCTCATTCAAGCCGTTTATCAAAATAATCGCTTAAACGGTGAATTGATTACTTATTATCCGAACGGACAGCCGTCTGCAAAAGAAATATATAAAGATGATATGTTGAACGGGCCGAAAACAACCTATTACGAAACGGGACAACTGAAATCAACGGTTCCTTATGTCAATAATCAACATGAAGGACTTGCTCAAACATATTATGAAGACGGCACCTTGCAATCGGAATTTCATTTTCACAATAATCAACGCGAAGGCGTGAGTAAAATTTATTATCCGAACGGAAAAGTGCAGTTTGAAATGAATTATCTGCATGATAAATTAAACGGTGAAAATAAAAATTATCAAAATGACGGAACACCGGCGCAAAAAAGAATCTATCAAAACGGATTGGTGACGAGCGGCGTGATTTATCAAAATCAAAAAGAAGAAAAACTCACTCCCGCGCAAATTGATGAGCTGAATTCCAAAACGGTTATTCATACGCAAAAAAACACCGTGGAAAAAAATGGTGTGCGGTTGGATTCAACCACCCGAAAGCCGATTTCCGGCATTTATTTTGATGTGAACGATAAAGGCTTTGCCGTTAAAGAAATGCAATATCTGAACGGCAAACCCGACGGTATTATGCGCACTTTTGATGCGAACGGTTCGGTGACGGAACAGGCTGTTTATGAAAACGGAATCAAGAAATCTTTTCAACAGCTGGATTCAACCGGTAAAGTTTTAAAATCTTGTCAAATTGAAAACGGAAAAGAAATTTGTCAGTAATTTTTTTCGTGAACCGATTAAAAAAAGCGACCTTGAAAAATCAAAGTCGCTTTTTTATTAAATAAAAACGCCCGCTGAAATCAACGAGCGTTTTTTTTCTTATTTCACGTTTTGCGATTCTTGAATCGTTGCGGCTAATTTTTCGTTCAATAACGCACCCGGATTGGGTTTACCGTTAATAATTAAGAACGGAACGCCGTTAATATTCAATTGTTCGGCATATTTTCTGTTGGCCGTTAATTTGTTTTTCAATTCATCGCTGTTGGCATCGGCTTCCAGTTTTTTGGTATCCAAACCGATTTTTGTGGCAACGGCAATCAATTTTTCTTTATCCAAAGAACTTTCTTTTCCGACGGCTTCATGCATTTGCGCATATTTTCCTTGTTTGCCGGCGGCTAACACATAACGGGCAATTTCTTCCGATTTGGCACCGAAAATCGGTGTATCAACGGCAATCCAGCGAATGTTTTTGCCTTCCGGTTTGGAAATAGCTTCATGCAAACCGGCATTTGTTCTTTTGCACCAGCCGCATTGATGATCAAAGAATTCAACGATAATGAATTTTCCGTTGGGATTACCCATGGAATAATTGCTTTTATCGGCAGCAATTTCATTAACGATAGCCGTATAATCAACTTGCGGTTGTTGCGGGGCGGCCGGTTTGGCTTTTTCGGCTTCTTTTTTTCCGGTTTCTTTAACATATTTATCAATGGCATTGACAATAACTTTCGGATTCGCTTCAATATATTTCCGAATGGATGAATCATTGATTCTCGGAGAAGGTAACGGAACGGTTGAGCGAATCATTTGCGGCATCGGACGCATTAAGATACTGGTAGAAACGATTAGTCCGGCTCCTAAAATGGAAGCACAAATGCACACCGTTTTCAATAAGCCGAATGATGTACGGCAACCGCAGCAGCATGATTGCGTTTGCGCAGGCGTGACGTCATCACGAGCGGGGATTGTTTTGGTTGTTTTGGTTTTTTTCATATTTTCCTCCTTATTTTGTTTGGTTAAGTTGTTTTAAATGATCGGAAAAGTTTTGTTGTGTTTCGGGATTCCATCCCATAAACACTTTTCCGTTACTGATGATAAGCGGTGTTCCGATGTGCTTTTCTTCCGGCAGATATTTTTTAACATATTTTAAGAACAGCTGATAATTTTCGTCACTTTCCCGAATATTGAATTCGGAAACGGTTATGGTCGGAAAATCATTTTTTACAACCGTATTAATATATGTTAAGGCATGCTCACAATGCGGACAACCCGTTTGCGTGAATATAACAATATCGGAATCTTCTCCCGGTAAAGAACAAGCCGTGATGCCGAAAAATAAAGCAATCATCAAGAATATTATAGAAATAATTTTTTTCATTAGGCACCCTTCATTGGTTACAAAGACTATTTTATACAATGTTAGTAACAAAGTGCAAGAAAAAAATGATATTTTTGAAAAAAAAGATTGAAGAATGTGTTTTTTGGACATAAAATAGCGTTCAGATTAAAAAATAATAAGAAAAGGAGTGAAAAAAATGTATAATCCTCAATCATTAAAGGCCGAAGAATTTATCAGTCATACGGAAATTTCAGAATCGCTTTCTTACGCCGATTCGCATAAAAATGATTTGCAACTGATTGATGAAATTTTAAAAAAAGCAAAACAATATAAAGGTTTATCTCATCGGGAAGCCTTGCTTTTGTTAGATTGTACCGATGAAGGAAAAAATGCGGAAATTTTTGCGTTGGCCGAACAAATTAAAAAAGAATTTTACGGGAATCGCATTGTTTTGTTTGCACCGCTTTATTTATCAAATTATTGTATCAACGAATGCGTTTATTGTCCGTTTCACGGCAGAAACAAGCATATTGCCCGTAAAAAGCTCACCAAAGATGATTTAATTAAAGAGGTAACGGCGCTGCAAGATATGGGTCATAAACGATTGGCCATCGAATCGGGCGAAGATCCGATTAACAATCCGATTGAATATATTTTGGATTGTATTCATACCATTTATTCCATTAAGCATAAAAACGGTGCGATTCGGCGGGTTAACGTGAATATTGCCGCAACAACGGTTGAAAATTATCGCAAACTCAAAGAGGCGGGAATCGGCACTTATATTTTGTTTCAGGAAACATATAACAAGAAAAGTTATGAAGAATTGCATCCGAGCGGCCCGAAACACGATTACGCATGGCACACCGAAGCCATGGACAGGGCCATGGAAGGCGGTATCGATGATGTGGGCTTGGGTGTTTTGTTCGGGTTGGAAGGATATCGCTACGAACTGACGGGGCTTTTAATGCATGCCGAACATTTGGAAGCCGTTCACGGTGTCGGTCCGCATACCATCAGCGTGCCGCGGATTCGGCATGCCGATGATATTGATCCGTCGGTTTTTGATAACAGTATCAATGATGATATTTTTGCCAAGATTGTTGCCGTGATTCGCATTGCCGTACCGTATACGGGACTGATTATGTCCACGCGGGAAAGCAAAGAATGTCGCGAACGGGTGATTCATTACGGTATTTCACAAATCAGCGGCGGTTCCAAAACCAGTGTGGGCGGTTATGTTCACCCCGAGGCGGAAGATGATCGATCCGAACAGTTTGACGTGATTGATACCCGTTCTTTGGATGAAGTGGTGTGTTGGCTGATGGAAATGGGCTACATTCCCAGTTTTTGCACGGCTTGTTATCGGGAAGGACGCACCGGCGATCGCTTTATGGCCTTGTGTAAAAATCGGCAGATTCATAATTGTTGTTTGCCCAATGCGTTAATGACATTGAAAGAATATTTAATTGATTATGCGTCCGGTAAAACGGCTGCGGTGGGTGAATCGTTGATTCAAAAGGAAATAATGAATATTCCGAATGAAAAAGTCAGGAAAATTGTGCAGGAAAGAATGATTAAAATTCAAAACGGAGAAAGAGATTTTCGCTTTTAATTCAATCAATTGATTGTTTTTTGAATATTTTTAAAAAATATTCTTGACAAAAAATTCTTTGCGGGGTATACTTGCTTTAATCAATGTATAACCTTCATCGACGGAGTTTGCCATGGGAATATTAAGAAAAGAAAAAGTTTGTCAATTCGGATTGCCTGATCGGTTGGAAGATACGCAATTATATCGCCTGTTGCGACGGGGGAAGAAACAACCTGATTTTTTGGTTGAAAATGAAAACAGAAAAGCCGTTGTTGAAGCGTGTTTCAAAGCTTTTCCGAACTGGAATCCGATGGTTTTATACTATTCTTCGCCCCGAAACGAAGAAACGGTGCCGACGGAGGAAATTGAACAGTTTTTGGAGCAAAATAAAATAGATACATGTCGGTTTTCCATGACGGATTCGGAATCTTATTCTTTTACGGAAATTAAAAAATTTAAAAGTTTACCGTTATATGATGATCTTGTGTTGAGAGAAAAAACGGAAAAGATTTTGATGGATCTTGCCAAAAAAATGAACAAGAATATTGAACCGGATGAACCGCTCCCCTTTGCGCAGTTATCGGAAAAACGGGCAGCTGCCGTTAAAAGCAGTTTAATTTACAAACTGCAACAGTTAAATAATTTAAAATTACATCGATTTTTTTATCAACATTTGTTAAAACGCCTTCAAAACAAAGATGTGGTTTACGCGAAAGAAACAAATGTGCCGGAACCCAAAAAAAGAGAAAATGAAGACAGTAAAATCATTCATGAGGCAAAGGAAATGTCGCTGTCGCTCGGCTTTAACATGGTTACGAAAAAAGCAACCTCACAGGAAATTTACGACAGTGCAACGAGTCTGGTAGAAGCTTCTCAAAAAATCAGAAAAATGCCGCGTCATCGGCAAAGTGCCGGCATTGACGTGATTCGCAGTGTGTTCGCTAAAATCGAATCGGCGTTATTTGATTCAAATATGGCACTGCCTAAAATGAAACGTGTGTTAAAAACAACCTTTAAAATGTTGGAAGATCATGCGTTGACAAACGAAGAAAAGAAACATCGGAATATCGTACAAAAAAATCAGGAAGAAAAAAATCGTTTGGCGGCGGAGCAAGAAGCGCAAGCCAAAAAGGAAGCTGTTGAGGCACGGAAAAAAGAGGCCGCCGAACAGCAACATTTCATATCGGTTTCGATTGAGAAAAATTTGTCGGTTGTTGAATTGGAAATGCGGAAAAAACAAAAATTATTGCGCATTGAGCATAATCGTGAAATCCATCAGCTGAAAAGTCAGAAAAAGAAAGAATTGAGTGAAATCAGAGCAAAAGCTTTAACGCCGGCGGAAAAACGAGAGAAAACCAAAAAGAAAATCGAGAGTGAAATCAAAGCGCAAAAAATGAGTCAGAAAAAAGAGCAATATAAAAAATCAATCATCAATCGATGCAGACGGCGTGAAAACGGTTAATTTTTCAAAATATTTTTCGTGTTTTGAAATTATTTTTTAAAGTTTTCTCTTGACAAAAAGAGGAATGAAACGCTATAAAATGTGCAGACTTTAATCAAGGAGTACATATGCGTCAAATTATTCTGTTTTTTGTGTTTTTTTCATTTTTTTGTTTTCAATCTCCCTGCGCGGTGGCGCAAGGGTCATCAGCCGAAACAACGGTTCAAACGGATTTAAAAGAAGAAACGGTTGATGTGGCGCAAATTGATAAAGATTTAAAGAAAATTAACGAAGATTTGCAATCTCATTCGTTATCTCAAAACAAAACGCAGGAACATATTAAGGAGTTAAATGCCTATCACACGCAATTAACTTCTTTAAAAGTGAAAGATACCGAAGAATTAAACGGTCTTTCCAAAAAAATATCGGCGCTGGCGGCATTGACAGCGGAGGGCGAATCGGAACCGGAAGAAATTGCAAAACAGCGGCAGGAATTTACAAAGCGTTCCGATGAAATTAAGGCGCGCATTGCCTCTGCCGATTTGGCGTTGGAACAAATTGATGAAATCAATTCGTCCATTATTAAAATGCGCAATCAGCAGTTGATGGAACAAATTATGGTCAAACGCGAATCGATTTTAAACATTCAAAATTTTTGGAAATCGATTGTCAGTTTTTCTTCGTTTTTGTATGAAGTGTGCGCATCGCCTTATGAATGGTATCAAAAATTTTCACCCGATCAAAGAGAAGCCATTTTACAACAACTTCTTATTTTCGGTTTTGTGGCTGTTATCGGTATTATTTTGGCCGGTTGGGTCAGCTGGCTCATTCGGCGCAAATGGGGCTATCAGGCAGGCGAAAAACCGAATTATATGCAAAAAATTTATGCCGCTTTCGTAACCTTATTTGCGCGCGGCATTATGCCGTCGGTTTTAGCCGGCGCTCTTTGGTTTTGGTTGCATGTGCATCAGGCTGTTTTTTCCGGCGCGTTCGGATTAACGTTGCGCGTGGGATTGCTTTATTTGCTCTATTTGTTTTTATCAAGTGCCGTCGTGCTTGTTTTGTTTGCGCCGCAACACCCCAAATGGCGGTTGATTGAAGTGAATGATGACAAGGCAACGTCATTAAGCTTTGCGCTTATTTTTTCCATTACGATTATTTGCGTGTTTTCTTATTTTCAAGTGCTGGCCATTCGGTTGGAATATTCGGACGATATTGTGTTTTCGCTTAAACTGCTCTCTAACTGCGTAAAGGCGGGATGCATTATTTTAATTGCCAATCGGGCGTTATATGACAATCGGGCTTTAACGGATGAAGAATTAAAAAAATCGCTGGAAAACGATTCGGATGCGGATATTCAAGGATTATCGCTTTCTTCAAAAATCAGTTTGTTGATTTCCGGTTTAACATTGGTTGTTTTAGGCTTTTCGCTGTTCGGCTATATTTTGTTTTCCGAATATGTGTATAATCGATTTATTTCTTCCGTTTTGATTATCGGTGTTTTTTACATTATTCAAAAAGCCTTGATTGTGTTGTTCCGTCAGTTTGTTTCTTTGAAAATATGGTTGAAAGATTTTCACATTACCAAAAAACAAACAGATAAGGCCGTTTTGTGGTTCGGTTTAATCATCACGCCCGTTTTATACTGCTTATGCGCCATTATTTTGTTGGCGGTTTGGGGCATTTCCGTTGATATTTTATTGCATAACGTGAAAAAGTTTTTAATGGGCTTTGATATCGGCGGGATGCATGTTTCCATTGTTTCCATTTTCTTGGGAATTGTCTTTTTCTTCATTTCCCTGTTTATCGTGAGAATGATTAAAAACAGCCTTTTAAACGGCAAACTCAGTAAAATTGATATGGATATCGGGGTTCGTAATTCGTTGGCGGCCGGAATCGGTTTTGTCGGCATTGTTATTTCGTGCCTCATCGGTATAACCGTTATGGGCGGCAGTTTAAAAGGATTGGCCATTATGGCAGGTGCTTTATCCATCGGTGCCGGGTTGGGCTTGCAAAATATTGTGAACAATTTTGTTTCGGGTTTTATTTTGTTGTTCGAGCGACCCATTAAAATCGGCGATTGGGTGATTATTAACGATTTTGAGGGAACGGTCAAGCAAATTAACATTCGCTCCACGGTCATTGAAACCTTTAACAAGGCCGATGTGATTATTCCCAACGCCAGTATTTTATCGAATAATTTAGTCAATATGACGTATAAGAACAAAAGCGCGCGCATTGATATTGATGTGGGGGTGGGCTATGAAAGCGATATTGATTTGGTGAAAGAAGTTTTGTTGGATATTGCCACGCACACGAAAAACATTTTGTCATCGCCCGAGCCGGTCGTGGCGTTTGTGGAAATGGCGGACAGCAGCTTGAATTTTCAATTAAGATGCTATACGCAAGATGTGTTTAATAAAGTGAATATTTCCAATTCCATTCGGGAAAACATTATCAAGCGTTTTCGGGAAGAAAACATTAACATTCCTTTCCCGCAACGGGTGGTTTATTTGCATACGGAAAATCAGCCGGTGGAAGTGCGGGTTGAAACGCATAAGAAATCTGCCGACAAATAACGGCTTTCTTTGACGATAAAAAAACAGGTAAATTTGCTTTACCTGTTTTTTTGTGCGAGAAACAGATTCTTTTTTATTTTTTGGCCGCATCAATCAATTTTTGAAGGGATTCGAGTTCCGCTTTAATGTCGGCAGCTTTCGAACTGTTTCCCTCACCGCTGTTTTTTAATTCGGACAACTTTGCTTCCAATTGCGCTTTTAACGCTTCCTGTTTGGCGGTGCTTTCATCTTTTTGCGCGGCAACTTTATCTTGAATACCGCCCAACTTGGCATCTAATTTATTTTTAATTTCCGCCGCTTTTTGATCAACTTTCGTTGCCGAAGGGCCCGGATTGGCATTCACGGCATTGTAAACATCGGTTAAACCGGCAACGGCTGCGGTTGAAAGCAAAAGGGCTGCGGATAAAACAAGTAATTTTTTCATTTTTAACTCCTTTACATAAAATGTTATGAGACCGTTTCATTATAATTGAAATTGATAAAAAAGAAATACTTTTTTACGAAAAAAAATGTTAAAAAAATATTGACAAAACAATTTTTTTAAGTATAATAAAGATATAATGAAAGGATAAACAGATGAAAAAAACACTTCAAAATGATACGGTTAATTCCATTCGCACGGTATATCCGCAGTCAACTGTTGTGATGCAGAATGAAAATTTTTTACTGGTGCAAAAAGAGCCGACGGAAAAAGATTATTTTGTGGTGCCTCTTGAAGCGGAAAAAAATTACGAATCTTTTTCTTTTCATTCCTATCGGTTTTTAAATTTTATGCATGCTTTGGGCAGTTTATGTAAGCAATATAATAAAAAATTAAAAGAAAATAACATAGCCGGTTCGTTTGTTGCTGCCGCCAACAGTTATGATGCGCGAATTAAAGGGTATGCCGCTCAACTTTATTTTCAGAAAAATGAAGAAAAACCCAAAAAGCCGTTTGAAAAATTTTTAATGGCGCAATCGGGGGTCGGCAGAGATTGATGATAAAAAAACACCGCTTTTTTGAAACGGTGTTTTTTTGAAACTCTTTTTTCGATTAAACCTGATGAATTTCCGTTTCTTTTGCTTTCAATAATTCATCGAGTTCTTTAATGCCTTCATCGGTTAATTTTTGAATTTCCGTTTCATATCTTTTTTGATCGTCTTCGGAAATTTCATTGGCATTTTTAAGCTTTTTAATGCCGTCTAACGCATCGCGCCGTAAATTCCGAACGGATACGCGCGCCGTTTCGGTATACCGCCCGGCAATTTTTGTGAGTTCAACGCGTCTTTCTTCCGACAACGGCGGAATGGGAATGCGAATCACAACACCGTCATTCATGGGATTTAATCCCAAGCCCGATTCGATAATGGCTTTTTCAACCTTTTTCAGCAGGGATTTATCCCACACGCTGACGCTTAACATACGCGCATCGGCTACCGTTACGTTTCCGACCTGATTTAAAGGAACAACGGTGCCGTAAGATTCCACCATAATGCCGTCTAACAAGGCGGTTGTTGCCCGACCGGTGCGTAAACCCGAAAAGTCTTTTTTTAACGCTTCAACGGTTTTTCCCAACCGTGTTTGCATATCGGTTTTTATTTCTGCATAACTCATTTGATCCTCATTTTGTTGTTGATGATATAAAAGATTAGCATAAAGCCTTTTAAAAATCAACCTGTTTTTAAAAAGGGCGCCTTAAAAAAGCGCCCTTCTTGATTGCAAAAGGTGTTTATTCTCCGAAAAGACCTTTCACGTTATTTAAAATACCGTCGGCCGATTCTTTCACACCGTCAACGGTTGCGCCGGAAATATTGACCGTTTCCAAAGCAGCTTCCTGAACGGCTTTTTGAACCGCTGTTGCCGTTTCTTTGACCGCTTCGGTTGAAATCAGGTTAAAGACATAAGCAACGCTGTCCTGCCAGCTCATTTGCTTGCCTTTTTCACCGATATTTTTTTGATGAATATTCGGCAAAGGAACCGTTAATGTTTTTTTCAAAACGCCCACGGTTAATTCGCTGTTGTTAATTTGTAAATCGCGAATAACAACCTGTTTGGAAGAAGCCGATTCCGTTGAAGCTTCTGCCGGTTTTTGATCGGCCTTTTTCGGCGTATTCGCCGTGTTTTTGGCAATAAACGCTTCAACATTTTTTTGAATATCCGTTAAGTTTGAAATAATTTGTCCGTCTTTATAAGTGGCTTCAACATCAACGGCCGTTTTGTCAATAATAATTTGATTGATCACAATTTTATCGGATAACAGGCTTTTCGGATCAAACGAAACGGAAATACCGCCTAATCCGAAAGCTTTTTCGGCGCCGTATTCTTTGGGATTGGCAACGCTTAATCCGTTTAAAGCAATTTTGCCTTGCAATAACGATAAATCGATACTGTCGAGTTTGACGGCCGTTTGCGTCACTTGCGGCGCATATTTTTCAACCGCCGTTTTAATAATGGTGCCGGCATAATAATAAACCCCGCCCGCAGCAATTAAAACAAGAACGACAACAAGTAAAATCAATTTGAATAAAAATTTAATCATGAGATACCCTTTCATAGAAATAAAACAAAAGTATTTTAAACAATCTCTCAAAAAAATCAACCATTATTTTCATTTGAAGAAAAATAAACGGAAAAATTTGACTTTTTTTTAAATATCGGGTACAGTCATTATATTCGAAATCGGAGAGAAAAATGCCGTTCTATATCGGAATTATGACAGGTAATTCAATGGATGCCGTTGATGTTGTTTCCGTTGAAACCGACGGAAAAACTTTTTTAAAAGAGCAGGGCTTTCACTCTTATGCGTTTTCAAAAGAAATGCAAGAAAATATGGCCTTGTTGCGCGGGCAATTAACAAGGTGTCAAACCCGAGACGATATTGAAAATTTACCGCTGTTTGAAACGCTTCATCAGGCCTATATGACTCAAATAATCGCGTGCGTTGTTGATTTTATCCGGCGTTTTAATATAGCCCCTGCCGACATAGCAGCCGTTTGCTTTCACGGGAAAACGTTGGATCATTATCCGCCCTCCCGAAAAGATAAAACGAATCGCAAAACGCCGTATACCGTTCAAATGGGATCCGGGCAAATGTTGGCAGACGGCCTTTATCGGTATTTCAAGCAAGAAACAAATGAAAAAATGGTTCCGATTCGCGTGATTTATGATTTTCGTTCCGATGATTTGTTGAACGGCGGAGAGGGCGCGCCGCTGGTGCCCGTGTTAAATGCGTTTCAGGCGCGGATGAGCGGGGTGCAAAATCGCGTGGATATCAATGCCGGTAATACGTCTAATTTAAGCCTTATTCAAAACGGGGAGGCTGTCGGCGGGTTTGATTTGGGGCCGTGCAATGAGTATGCCGATTATTTAATGCGCACATATACGGCTTTTCCGTTTGATGAAAACGGATTATATGCCGCGCAGGGCACGCTTGACTGCGACTTATTGCACACATTGTTTCGTCAAGGGCAGTCTTTTTATGAAAAAAGGCCGCCCAAATCCGGTGATCCGGCCATTTATAACACACAAAACATTCAAGCCTTTTGCTCCTCGGAAAATCTGGCGGATAAAGTGCATACGGCTGTTTATTTTGCCGCTTATTTAATGGTTTACGGCTTGCGATTTATTCAAGGGGCCGTTCCGCATCGATTTTTGTTATTCGGCGGCGGGTGGAAAAATCCTGTTTTAAGAGAAACATTCGAACGGTTGTTATTCGGAAAAGGGGTTGTTTTAAAAGAACATACGGCCGTTTTTCAAGAAATTCGCCATCGCTTAACGGGGAAGCCTCTCATTCAACTTGATGATGAGGCACAAGCAACCGAAAGCGTGTTAATGGCTTTAATGGGGGCTTATTTTGATTTAAAAAAGCCGTGGACAACACCGCAATTAACGGGGTGTCGCTTTCCGAGCGTGTGCGGTATTGAAGCCGTTTCCGATGAAAAACGCTCTGTTTATACCGACAGATTGTGTCGCGCTTGTTTTTAAATTTTTAAAAGCCCGCTTTTTTTAATTGTATAATGGTTGAATAAGCATCGGTATGCAAAATGCCGATACCGCCGGCCTCATTCCACCGCTCAATATTGGGCGCATAATCATCAATCAATACATCGCCTTTTTGACAATAGCGTGTTTTTTCTTTGCCCAAACAACAAATCATTTTCATTTCGGGTGAAATATAGCGGTTAACCCACTCTCTTTTTTCAATTTCCGCTTTTTGATAGCCTTGTTCGGGCAACCCCGTTAAAATTTGATAAGGAATATTTTTTAAATAATCGAGCAACACATCGGCATCGGGCATTTTTTGAAGCGATGCCCAGTAATCGGGCGTATTTTCAACCGTTGTCCATAATTTCGTACGAGAAAGTTCCGGCGGATATTTTCCCGTCAGTTCATAAATTTTATTGTTAAAGTCAGCCAAAACGCCGTCCAAATCACAATAAAGCATTTAATACTCCTTTATGATTACTTTATTGAAATAATATTAAAAAGGCAAAGGTTTTTTTTAAAAAAAGAAGAAAAAAAACATTTTTTGATTAGGATTGCAAATCTCTCCCTGTTTTTTGGAAAAAAAGAAACAAAAAGAAAAAGGCAGTCATAAATCAGTCATAATTTCAGCACAAAAAAATATCCGCTTTTTTCAAACGGATATTTTTGTTGCGAATCGATTCTGTT
>CANREI010000024.1 GCA_947629595.1 uncultured Alphaproteobacteria bacterium | reverse complement strand
CATAACCGGCACTGCCGACCAATAAAAGAATGATGAAAAGTTTAATAATCAGTTTTTTCATGGTTTTCTCTTGTTAATAATGCGGCGGCGGTGTTTCCTCTGACAAGGGTTTCACGTTTGTTTTATCAATGGAGTCAACAATTTGCTTCATTTGCTTTTCCAATTCGGCCACTTGTTTGGAGAGCCGAAAAACCTCATCGCTGAGTTCATCAACGGTTTTTTCCTGTGAAGAAACATATATTTCCAATTCGGTTATTCTGTCGGTCACTTTTTACCCCTTTTTTATCTTTTTAAAGGGAAATAAAAAAAATGTCAATATAAAAAAATTATTTTCTTGACAAATTATTTTATCGGGTGTATAAAATGCCTGTTCAATTGAAGAGGCGAGGGCTGCCTCACGGGCTGCCTCAAAATTGACGCTTTTTTTTAACTTTAACAAACGAGAGGAAAAAATGCCTAAATTAAAATCAAAAAGTGCCGTTAAAAAACGGTTTTCGTTAACGGCGAGCGGCAAAATCAGAGGAACACAATCCTTTAAACGCCACAACTTAATGTGCAAATCGCAGAAAATGAAACGCAACGCGCGCGGGAACACCGTTATGAGTGCGGTCATTTCTAAAATCGTCAAAAAATATTTAATCGGTTAAGGAGGTTTGTATGGCAAGAGTAAAACGTGGCACAACCGTTCGTGCAAAACATAACAAAATTTTAAAACTGGCAAAAGGATATCGCGGCCGTAATTCCAAGGTCTATACCGTTGCCAAACAAAAAGTGGAAAAAGGTTTGCAATATGCGTATCGGGATCGGCGCGCCAAAAAAACCGAAATCCGTCAAGTGTGGATTGCCCGTATCAATGCGGCCGTTCGTCAAAACGGAATGGTTTATTCGCGCTTTATGAACGGATTAAGCAAAGCCGGTATCGTGCTCGACAGAAAAGTGTTGGCCGATATTGCTTTGAATGACGCCAAATCCTTTGAAGCTTTGGTTGAAAAAGCAAAACAATCTTTATAATTTAAAGAAGCGTTTTAAAAGAACCTTCCTTTTTTCATCGAAGGTTCTTTTTTTTTGTCAATATCTTAAAGCCCTTTAAAAAAGAGAATCTGTTTTTGCTTGCATTTTTCTCTTTTTTATATTATAATGCCCGAAAATTTTTATTCAAGGAGTTCAAATGACAACAGCAAACGAATTATTACATCAGGCCGTTGAAAACGACAATACAAATCAATTAAAAGCAGCCGTAATGAGCGGGGCCGATGTGTCCTATCCCGATGAAAACAACATAACGCCTTTAATGAAGGCCGTTCAAAAAAACAACTTGGAAATGGTTTGCTTGTTATTATCGGACGGCGCCGATGTGAATGCGGTTTCCGATGGCGGCAAAACGGCTTTTTCAACGGCTATTGCCAATCACAACACAAACATAGCCGTTCGGTTAATGACAAACGGTGCCTTGCTGAACGACAGACGGAACTTTTTTAAATCAACCCCGTTAATTGAAGCCGTTCGACACCGAAATATTGAAGTTTTAAAATTATTGCTTTTTCGAAAGGTTGATGTGAATTTGCCGGACAGATACGGCAACACCGCCTTATCGGAAGCGCTTTATAACGGCTTTGATGCGGCGGTTCCGTTGTTAATAAAGGCCGGTGCCGATGTGAATGCGGCCGATAAAGAAGGCACAACACCGCTGATGATTGCTGCAACAAATAAAAGTCCGTTCTTTTTGGTTTTGGCTAATCACGAAGCAAATATTTTTGCACGGGATTTATCGGGTGAAACGGTTTTAATGAAAGCTGTTTTGGCTGAAAATAAGCCGGCCATACGGTATTTATGTGATCACGGTGTTGATTTGGAAGCCAAAGATTTAAACGGAAACACGGCGTTAATTTTGGCAGCCGAACAAGGGGTTGATGTGATGCCGTTGTTGCAAAGCGGGGCTGATGTGAATGCCGTTAACAATCAAAACGAAACGGCGTTAATGAAAGCCGTTCGTCAGAAAAACGGCGAAGATACCGTTATTCAATTATGCTTATACGGTGCGGAATTGTTTTCTCAAGACAAAAGCGGCCGAACGGTTTATCATTACATTTCAACCAAAAGAATGAAAAAGCAGTTGAAAGATATTTCATTTTATATTGATACGATTAAACAACTTTATTATTATGCAAACCCGAAACTTGTTCAAAAAATTCTGCGAGCCGATGCCGGTAATCGGGAAAAAAGTTTCAGAAGCTCTTATTCTTTTCAAAAAACACGCGAATAAACAAAAATAATCGTTCGTAAAGAATGCCGGCGTTGGTTGTTATTCAAAAAACGACAGCGCCGGCTTTTCGGGTTTGAAAAAAATTTTTTTACGGCCTTAAAGCGGGCCCGTAAAAACTTTTTTAAAAGAAAAATCCTTTGTTTTGAGGCTTTTTTCGTGCTAAACGGCTTGCTGATGAAAAATTATTAAAAAAAATAAAAAAAAACTTGTTTTTTTTGCGGAAAAAGGCTAATCTGAACAGGAAATAATTTTTTAAAAGAAAGGATTTTACAATGGCAGGAAGTATGAATAAAGTTATTTTAGTCGGTAATTTGGGACGCGATCCCGAAATCAGACACACGAATTCCGGGCAAAAAATTGCCAACATTTCCGTGGCAACGTCCGATGTGTGGCGCGATAAATCGGGTGAACGGCAGGAAAAAACGGAATGGCACCGCGTTGTGGTGTTTAATTCCAATTTAGCCGATTTTGCCGAACGCTTTTTGAAAAAAGGCTCCAAAGTTTATGTGGAAGGCTCGCTGCAAACCCGAAAATTCACCGATCAAAGCGGTCAGGACAGATATACAACGGAAATTGTTATCGGAACATATCGCGGCGAATTGATTGTGTTGGATCAGCGCTCGGATAACGGTTCTGCCGGTAATTTTTCGTCCGGTGATACAGGCGGAGTTTCTTCGGCAGCCGGCGCCGGATGGGATACAACACCGCTTTCGGGCAATGCTTCCGAAACATTAGATGATGAAATTCCTTTTTAATCGAAAGCAATCGAAAGTGTTTTTATCTCCCGAAAAAATGCGGGCTGTTATTGGTAACAAATAAAAAATAATCAGGAAAGTAAAGAAGATGACAGAAGAAACAAATTTAAATCAAGAGCTTGCACCCGTTCAAACTGCCGCGCAAACAACCGATGTGCAGCCAACGGCCATCGAAGAGGAAATGCGTAAATCTTACTTGGATTACGCCATGAGCGTGATTGTGTCTCGGGCGCTTCCCGATGTGCGCGACGGTTTAAAACCCGTTCATCGGCGTATTTTGTTTTCCATGAATGAAAACGGCTATGATTATAATAAACCGTTTCGGAAGTCGGCGCGTATTGTCGGCGACGTGATGGGTAAATATCACCCGCACGGCGACAGCTCCATTTACGAAGCCATGGTGCGGATGGCGCAAACGTTTTCCATGCGCGTGCCGCTCATCAGCTCACAGGGAAATTTCGGCTCCATGGACGGCGATAAAGCGGCTGCCATGCGGTATACCGAAGCGCGGTTGGCGCAAACGGCCCATTGGTTGCTGGAAGATATTGATGAAGATACGGTTGATTTTCGGCCGAACTATGACGAAACCTGTGAAGAACCGGAAGTTTTGCCGGCACGGTTTCCGAATATTTTGGTGAACGGTTCGGGCGGTATTGCCGTGGGTATGGCAACGAATATGCCGCCGCATAATTTGGGCGAAGTGTTATCGGCGTGTATTGCTTTAATTGATAATCCCGATTTAACGAGCGAAGAACTGATGGCCTATGTGCCGGCGCCTGATTTCCCGACGGGCGGTATTATTTTGGGGCGCGGCGGGGCGCGGTCGGCTTATACCACGGGGCGCGGATCCGTTATTATGCGCGGTCGGTGTTTCATTGAAGAAATCAAGAAAGACAAAACGGCCATTATCGTGACGGAAATTCCCTATCAGGTCAACAAAGCGCAAATGATTATGCGTATTGCCGAGTTGGTGAAAGACAAGGTAATTGACGGCATTTCCGATTTGCGGGACGAATCCGATCGGCAAGGCGTGCGTGTGGTGATTGAATTAAAACGCGATGCGCATCCGGAGGTGGTGCTCAATCAGCTTTATAAATTTACACCGCTGCAAACCAGTTTCGGTATGAATATGTTGGCGCTCAATAACGGCCGGCCGGAGTTAATGACACTGCAATCAATCTTATCGGCTTTCATTCGCTTTCGGGAAGAAGTGGTGCGTCGGCGCACGGTGTATCAGCTGAACAAAGCGCGTGACAGAGCGCATGTGTTGGTCGGGCTTGCCATTGCCGTTGCGAATTTGGACGCCGTGATTGAAATGATTAAAACATCGTCGGATTCCAACGTGGCGCGCGAGCGTTTAATCGAAACGAAATGGGACGCCAGCGATGTTGCCGGATTGATTGAGTTAATCGATGAACCCGGGCGTAAAGTGATTGACGGACATTATACGTTATCCGAAGCGCAGGCGCGGGCGATTCTTGACTTGAAATTGCAGCGCTTAACCGGTTTGGAACGCGATAAAGTGCACGGAGAAGTCGGCGAATTGGCGGGGCTGATTAAAGGTTATTTGTCAACGTTGGCTTCACGCGAGAAAATTTACGCCATTATTCGCGAAGAGTTTGAAACATTAAAAGCGCAATATCCCGATGAACGACGTACCAGTATTGAAGATGCCGAGTTTGAGCAGGATATGGAAGATTTAATTCCGCGGGAAAATATGGTCGTTACGGTTTCCGATAACGGCTATATTAAACGGGTCCCGCTTTCCACATATCGGGCGCAACATCGGGGCGGCAAAGGGCGCGCCGGTATGTCCACGCGGGAAGAAGATCAGGTGTCACAATTGTTTGTGGCCTGCACGCACAGTCCGTTATTGTTCTTCTCAACACGCGGCATTGTCTATAAGCTCAAAACATATCGTTTGCCCGAAAGTTCTCCGCAATCGTTGGGTAAAGCACTCATTAACTTATTGCCGTTGCAACAGGGCGAAACAATTTCAACCATTTTAACGTTGCCCGAAGAAGAATCGGCGTGTGAAAATCAAACGGTTGTATTTGCCACGTCCAGCGGAAACGTGCGGCGCAATCGCTTAAAAGATTTCTATAACGTGAACGCCAACGGTAAAATTGCCATGAAGCTTGACGAAGGCGATACGTTAATCGGCGTGCAAATTTGCAATGACGGCGATGATGTGTTATTGGCGGGCGCACAAGGCAAATGCGTGCGTTTCCCGGTTGCCGACTTGCGCATTTTCGAATCGCGTGCGTCAACGGGTGTGCGCGGTATGAAGCTTGCGGCAGGGGATCGCGTGATTTCCATGAGTGTTGTCAAACACGCCAAAGCCGATATTGAAAAGCGCGATGCTTATTTGAAAGAATCGGCAGCGATTCGTCGGGCAGCAGGACAGGCGGAAGAGGGCGAAAGCCTTGAAACGCCGTCAACAACCGTTCAGCTTACAGCCGAAGAATTTGAAAAAATGGCGCGTGAGGAAGAATTTATCTTAACCGTTACGGATAAGGGGTACGGAAAGCGTTCCAGTGCGTATGAATATCGAATTACGGCGCGCGGCACCTCAGGTGTTGTCAACATTAAAACCGATGAAGGCAAGCGAAAAGCCGAAGTGGTTGCCACAATGCCCGTTCCGAACGATGCACATCTGATGTTGGTAACGGACGGCGGCAAACTCATTCGCATGAAAGTCAGCGATATTCGCATTGCCGGTCGAAGCACCATGGGTGTTATTCTGTTCCGTTTGGATAAAGATGAAAAAGTGGTTTCGGCAACATGCATTACCGATATTGACGACGATGAAAACGATTTGCCGGCCGTGCCGCAATCAGATGAAAAAGAGCTGATTGAAAGCATTCAAGATTCCGATTCGGTTCATGAAGCCGATGTGGAGGAAGAAGCCGAATCCGATTCGGAAACGGAAGAATAAGCCTTATTCCCTGTCGGTTTTATCAAAATCGGCAGGGAAAATCAAACAACAAAAGGAGGGAAAATGAAAAAGGCAATTTTAAGTTTATTGGCAGGATTATTTTTAACAACAAACGCAGGAGCACAAGATATGGATAAAGAAAACACACTCTATTTAGATACAAAATACGGTCGTACGGTGATTGAGCTGTTTCCCGATGTGGCACCCAATCATGTGAAACGCATTAAGGAACTCACCCGTCAAGGTTTTTATAACGGCGTGAAGTTTCATCGGGTTATTCCCGGATTTATGGCGCAAACGGGTGATCCGACGGGAACGGGAACCGGCGGTTCGGGCAAAAAATTAAATGCCGAGTTTAATGATAAGCATCACGGACGCGGCACGGTTTCCATGGCGCGCGCCATGGATGAAAACAGTGCCGACAGTCAATTTTTCATTTGCTTTGATGATGCCTCGTTTTTAGACGGTAAATATACGGTTTTCGGACAAGTGACCTCGGGCATGGAATATATTGATGCCTTAAATGCCGGTACTTCCGCCAATAACGGCAAAGTTGCCAATCCGGATATTATTGTTAAAATGCAGGTAGCTGCCGACGAAAAATAAAAATTATTTTTCAAAAAAAAAGAAAAGAGAGGCTTATTCGTCTCTCTTTTTTTTATGAATTTATCGGATTGAAAGGCATTATGTAATCAAAAAACGGCTCTGTGCATAACCTGTTATGCAAAAGTCGGTTAAAATCGCTTGAAAACCATACTTGACATTTACTATTTTATGTCATATCCTGAAAAAAATTTATTTTTGACTGATTTTAAAGGAGACACTTTTTTGATTATTTATACAATCAGACACGGAGAAACCGATTGGAATCGCGCGCGTCGCGTGCAGGGCAGTACCGATATCCCGCTGAACAGGGAAGGCATTAAACAGGCACAAAATGCGGCAGAATATTTTAAAAATGCCCATATTCAAAAAATCTATACGTCCGATTTAACGCGCGCCAAACAAACCGCGCAGGAATTAAGCAAAATTTTAGGCGTGCAAACGGTTATTCCGACACCGCTGCTGCGGGAAATGGATTGCGGCGATGCCGAATGTCTGTCTTTTGCCGAAATTGAGCATTTGCCCGATATAAAAGCCGTTTTTGAAGAATTTGACAACGGAAATGTTGATGCGCATTTCCCCAATGGCGAAAGTCAACGAAGCGTTGCGCGTCGTATGATGGATTTTTTAAAAACACTGTCGACGGATGAAGGAAATGTTTTATTGGTTTCTCATGGCGGGGTTTTGCGCAGTTTTTTGGTTGTGTACGGGGGAATGGATCGGCATATTCCGAATTGCGGCGGTATGCGGTTTGAGTGGAACCCAAAAAACGGCCTTTCAAATGTTGAAATTTATTCAACCGGCGATACATTGACGCTTTTTTAAAAAATACTTGATAGAAAATATTTTTTCTGATATAATATTATGTATTGTTAAAAAGCAAAGTCAACGGGGGGAAGATATGAGTTATAAAAAATTTCAAGAACTTGCCAGAATAAAACTTCGTTTAAAAGAACTGAACGCAGAGCAGATCGATTCCTTGTTAAAGCGGGCAAAGAGCAATGATAATCCCTCCGATTGCCCGGAAAAACCGGTTTCGCAAGCAGAGTTGGCGCGCGCCTTGATTTATTCCGTTTTTTATTATCCCGAAGCAATAGAACCGCTTATTAAAGCCGGTGCCGATGTTCATTTTTTACCCCGACAAAAAGATGAAGGGCGATATGAGTTATCCCCCTTTTTGGTGGCGGCGTTATATCGTCCGGAAGCTTTAAGAATCATGTTGCAATTAAAAAAAGATGATATTCGATTCGATTTGCCGAACAGCAAATGCAATCAAAATGTTATGCATTTGGTGGCCGCTATCGGATCGATAAAATCCGCCAATTATTTGATTCAAGCCGGTGCCGACGTTAATGTTTTGGATTTGGAAAAATCAAATCCGCTGCACTATGCCGCTTATAACCGCAATTTCAATATGGTTGCTTTGTTGTTAAACAGAGGAACTCAGGCGGAAGCGCAAAACAACTTCGGTAATACACCTTTCCATTATGCCGTTAAATCAAAAGATTTGGAAATTTGTAAACTGATTTGGGAACATTCTTCCGATAAAAAAATTAAAAACGGCAGCGGTTTAACGCCGGAAGAATTATATCGGGAATTAACAAATAAAGAATTGCCGATTGCCGAATGGAAAAAAGACAAAAGACAAAAATTACTTCATTTCCGCCAATTATGCAAAATGAACAACAACCCGCGGTGAACGACTGTTACTTTTTAGCCAGGCAATAACTTGTATCTATCATATTCGTAACGGTTTCTGTTGATATAAGGTCGTTCGACACAATCGTTAACCAATTTTTTTTATTCATATGCCATGCGGGGAAAAAAGTTTTATAATCAATTAACTGTTTAATTTGAACCGGATTGCCCCGTAAGTTAATGATTTCAACTGTTTTATTTGATTTTACGCCCAGCTTTGTTAAAGAAACGGTTAAGAGAGCGCCATACCACTTGCGATTATCTTTTCGCCGCCAAATGGCATTATCGGGAAATTTTTGCCATAAAAATTCCGGTTCATCACCGTATTTTTGCCGAACATACGCGATCAGTTCTTTTGTTTGCGGCATTTTAAAAATATGACTGACAAAACACTTTTCGGCAATATCTTTTAACACTTCTTCGCACGCCTCCTGAACCGAACGAACAAAAGCACCTTGTATGTCGGTAATATGCACCGGTAAATATTCTTCTTGCGTATCCGCCTCAATAACTTGAAAATGAACATTTCCGTCGGGTGATACAAAAACGGTTATCGTAAATGCCGTGTTTAAAATCGGCGTTGAAAAAACGTAACTGTTCTGCCGAAAAGAAAATCCGTATAACGTCAGATGAGTTGGTATCGGTGTTTTATTTTTAAAAATCTCGTTGACCGATACCATCTTTTATCACCTTTTCGAAAAACGTTTTTAAGAAAAAATTTTATCATCAATCATATATTTTTTGCTGACAGGCAGCATACCGTAATAAAGAAAAAGCACGGTAATCGGATTGATGCGCAATGACTTTTTTTGCTTTGTACGTGTTGAGAACTTTTTTAACAAACGTTTTAATTTGCTGATTTTTATATTTATCCCAATCATAAATGCCGGTATGAACAGACAGACTTTTGTTTGTGCGGGCGCCGGCTTTAATTAACAATTCCGCGCATTCTTCGCATTGCACATAAGCCGCCCAGAAAAACGGCGTTTTATTATCGTGTCCTTTTTTATTGACATCGACATTATAATCAATCAGCAGTTTCACCATTTCCGGTTGAACGGATTGAATGGCCATAATGAGGGGTGTGTTGCCGTCAGAATGTTTCATGTTCGGATCGGCCCCTTGTTGAATGAGATCTTCGGCTTTTTTAATTTCGTGTTCTTTAATTGCTTTCATCAGTTGCGTGTTCAGTGTTTCTGAATTCATTTTTGTCATTGACCTTTCTTTTAAAAAAAATGTAGAAAATATTATATCACAAAACGAACGGCTTTGCAAGTGCTTTTTTCCGCTTGTTTTGAAAGAAAAAGCATCACGGAAAAAATGATTTGAATGAATAATAACGCTAATCGGTTGATTTTTTTTATAAAGATTAAACATGTGTCCATAAAAATAACAGGCAGATAAAAATTTGTCTGCCTGTTTTTGAGACGGTTAAACATTATTGCTCGGTTTTTTCCTGTGGCTCGTTCCACGGCATTTTTTCCAAAACGCCGTCAATGAGCGCAATGCCGGAAAGGCCTTGTATGGTTAAACATAAGCCCACTAAAAACGGAACAATCAAAAAAAGTTTGGTTATCATACCCGATAACAAAAAGCCGATTAAAATAAGCGCACCGGCCGTTAAATAAGCTTGACGCTGAACATTCCATGCCGAATGTTCAATCATTTTTAAGCCGACTTCTTTGGCTGCCCCGATTCCCCCGATAACGGAGGCCACGTTTTTATAGCCGACTGCAATGAATTTTTTGGCCATATCCATTGATTTTCTGCCGGTTGAGCAAATAATGTAAAGTGTTTTTGAAGGATCTATTTTATAAGTGCGCATAAATTCACACGGATCAACATCGGCCGCTTCAATATGCCAATGCGGGTGCATTAAAGCTTCTTTGGCATGTTGGAAATGCGTGCGAATATCCAAAATCAAGTCATTGTCTTTTAAATTTTCGGCTTTCACCTGTTTCACTTTGGAATCGGGAATACGCGGCGTTTCTTCATGGCTGTCATCTTGTTGATTTTCGGTTGTGTCATCGGAGTCGGTTTCAATGCTTTGAGCAATTTTATCTTTGGCCTCTTGTGCCGTTTCCGATACTTTGTTGCCGACTTTTTGCGCCGTTTCCTTAACGGAAGCCCCCATATTTTTTGCCGTATTTCGGGCTTTTTGGGTTATCGACGGTTTTTTCTTAAATGCTTTTTTCTTACGTGATTTCATGATGTGTCTCCTTTCGCTTCCATTTAAATGGGTTAAAAAATGCATGAATCAAGAGAAAAGTCGAAACACTTTATCCAAAGTCGGTATGTGTTTTTAAAAAATGACAAAAATGTGATATTTTTCAAAATAAGTTGCAAAAAAAAATTTTTCGTGTTATAGTCGCTGACGTTTAATCATTAAAAGGAGAAAAAATGTTTGAATTAACAGGAAAAACGGCCCTTATTACCGGTGCAACCGGTGGCATCGGACGTCAAATTGCCAAAAAAATGCATGCCCAAGGTGCCACGCTGGCGCTGACTGATATGAATTTGGATACTTTAAAAGCGTTTCAGGCGGAATTGGGCGATCGGGTTTTTGTCTATTCGGCGAATTTAACCGATTCGGAAAGTTTAAATCAGCTTGTGAAGCAAGCGCAGGCCGATATGGGACGAATTGATATTTTAGTCAATAATGCCGGTATCACCAAAGACGGATTGGCTATGCGTATGACCGATGATCAATGGCAAGCCGTTTTAAACATTAACTTAACAGCCGGTTTTAAGTTGGCACGCGCCGTTATTCCGGGTATGATGAAAAATCGATTCGGTCGTGTGATCAGCATGGCTTCCATCGTGGGCGTAACGGGTAATGCCGGACAGGCAAACTATTCGGCTTCAAAAGCCGGTTTGATTGCCATGAGTAAATGTATGGCGCAGGAATTGGCTTCCCGCGGAATCACATTTAACTCGGTTGCCCCGGGTTTCATTAAAACACCGATGACCGATGCTTTGTCGGAAGAAGTTCGGGCGCAGTTGTTGAAAGAAGTGCCGATGGGACGCTTGGGAACGGCAGAAGATATTGCCAATACGGTGGTGTTTTTGGCCAGTGATGAAGCCTCCTATATTACCGGTCAGACTATTCATGTCAACGGCGGTATGGCAATGATTTAAGCACTTTTTATAAAAAAAACGGCAAATTTAAGAGCCTGAAAAATATAAAAAAGTGTTAAAAATTAAAAAAAGTACTGGACGAAACGAAAAAAATGTGCTAAAACCATTTCGATTTCGTCTTCAATGTAAGACAAATTTGTTTATTAACAGAAAAGGAAATAAAAATGAGTAATGTTTCAGAACGCGTAAAAAAAATTGTTGTCGAACACTTGGGTGTTGACGAAGCCAAAGTTGTCGAAGGCGCCAGCTTTATCGATGATTTGGGTGCGGACAGTTTGGATACGGTTGAATTGGTAATGGCTTTCGAAGAAGAATTCGGTTGTTCCATTCCCGATGATGCCGCCGAAAAAATCCGTACGGTCAAAGACGCGGTTGAATTTATTGAAAAACAAATGTAATTTTTCAAATAATATCAGTGTGGGACGTCCTTTGCACAGTATCAGTCGGGCGTCCTTTTTTATCTATTTATAAGGAAAACAATATGGCAAGAAGAGTTGTTGTAACCGGTATGGGTATATTAAGCCCGCTCGGACGCGGTCTTAAAACGAACTGGGATAAAATTACGCGCGGTGTTTCGGGTATTCAAAGAATCCGCTCTTTTGATACGGAAAACTTTGTGGCCAAAGTGGCCGGACAAATTCCCACGGGAGATATGCCCGATGCCTTTCAACCCGATTCGGTTTTGTCGCCCAAAGAGCAACGCCATGTTGATCCTTTCATTTTATACGGATTAACCGCGGCAACCGATGCCGTGGAAGATTCGGGTTATATTCCGCAAACGGAAGAAGAAATGGTGCGTGCCGGTGTGTTAATCGGTTCGGGCATCGGCGGGCTTCAAACCATTGAGGCCGGTGCCGTATTGGTGCATGAACAAGGGCCGCGGCGCTTATCGCCTTTCTTTATTCCTTCCTCGTTAATCAATTTAATTTCGGGGCAGGTTTCCATCAAATACGGCTTTAAAGGACCCAATCATGCCGTTGTAACGGCCTGTGCTACGGGAACACACGCCATCGGTGATGCGATGCGCATTATTAAAAACAATGAAGCCGATGTCATGATTGCCGGCGGTGCCGAAGCGGCAATTTGTCCGCTGGGAATTGCCGGATTTTCGCAGGCCAAAGCGCTTTCTACCCGCTATAACGATACGCCGGAAAAAGCTTCGCGTCCGTGGGATAAAGGACGTGACGGTTTTGTAATGGGCGAAGGATCGGGTGTTGTGGTGTTGGAAGAATATGAGCATGCGAAAAAGCGCGGTGCCAAAATTTATGCCGAAGTTGCGGGCTATGCCATGACGGGTGATGCGCATCATATTACGGCACCCGGCGGAAACGGCGGGTTACGCGCCATGCAGGGGGCTTTAAAATCGGCAGGGTTAAATCCGGAAGAGATTGATTACATTAACGCCCACGGAACTTCAACACCGCTCGGCGATATGGTTGAATTTAATGCCGTTCGGGAGGTGTTCGGCATGGAATCGAAAGTTTCCATGTCATCAACAAAATCGTGTATCGGGCATTTGTTGGGGGCTGCCGGTGCCGTTGAATCCATTTATTCCATAATGGCTATTCAAACGGGCATTTTACCGCCGACCATCAATTTGCAAGATCCGGAAGAAGAAACAAAAGGCTTTGATTTGGTGCCGAACGTTGCCAAAGAAAAACAGGTGAAAGTTGCTTTATCCAACTCATTCGGATTCGGCGGTACAAACGGTTCTTTAATTTTCAAAAAGATTTAACGAATGCGCCGTTTTATTCCGGTTTATTTCGTTATTGTTTTATTGATTGCTTCCGTTATCGGCGGCAGTGTGTTTACCACTTATTCGCAGTTTGTGGCGGAAGGGCCGTTATCGGCTCAAAAAGAAGTTTACATTCCCAAAGGAAAAGGCTTAAAACAAGTGGCTTATTTGTTAAAACGGGAAGGCGTGATTAACAGCGCTTCCGTTTTTATGTTGGGTGTGCGCGCGTCGGGAAATACCAAAAACATTAAAGCGGGGGAATATGCTTTTCCGAAAGGGGCAAGTGCCAAAATGGTGATGCTGATTTTAGCCAGCGGACAAACATATATTCGGCGATTTAATGTGCCGGAAGGGTTAAGCAGTTATCAAATTGTGCAGTTGATGAATAATGCCAAAGGGTTAATCGGAAATGTTGATGAATTGCCGAAAGACGGTACCCTGTTGCCCGATACTTATCATTACAGTTACGGGGA
>CANREI010000023.1 GCA_947629595.1 uncultured Alphaproteobacteria bacterium | reverse complement strand
TTTACCAAGGCACTTGATGCCGTTACCAAAGAATGTCCGTAAGAGAGAAAAATGAAAAAAGAATTGATCGGATTGGGGTTTGACGATTTAAAAAAAGAACTGGTGAGTTTGGGCGAGCAGCCGTTTCGCGCCAAACAGCTGTGGCATTGGATTTATCATAAAGGCGAAACGGATTTTTTTAAAATGACCACGCTGGCCAAGCCGTTTCAAAGTCGGTTGAATGAATTATATACGGTTACACATCCGAAAATCGTGACCGAGCAAAATTCGGTGGACGGGACTCGAAAATGGCTCATGGAATTTGCCGATGAAAAACAAGTCGAATGTGTTTATATTCCCGAATCGGATCGCGGTGCCGTTTGTATTTCAACGCAGGTCGGATGTGCGCAAGGGTGTCGCTTTTGTCATACGGGCACGCAAAAAATGATGCGAAATTTAACGGCAGGTGAAATTGTCGGTCAATTTATGTCGGCACGCGACAGCTACGGCGAATGGCCCACGCCGACCGATGAAACGCGATATTTATCGAATATTGTCGTGATGGGAATGGGTGAACCGTTATGTAATTTCGAAAACTTAAAAACCGCGCTTTTGATTGCCACAAACGGTGACGGGTTATCCGTTTCGAAACGACGCGTGACCGTGTCCACATCGGGTATTGCGCCTTATATTCCGCAATTGGCCGATTTAGGCGTTAAGTTGGCGGTGAGTTTGCATGCGCCGAATAACGAAATTCGCAGTCAGATTATGCCCGTCAATCGCAAATATCCGCTGGAAGTGTTGATTGAGGCTTGTAAAGAATATCAAAAACGGTGTGAACGACGGCAGTTTATTACCATGGAATATGTTTTGTTAAAAGACATTAACGATCAACCGAAACATGCCGAAGAATTGATGAAACTTGTTGACGGGTTGGAAGTCAAGTTTAATTTAATTCCTTTTCATTATTGGGAAGGCGCGCCGTTTGAGCCGTCAAGCAATAATGCAATTCATCGGTTTGCCAAAATTTTGGAAAGTCATTATTTTGCCGCACCGATTCGGCGGTCGCGCGGGGAAGATATTATGGCTGCCTGCGGTCAGCTGAAATCAATTAAAGGAAAAATGTAATCAATTTATTGCCTTTGCATCGAATGAATGATTCTTTCAAAAAATAAAGTTGATTTTTTAATGAAGAACATTTATATTTAAGGTATGGAATTTTTATGGCCGGTTGTTTTTTTGCTGTTACCGCTGCCGCTGGTTTTTCGGTGGCTGTTAAAGCCTGATTTATCTGCGCAACAAGCCCGAATTCAAGCGTTGCGGGTGCCGTTTTTTCAACAAATTCGCTCCTTTGCTTTAACCGGTGAAACGGCGCATCGCACCGCGGCAAAATGGCCTTTAATTCTGTTTTGGATTTGTTGCGTGGTATCGGCTGCGCGACCCGTTTGGTACGGACAAGCTCAAACAATCACGCAAAACGTGCGAAACATTGTGTTGGCGCTGGATGCCTCGGGTTCTATGCAGGAGCAGGATTTTGATATCAATAACAATCCCGTCAGTCGGCTGAATTTGGTGAAACTGCTGGTTGATGATTTTTTGCAAAAACGGCAGGGTGATGAGGTATCGTTGGTTATTTTCGGCAGTGAGGCTTATACCTACACGCCGTTAACCTACGATATGAAAACTTTGCGGCAGTTGTTGAGCGAAATTGATGTCGGTATTGCGGGTGAAATGACGGCCATCGGTGATGCGTTGGCATTAAGTGTTGCCAATGCGGGTAAAGTGCCGGCGGAAAGTCGAATTGTGATTTTGTTGTCGGACGGAACGGCCAATGCCGGTGTTGTCAATGTGCAGGAAGCCGTTAAAATGGCCAAAAAAGCCGGTGTGAAAGTTTATACCATCGGTGTGGGGTCTTCGCCCGTGATGATGCGCTCGTTTATGGGGTTTCGGCAGTTGGTAAATCCGGCAGCCGATTTGGATGAGCAAACATTGACGGAAATTGCCGAACAAACCGGCGGAAAATATTTTCGGGCGAAAACAAGTCAGGATTTAAAGGAAATTTACGAAACCATTAACGCGTTGGAGCCCGTGCAAAATGACGGGGTGTTGTTTCGTCCGCGAACGGAGTTGTTTTATGTGCCGCTTTTACTGGCGTTTTTATTTTTAACGTTGGCCGTTATTCAAAGGAGGGGTGTATGATATTTTTGCGCCCGTGGGCCTTTTTATTGTTACTTGTTTTGCCCGTTTTATATCGGTTGGCAAAGCGTTATGACACAATTTCAAACCCGTGGCATAAATATGTTGATGCCGTGTTTTTAAAATATTTAACCGTGGGTGAAAAGGGCGTTCGGCAGTCATCGGCTCTGAAATATATTGTGCCGTTCGTGTGGATTTTAATGACTGTTGCTTTATCCGGCCCCGCTTTTGAAAAATTGCCCATTGCCGGCACCGAAAATGCATCGCCTACGGTTTTAATTGTTGATTTAAATACGCTGAATCAGGAAAAATCAACCTTATTGCAAATTAAACTCTATGAATTAACAGAGGCATTGAAAGAAAATAATGTCGGCTTGGTGTTATATGATACCAAAGGTTATGTTGCTGCTCCGTTAACGGCCGATAAAGAATTGATTAAAGCCCTTATTCCGTCGTTAAAACAAAATATTATGCCCGATCAGGGAAATCGGCTGGAAAAAGGCATTGAAAAGGCCATAGAGTTGTTTCAAAACACACAAAATAAGTCGGGACGCATTCTCATTTTAACCGGCGGCACGCCGAATATTGAAAAAGCCAAAGCGGCGCTTCAAAATCAGCCTTATACCGTAGGTATTTTGGGATTGGGAGAGGCAACGCCCACGCCCGTTTTAACGCGTGACGGTGCTTTTTTGCGAGATTTAAACGGACAGCTTGTGTTGGCCGCGCCCGATAAAAATCAGCTGGAAAAATTAGGCGTTTATCGGCAAACAACACCGAGCGGGGAAGAAATTAAACAATTGATTGAACAAACGAATCCGCTTACGGACTTGTTTTCAAAATCAACCGAATCGCCGTTGTTAAAGCCCGATGTTTGGTACGATTTAGGTGTTTATGCGGTGTGTGCGGCTTTGCCGTTTATGGCGTTATTGTTTCGAAAGGGTGTTTTCTTTCTGTTGATAACGGCTTTGGGTGTTGGTTTGTCGGGTGAGGCTTTTGCGGGATTGTGGCTTCGTGCGGATCAGGAAAATTATCGCGCGCTTAAAGAAGCCAATCAATTCTATCGTCAAGGGGATTATGAAGAAGCACTTCGGCAATATGAAACGGTGCCTTCGGCGGAAGCGCTTTATAATAAAGCCAATGCGTTGGCGCATTTAAAGTCGTATCAGGAAGCCGTTGACTTATACGGGCAGGTATTAAAAGAAAATCCCGATCATCAGGACGCCGCTTTTAATAAAAAATATTTGGAAGAGCAATTAAAGAAAAATCAGGCGCAATCAAACAATCAAAACAGCGATTCGCAAGAGAAAAATCAGTCGGATCAATCGGATCAGTCAGATGAAGCAAATCAGGCAAATCAATCAGATCAATCGGATTCATCAGATCAATCCGAGCAGTCGCAACAATCGAATGAAGCGCAAAATCAATCTGCCGATGAAAATGAGCAAAACGAACAAAATAATCAGCAAAATCAATCGGAGCAAGAGAAAAATGAGCAAAACACAGAGCAAAACACGTCAGAGAACGCGCCGCAAAACAAAGACGATTCTTCCGATTTGAAAGAGGAGCAAAATCAAGAACAAAAAGCCGATTCCCAATCAAACGAAACAGATGAAAATCAGGCAAGCAAGTCTTCTGCCGCAACCGGGGAGGAAACGCAATCGGACAGGCCTGATACCGGTGCTGCCGTCGGCGAAGAAGCGGAAAATCCGTCCGATGAGCCGGATCAGGAAACGCAGCAAATTATCAATCGGTTGCAAAAAGATCCCGCGCGCGTGTTGCGCTATCGGTTGCGTCGGCAATATTTAAGTATGTAAAGGACAAACATGAAAAAATTATTTTTAGGATTACTTCTTCTATCGGGGCAGGCTTTGGCGGCGCCGACAATGACGCTTTCGACTCAAACGCCCCAAATCGGCGAACAAATGCAAATTATTTTTGAAGATACGCAATCGATTGAACAAGTGCCCGATTTAAGTGCCTTGCAGGCGCATTTTGTTGTGCGCGGACAGCAAAGTGCTTTTAATACGAGCATTATTAACGGTGTTCAATCGCAATCGCACCGCTTGATTTTATCGGTTTTTCCGAAAGAGGTCGGAACGTTCTCCATCGGTCCGTTTGAAATCAATCAAACGCAATTGCCGGCGCAAACGGTGACGGTATCGGAGCAAGCGGCAGTGCCTGTTGCGTCGGCCGATACTTCCGATGCCGCGCAACAAACAGGGACAGAGTCTTTGTTTCAGGTGGAAGCACAAATTGAGCCCGAAGAAATATATATCGGTGAAACGGCGTTATATTCGGTTCGGTTTACGGAAAATATCGGCTTAACGCAGGCACAAGTTGAAATGCCGGCAGATGAAAATTTCACGTTTACTTTGTTCGGTGACGATAAAATGGGGCGAACGCTCGTTCAAAATCAGCCGGCGCGCTTTTTTGAAAGAGATTTTTTGTTAACGCCCAAACAAAGCGGTGATTTTACCGTTCCGCCGGCAGCAGTTATCGGCTATTTACCCGATAAAAACTTTAAATCCTCCCGTTTGGGATTTCCGGATTTATTCGGGCAAGATCCTTTTTTTGACGCGGCTTTCGGATTGCCGCAAAAAGAAGTTTATCGGCAGTCGCAACCGATTCGTTTAACCGTTCTGCCTAAGCCCGATGATTGGAAAGGGTGGTGGTTGCCTTCTCGAAACGTCACACTTTCCGAAACGTATCAATGGCCGCAAACGGTGAAAGTCGGGCAGCCGATTGAACGGCGTGTTCGCTTGCAGGCATCGGGTGTTGAGGGACATCAGTTGCCGTTGTTGGTGCAATCGGCCGGGCAGGGATTAAAAGTTTATGCCAATCCCGATCAACGCGGACAAATGACAACCGCGGACGGGTTAACGGGGTATGAGGAAATGACGTTTGTGTTGGTTCCGACCGAATCGGGAAAAATGACCATACCGGAAATAAAAGTTTCATGGTTTAATACAAAAGAGAAAAAAAGAGAAACAGCTTTTTTGCCGGCCAAAGAAATAACGGTGGAAGCCGATTCGCAAGGCGGGGTTATGCAAACGCAAAATCAAACGCCGCCCGCCGATACGCCGTCCGATTCGGTCAAACCGAAAGAATCGATTCCGGCACAAAATCAAACTCCCGAACCGATTCAATCGACACTTTCTCCGACAGTACGATATTTTCTGATCGGCGGCTTCGGATTTTTGTTTTTATTGATTTGTGTCGGCAGCGGTCTTTATTTATCCAGACGGCGTCGGAAAAATAAAGCTGTATCACTTCAAGTTGCGGAAAAAAATGAAAAATCGAGCCGGTCGCATAAAAAACCGTTACCGGATTTATATCCCTTTTAACAAAATAAAAAAAAACACTTGACTTTTATTTGAAAATCAGATATAACCATTCCCAACGTTTTTTTTATTTTATTATCAGAAAGGGTGAATGCCATGACAAAAAAATGTATCGTCACGGGAAAAACTGTTCAAACAGGAAACAATGTGAGTAAATCAAACCGTAAAACACGTCGGCGGTTTATGCCGAATTTGCAAAATGTTTCGGTTTACAGCGAAATTTTGGATCAACAAATCAATATGCGTATCAGCTCAAACGGTTTGCGCACCATTGAAAAAAACGGCGGTTTGGATTTGTATTTGTTAAATACACCCGTTTCCAAATTAACGGAAGAATGCAAAGAATTGCGCAATCGAATTGCCGGCGCCAAAGCCAAAAAAGGTTTGTAAGTTTTTCTGCCTGTTAAAAAAAAGCCGCTCTTTACGGGAGCGGTTTTTTTGCTGATGAAACGACGCTTTATTCAACTTTTGTCACATGTAAAATGTTGGTGTTTCCCTGTTTGGCAAAAGGAATACCGGCCGTTATAATCAATTCATCGTTTGTTTTGGCCAAGCCTGATTGAACAGCTTCCTGAATGGCAATCGGTGTGACTTGCGTCATATCTTGCAATTGCTTTGTCAAAACGGAACAAACACCCCAGATTAAAGCCAGTTTGTCAGCTGTTTTTTCATCAACGGTTAAATTGAGAATGGGAACCAATACGCGTTCTCGAGCCGCCCGCATGGTTGTTTTGCCCGAAACGGAATAAGTGACAATCAATGCCGGTTTTTCCAAAACTTTTACTATCTGTTTCATGGAAGACGTAATGGCGCTGGCAATGGTTTTATCCGGCGGCATGGAAAACGATTCCATGGCATGCCGATAAATCGGATCTTTTTGCACGGTCATAATAATCCGCCGCATCATTTGAACGGCTTGCACGGGGTATTTTCCTGCCGCCGTTTCGGCAGACAACATAACGGCATCGGCTCCTTCGAAAACGGCAGTTGCCACATCGGACACCTCGGCGCGCGTCGGAACGGGAGCCTGAATCATACTTTCCAACATTTGTGTTGCCACAATAACGGGCTTTCCCTGCAAACGACATTTTTCAACCAGCTGACGTTGAATTCCCGGCACGGATTCCAGCGGACATTCCACACCCAAATCACCGCGTGCCACCATAATGCCGTCACATAAACCGATAATTTCATCAATATGCTTTAAAGCCGCCGGTTTTTCAATTTTTACAATAATACCGGCTTTCTCCTGAACGATTTTGCGCGCCAAACGAACATCATCGGGTTGTTGCACGAAAGAAAGACAAATCCAATCGGCTCCCATTTCCAATGCGAAATTTAAATCAACAATATCTTTGGATGTTAAGGCGTTAATCGGCAAAACAACATCGGGCACGTTCACGCCCTTGTGATCGGATAACACCCCGCCGACCAAAACGGTTGTATTCACATAGTCTTTCCCGAAATCTTTAACGGAAAGTTGAATTTGTCCGTCATTTAAAAGTAAAATCATACCTTCTTTCAAAACGGCATAAATTTCCGGATGCATTAAGGACACGCGTGTTTCATCGCCCGCCGTATCTGACATATCCATGCGAAACGATTGCCCGTTTACAAGCGTGACGGATTTGTTTTGAAACACGCCCACGCGCAATTTCGGCCCTTGCATATCGGCCAAAATGCTGTAATGCGTGTGATTTTCTTTGGCAATTTCGCGAATAAAGGTTAAGTTTTCCTGATGCGTTTCATGCGTGCCGTGACTGAAATTAAGCCGAAAAACACTCACGCCGGCAGCTGCCAAAGCCCGAATGTTTTCTTTACCGGAAGAAGAAGGCCCGAGTGTGGCCACAATTTTGGTTAAAGGTCTGTCCATTTTGACTCCTTTGCAAAAAACAGAGAACAGATAAATAATTTACCCGTGAATTTCAAGGGCAATTTTGCCGCTCATACTTTGTTCGGGACCAATACTTTTCATACCGGTGCCGATGGTGCCGTTAGCTGCCAGATTAAAGGCATTAACGGCATTGGAAACCGGTTCCAAACAGAAAAAGTTTTTCCCGCGCGGGGCATATAAAACAACGTGTTTGAATTGATTATCGGCTTCAATGTTCACGGTTATGCCCGTATCGGGATATAAAATGGAAGCCTTGCCGTCAAACCCGTCAAAACACGTGTCGAAAACGGCATTTTTAAGCGGTCTGCCCCCTTGAAACTGCCACGTGGACGGTGTTTCATAAGGTTTATCGAAAATCGGATCGGATTCGTTACTCCATACCATTTGCGTGACAAAATCAAGCTCAACTTCTTTTGTTTTCACGAAAAACGGATGAATTCCCATCCCGCACGGCATGGGCAACGGCCCGGGATTGGTGATTTTCATTTCAATTTCCAAACGTGTTTTCTTTAAAGTGTAAGTTAATTCGGCCTTGTAGGAAAAAGGAAATCCGCCGGTGTCTTTGTTGTGTTCCAGCGTTAAAATAACCTGATCTTCTTGTTGGGATTGCACGTGCCAAACCGATTTCCATCCGTCACCGTGAATCGGATCAACAATGCCGTTATGATTTTTTGCCATTTTTCGGGTAATGCCGAAATAAACAAAACTGCCGCCGCGAATGCGTCCGCAAAACGGAATCATCGGAAAAAGAGAGGCATTGTTGGCATCAGCTTTTCCGCCGGCTTCATAGGGACGCAAAATATCTCGAACGGTATTGTTTTGCGTGTATTTCAAAAAAGAAAGTGCCGCTCCGAGCTCCGGCAAAATTCCCAATTGAACTTTGGTGTTTTTCAAAATCAATTCTTTCATTTTCTGACTCCTTTGCGTTTTTGTTGCGCAGATGATTTTTCATTGGCTTTTAAAGCCGTAAAAGCTTTGGTTAACAGGGTATCGATGGTTGCATTTTTCGTTTTTTCGGCAACGCCGAACGAGGCATTGATAAAAAAGTCTTTATTATTCAAGTTGCGTTCTTGAATTTTTCGTTTGAGTTGTTCGGCAAAAAACAGAGCGTTTTCAATGGGCGTTTCGGGTAAAATAATGCCGAATTCAATATCGTTTAACCGTCCGATAATATCGGATTCGCGAATGGATTTTTCGCAAATGTCAATAGTATCTTTTAAAATTTCGTCACTGAATTCCTGATCGGATTGAACGGTGTGGAAAAAATCGAATCGCATAATAATCAAGCTCATTTGCCGATTGTATCTTTCCGCCCGTTTTAATTCTTTAATACCGGCCTGCAAAAACGATTCGCGATTATAAACCTGCGTTACCGAATCGTATGATGAAAGCGAACAAAGCTGTTGTTCCAATTGTTTGCGCTTGGTAATATCAAAGCCGACCGAGCGAATTTCTTTGGGTTTGTTATCTTCATCGTAAATAATGCGATTCGTCCACGAAATCCAAACTTTTTCCCCGCTTTTTTTGGTGGCTTCGCTTTCATTTTCCAAATACATGCGCGGATAGGTTAAAATTTGATCGATAATGTTTTTATGTTCGCTTGTATCGGATTCGTTTTCGCCGGCATAAATGGTTTGAAACACGTTTTTCCCGATCATCTCGGCGCGCGTAAAGCCGAAAAATTCTTCGGCATAGTCGTTGACGTAAGTCATTTTGTGATGCGAATCAACCGAAACGATAATGCTTTTTGACGATTCGGATTCATAGGGTTTTAAATATTTTAACGGATTTTCTTTTTTGGAAAGGGCTTTGGTTTGTTCGTTGATTTGTGTGCGGAAATAATCTATTTTAGCCCGCAATCGGGCGATTCGACGAACCAATGCAAATGAAAGAATCATAAACAAAATTGTTGTCGTAAAAAATATTGTGTGCAATAAAGACAAATAATCCGCATTTTCAGGCATAAAATATTTTTTCTCCTTGACAGATGAAAACAGATTAACCGTTTTTTAATCAGATTACAAGTAAAAAAATGCTTTTTCTTGACTTTTTTTCAAAAAAAGTGCATTCTTTCCAAAAAATGAGTGAGAAAATGAAACAGGAAAATAATCAGATAGCCCGATTTGTGACGGAACCTTATAAATACGGGTTTGAAACGAATATTGAGTCCGATGTGGCGCCGAAAGGCTTGTCGGAAGAGGTGATTCGATATATATCGGCACAAAAACATGAGCCCGAATGGCTTTTGAACTTTCGGTTAAAGGCTTATCGCCATTGGCTCACATTGTCCGAGCCGCATTGGGGAAAATTAACGTATACGCCGATTGATTATCAAAATTTGCATTATTATGCCGCGCCCAAAACAAAAAAAGCGCCGAAAAGTTTGGATGAGGTCGATCCGGCGTTGTTAAAAACCTATGAAAAGCTCGGTATTCCTTTAAAAGAGCAGAAAATTCTTTCCGGTGTGGCGGTTGATGCCATTTTTGACAGTGTTTCCGTTGCCACAACTTATAAAGCCGCTTTAAAAGAAAAAGGCATTTTGTTTTGCTCCGTTTCCGAAGCCGTGCGGGATTATCCCGAATTGGTGCAAAAATATTTGGGCAGTGTTGTGCCGTATACCGATAATTTTTTCGCGGCGTTAAACAGTGCCGTTTTTTCGGACGGGTCGTTTGTTTACATTCCCAAAGGCGTAACGTGTCCGATGGAATTGTCGAGTTATTTTCGAATCAATACCCAAAATACGGGGCAGTTTGAGCGAACGCTCATCATTGCCGATGACGAATCGTCCGTCAGTTATCTGGAAGGGTGTACGGCGCCGCAACGCGATGAAAATCAATTGCATGCCGCCATTGTTGAAATTATTGTGCATGAAAAGGCGTTTGTGAAATATTCCACGGTGCAAAACTGGTATCCGGGCGATAAAGAAGGCAAGGGCGGTATTTATAATTTCGTGACCAAGCGCGGGCTTTGTTATCGTAAAGCCAAACTGTCGTGGACGCAGGTTGAAACGGGTTCCGCCATCACGTGGAAATATCCGTCCTGTATTTTAAAAGGTGACGAGTCGGTCGGTGAATTTTATTCGGTTGCCCTGACTAACAATTATCAGCAGGCCGACACGGGAACAAAAATGATTCATTTAGGCAAAAATACCTCTTCGACCATTATTTCCAAAGGCATTTCCGCCGGCCGTTCCGATAATACCTATCGCGGGTTGGTCCAAATGGCACCGACGGCACAAAATGCCCGTAACGTTTCAAAATGCGACAGTTTGTTAATCGGTGACAAGTGCGGGGCGCACACCATTCCCGTGATGAAAAGTGCCAATCAAACGGCCGTTATCGAACACGAAGCCACCACGAGTAAAATATCGGAGGAGCAATTGTTTTATGCACAATCGCGCGGGTTGTCGACGGAAGAAGCCATCGGGCTGATTGTGAACGGTTTTTGTCGGGAAGTGATGCAAAAACTGCCGATGGAGTTTGCCATTGAAGCGCAACGTCTGATCGGCATTCAACTGGAAGGGAGTATCGGATAATGGGCGCCGTTTCAAAGGAAATTATGGAAAAAGCCGTTCAAAAATGGGGAAAATCCGCACAGATTTTAACCTTGTTGGAGGAAATGAGCGAATTGCAAAAAGAATTGATTAAAAACATCAATCGCAATCAAAATAATTTAGATGCCGTGATTGATGAAACGGCAGATGTTGAAATTATGTTGGCGCAAATGAAACATATTTATCAAATCGAGCAGGCTGTTCAGGAGCGCATACCGATAAAATTGCAAAAAGTGATGAAAAGGTTAGAGGATTGAATATGACATTTTTAGACATTCGAAACTTATATGCCGGAATCGGCGAAAAAGAAATATTAAAAGGGCTTTCGTTAAAAATCAACGCCGGAGAGGTTCATGCCGTTATGGGACCGAACGGGGCCGGTAAAAGCACGCTTTCCAACGTGATTGCGGGAAATCCGGCTTATCGGGTCAGCCAAGGTGATATCACGTTTAAAGATAAAGATTTGCTGGCTATGACGCCGGATATGCGCGCCAATGAAGGCGTGTTTTTGGCATTTCAACATCCGACGGAATTGCCGGGGGTGAGTACGGCTTTGTTTTTAAAAACGGCGTTAAATGCCAAACGAAAATATCTGGGCGAAAAGGAGCTGGATGCCGTTCAATATATGAAACGGTTAAAGCTCAGGTCTTTGGCGTTAAAAGTAACCGATGAAATGTTAAAACGGCCCGTGAATGTGGGATTTTCGGGCGGTGAAAAAAAGAAAATGGAAACGTTCCAAATGGCCTTTTTGGAGCCTGATTTTTGTATTTTGGATGAAATGGATTCGGGGTTAGACGTTGATTCGTTAAAAGTGGTTGCCGACGGAATCAATGTGTTACGCTCAAACACACGTTCGTTTTTGTTAATTACACATCATCATTTGTTGTTGGATTATATTCAGCCTGATTTTGTGCATATTTTGGTAAACGGGCGCATTGTCAAATCGGGTGATCGCTCATTGGCGTTACAGGTGGAAGAAAAGGGTTATGAAGAATATAAATAACATCTGTCTGGTCAAAAAAAACGGCGTTTACGAACCGGCGGATTTTAAAACGCTGCCGTCGGTTGTTGAAGTGCACAAAAATGAATGCTTTGAATGTTTATTCATTCAAACGGGCGAGTCGATTGCTTTGAAAGTCGTGTTAAAAGAAGAAGGGGCTTCGTGTGATTTAAAATGCGTTTATTTCGGGGCCGAAAGCGCGCAAAAATCGCTGGTTTTTGATGTAACGCATGCGGCGGGCAAAACAAAATCGACCCAAACGGTGAAAGGGGTTGCTGCCGATAAAGCAAAATGTGCTTTTTCCGGAACGATTCACATTTTGCCCGATGCGCAAAAATGCGAGGGAACGCAAAATCATCGGGCCGTTTTGTTGTCGGATACGGCGCAGGTGCAGGCAACGCCCGAGCTGGAAATTTACGCCGATGACGTGATTTGTTCGCACGGTTCTGCCGTCGGCCCCGTTGATAAAAATCAGCTGTTTTATCTTTTATCGCGCGGCATTGATGAAAAAACGGCGTATCAACTGTTGTTGACGGCTTTTTTACAAGATGTTTTGCCCGCTGATTATCATTTTATTGTTCGGGAGTGGCTTCATGATCGATTATAAAAAAGATTTTCCCGTTTTTCAAAATGAAAACACGGTGTTTTTGGATTCGGCGGCTTCAACGCAAAAACCCAAATGTGTGCTCGATACGCTTTATCAAATGTATGCTTCTTCTTATGCCAATGTTCATCGGGGCAGCTGTGCGCTGGCTAATCGGGCAACGGAACGCTATGAACAAGCCCGAGAAAGCATTGCTTCGTTTATTCATGCGCCCGTAAAGCAGGTTATTTTTACCAAAGGCGCAACGGAAAGCATCAATCTGGTGGCGAGCGGTTATGCCAAACGCTTGAAAAAAGGCGATGAAGTGTTGGTTTCCGTTGCGGCGCATCATGCCAATTTCGTGCCGTGGCAACAAGCGTGTCTTGAAAGCGGTGCCACGTTTAAAACGTTTCAAATTTTACCGTCCGGCAAAGCAGATACGGCTGATTTTGAAAAACAATTATCGTCGCACACCAAAATGGTTGCTTTAACGCATATTTCAAACGTGTCGGGCGTGGAAAATAATATACGCGATTTAACGAAAAAGGCGCACGCGGCGGGTGCCGAAGTGTTGGTTGACGGCGCACAAAGCGTGGCGCATCAGGCGGTTGACGTTAGCGCATTGGATTGTGATTATTTCGCTTTTTCGGGACATAAACTTTACGGCCCCACGGGAGTTGGTGTTTTATACGGTAAAGAAGCGGCTTTAAACGCTTTGTCACCCTATCAGTTCGGGGGCGATATGATTCGGGAAGTCAGCATTGAAAAAACAACGTTTGCCGATTTGCCGAATAAGTTTGAAGCCGGTACGCCGCCGTTTGTGCAGGCTGTCGGATTGGCGGTCGCCGTTGATTACGTCAATCAAATCGGTATGGCGCAAATTGAGCAAAGAGAAAAAGAATTAACGCGCCTGTTGGTTTCTCAATTGCAGGAAATTGAAAACATTGAATTTATCGGTAATGATCCCGCGTTGAAAAAAGGCATTGTGTCGTTTGTGATTCAAGGAATTCACCCCTCGGATATTGCTTTTTTGTTGGCGCAACAACATATTTGCGTGCGAGTCGGTCATCATTGCGCCATGCCCATACA
>CANREI010000022.1 GCA_947629595.1 uncultured Alphaproteobacteria bacterium | reverse complement strand
AAACTCGGCATTGATACGGCCTTTGAAGAGCAAATTATGGAACAAGGGCGCAAATTAAGTATGAAAATATTTAATGCCGCCAAGTTTGTGTTTATGATGACGGAAAAATCGGGTGTTGATTTAAATGCAGATTATCATAAAAACATTACAAACCCGCTGGATAAAGCTTATATCGCTTCATTGAAAGAAGTGATTGAAACAGCGGAAAAATCTTTTGAATCAAACGATTATGCCTTTGCTTTGGAAGTAACGGAAAAATGTTTCTGGGATTTTTGCGATAATTATTTGGAATTGGTTAAAGGTCGCGCTTACGGCGAGAATCCGACTTCTGCCGTTTCAACGCTGATGCTTGCCATTGACGTGTTAATGCGGCTGTTCGCGCCGTTTTTAAGCTTTACAACGGAAGAAGTGTGGCAATGTCGGCCGTGGGGAAAAGGAAATCAATCCGTTCATAAAGCCGCCTTTCCGAGCGTGAACGAACTGGCGCATTTAGCCGGAAATCCGGCCGTTTATGAACAAGCGGCCCAAGCCATTAACCTCATTCGCAAGCAAAAAGCGGAAGAAAAGAAATCGGTGAAAACGCCGATTGAAAAATTGGTGCTGACGTGTTCTCAAAAAGAAGCAACTCTTTTAAATGAGGCAAGAGAAGATATTTTAAATGCCGCCAACATTCAAAATAATGCTTTAACATTTGAAAACGGCGCACAAATGAGCATTCAAACTTGTGTTTTCGGTGTTTATGAAAAGCAAGCCTAAGGGTTCAAGCACTGCTTTAAACCGCCTGATAAAAATCAGGCGGTTTTATTTTATATTTTTCTTTATTTTTTAATAAGTTAAATTGATAAATTAAAGTTTTGAATAAATGTATTTTTAAACTTGATTTTCCTTTAATTTTACTCAATATCCGCGACCGGAGGCCTGATGAGCCTGATTATTTTGCTCCTCTTCTACCTCTTGACCACATTTGCGTAACGTAGAATTTCCCGTCTGTTCGTTTTCATTTGTCGGATTTAAGCGCTGATTGATTTGTATATCAATTCGTGTTACGCGTACCCCTAAATTTTGACGCGCTTCCGATGCCAATTCAATGCCTTTCAAGATTTGTTCTTTTTTAACGGGATCCGTTTCCGTTTTGGCGGCTTCTTCCAATCCTTTAATCATCATATCGAGCTGTCTTAATTTTTCGTGCTCTTCTTTCATTCTTTCTTGTTCTTTCAGAAGGTTTTCGGTATTCATACCCGTAATGGTTTGATCAAGCACATCAAAATGAGACATGGTATTTTTATAATCTTCCGCTGCCTTCTTAAAAACCTCGTTAAATTCTTCCGGCGTGCCGGTTTTAATGAAATCAACCATTTTTTTAACGCCTTCGGCAAATTTATGACTGTGCCGATGAAAAGAATTAAAAGCCTTATCGGAAAAGCCTTTATTCACATCATATCCGTTTTCCATGGCATCTTTTAAAGCCGTAACATCCGTTAAAGATTTTTCAAATAATGCCTGACAATATTGATCATTATAGACTTTATCAGTAATATCATTTTGTAAAGCGTTGCCACGACTGCTCATAACACCGCTACCGCTTTTTCCCGTGTTGATGCTGTTTTTAATATACCCTGCCAACACATTATATTCTTTAACAATTCGCGCTTTTTCCGCGTTCGGCAAAGAGGCAGCCGATGCAAAAGCCATTCTCAACGCATCGTTAATTTGCTGAACGGAAACTGTTCTGGATGAAATAAGCGATTCAATGTTATTTAAATCGTTTCGAAATTGTTTTTCTGTTTCTTCCGTTTTTTCAACCATGCGGGCACCTCCTTGCTGTTCGTATGTATTTTATCACATTTTTAAGGGGTTGTCAAATAAAAAAGAATCTCTTTTTTTTGCAAAAAAAGCGACTGAAAAGCCGCTTTTTATTGAAAAAACAATCTCTCAATGCAATAACGGCGACCACGCCGGATCGGAAGCATCGGCAGGCGTTTTAACCTGTCGTTCGTTATAACCCGTTATATCAATGGTATATAACTTTGCCGTACCGCCGTTACCGTTTCTGTCGGATTTGTTTTGCCGATAGAACATTAAAACACGCCCGTTCGGAGCCCAGCTCGGCGATTCAACCAAAAAGCCGTTTGTAATCAATCTTTCGCCCGAACCGTCCGGTTTAATGACACCGATATGAAACTCCCCGTGTCGAACTTTCGTAAAAGCAATATAATCACCGCGCGGCGACCAAACCGGCGTTGCATACGTTCCCTCGCCGAAACTGATGCGATGCACATTGGAACCGTCGGCATTCATAATATAAAGCTGCTGATTACCGCCTCTGTCGGAGTTAAACACAATTTGTGACCCGTCGGGCGAATAACTCGGCGATGTGTTAATCGACGGGTGTTCCGTTAAACGCATTTTTGTTTTTGTTTTCAAATTATACGTATAAATATCGGCATTTCCGCGATTGGAGAGGCTCATAATTAAATGCGTACCGTCCGGCGAAAAGCGCGGAGCAAACGTCATACCCGGAAAATTACCCACCAACGATGAACGCCGATCGGCAATATTCATTAAATAAACTTTCGGCTTGCCCTCCTGATACGAAAAATAAGCCACTTCTTTCATATTCGGCGAAAAGCGCGGCGTTAACACCAAATCTTTGCCGTTGGTCAAAAATTGAAAATTCTCACCGTCCTGATCCATAACGGCCAACCGTTTTTCCCGATTAAGCTGATTGCCCCGCTCCGAAACAAACACGATTTTTGTGTCAAAATAACCTTTTTCGCCTGTTAAACGTTCATAAATATAATCGGCCATCATGTGCGCCACTTTCCGCCACGATTCGGAAGAAGCCGTAAATGATTTTGCTTCCATTTGTGTTTGTGCAAACACGTCCCATATTCGAAACGAAACCGTTATCTTATCACCCGTTTCCCGAACGGTACCGTAAATCAGCGCTTGCGCATTGATAGCTTGCCAATCGGCAAAATTCGGCCGCACATTCGTATCGGTTAACTTTTGAATATAAGCATCGGGATTAATATGCCGAAAAAGCCCCGAACGCTCCAAATCGGCTGTGACAACGGCCGTTATATCCTCTCCCAACGTGTTTTCCGAATAACTCGTTCCCGTTAAATCGGGCATAGCGTAAGGCAACGGTTCCGATTGTGATCCCGTAACGTTAATGGTTAATTCTGCTCGGGCCGTTTGTCCGAAAAAAACAAACAGAACGACCGACAACGCAATTAAAAATAATTTTCCTGATTTTCTCATCTAATAAACTTCTCCTTTAATCGGGTTCATGTATAAATGTATCTTCTTCCAAGTATTATAATTCTTCGTGTGCTTTTTTGCCAGTATCCGAAAAGGCGATTCTTCCCCTAATCCGTCACAAATATATATGGCTCTGCGGGCGCTTTCCGCCATTGATTGAAAAGCCGGATAATTCTTTTGATTTAATATTTTCACATCTTTTACGCCCCCGTCTTTGTTCAAAAGAACACTCAATTCCACAATCATATTTTCGGCATTTTCAACACCGGCATTCACATTCCAATGCTGACGAATAGCATTGGCAATAAAATCTTTTTCCGAAACGCTTAAAATTTCAAGCCGACTGCCGCTTGTTCCCCCCTCAATACCGTCATTAAGCGCTAAATTTTCATCAACTTCTTCAACCTCTTGCGGTGCGGGATTGGCCGGTTTTTTAACTTTTTCTACCGATGCCAACAAACTTTGCAAGTCGTTTTTCGGCTTTGGCTTCACTTGCGGCTTCGCTTGCGGCTTTGGTTGCGGCTTGGGCTGCGGTTTCGGTTTGGGCTTTTCTTTGGGTTGCGGTTTCGGTTTTTGTTTCGGCGGCTCTTTTTTCTCAACAACTTTGGCAGCCTCTTTGGGCGGCGCTTTTTCCGCCGGCTTGACTTCCTCTTTCTTTTGCGGCGCTTCCTGCTTAACGGCGGGTGTTTTGGTTTGAGGCTTTTCTTTCGGCAGCTCCTTGGGTTTTTCCTGCGGTTGAACCGCCGGTGTGGGCGTTTCCTTTTTCTTTTCCGCTTTCGGCGGTAAATTTGTTTTGTCGCTGATTTGTACCTTTGTTAAATCAACCATCAATATGGCAGGCGGTGTTTTATCGGTATCACTCGTGCCCCACGAAAAATTAAACAGCATTAAAAACACCACTATGGCATGCAACGCAACCGACAGTCCTAACGAATAAGACTGTCTCGTGGTTGTTTCAAAAAGTTCATTTAAGCCCGTCATGTTGTTTTCTGTTTCTTTTAAGGCATCATAATTTTAGCATCGGTTTTTAAACCGACTTGTGTGAATCCGGCACTTCTCAATAAAGCCATCACTTCAATAACCGTGCCGTAAGAGGCATTTTTATCACCGCTGATTACCATTCCGATGGCCGGATTTTCCGCCACAACGGCTTTGACCTTGGTAATTAAATCTTTTAAGGCCGTTTCATCGGTGCCGATATAAATTTTTCCTTGCGAATCAACGCTGATATCCAACGTTTTATCTTCCCCTTCAAGTTGCTTTCCGTCACCTTTGGGCAAATTCAGCGGTATGCCCGATGTTAAAAGCGGTGCCGTAATCATAAAAATAGCCAATAACGAAGTCATCACGTCAATCAGGGGCGTTAAATTAACTTCGGAGCGAATTTTTGTTTTTCGGATTGAACGCGCCATAACTTATCCTTCCACCTGATCAATCTGTCGCGAAAGAATGGCGCTTAATTCATCGGAAAACGTTTCCATTCGATGGGAAATGCGGTCAATGTCATTCGATAATTTGTTATAGGCAATCACGGCCGGAATGGCAGCTATCAATCCGACGGCCGTGGTAAACAAAGCTTCGGCCACACCCGGGGCAACAGCCGCAATATTCGTGCTTTGCGTTAAACCGATGGCATTAAAACTGTCCATAATGCCCCACACCGTTCCGAATAAGCCCAAAAGCGGCGCCACGGAACCGGTTGAAGCCAAAAAAATCATTTTTGTTTCCATTTTATCGACTTGTCGATCAATGGCAATTTGCATCACTTTATCAATGCGTTCCTGAATTTTAATATTGGAACCCGCTTTTTTCTTTTCGGTCAGCGATCGCCGAAACTCTTTAATGGCCGTTACAAAAATAAGCGCCAAGGGATTGCTCGGATTTTGCGCGTTGGCATTGTAAATGGCTTCCAACGAACCGCCGGACCAAAATTGTTCTTCAAAAGCTTTCATTCCCAAGCGAATACGCTTAAATAAAAAGGCTTTGTCAAAAATAATTGCCCAACAACAAACCGATGCAAATAACAACCCTAATATCAACAGTTTCATAAATATATCCGAATCCATGAACATGGTGTACATGGACAGCGATGATCTCAAAGCTTCTTGTTGCATAACTTATTCTCCTTCAACATATTTTAAAAAGATTTCTTTCACATCGGGCGTCATACGAACGGGGCGTAACGTCTGCGGATTGATAAACGCCAATTGAATATGCATAACAACCAAAACCGTTCCGTCTTCGCTCAAACAGGTTTGTTCCAATGTCATACTGGCATTTTTTATTTCTTTGACACGCGTTTGAATCGTTAACACATCGTCTAATTTTGCCGGTTTTATATAATCAACTTCGGCATGTCTTAACACGAAAGAAATATCTTTTTCAAGAAAATATTTAACGTCAACGCCTTCCTGAACAAGCATTTCCGCCCGTCCGCGTTCGGCAAAATCCAAATATCTGGAATGATAAACAACACCGCCCGCATCCGTGTCTTGATAATAGACCCGCAAAGTTATTTGACTAATCATTTTTCTACTCCTGTAAAGTATCTAACAATGAACCTTGTGCCTGCCCTGCCGGACATTTCATACCCAAATGCTTCCAACCGGCTTCGGAAATCACGCGCCCTCGCGGGGTCCGCATCACAAGCCCCAGCTGCATTAAATACGGCTCGATAATTTCTTCAATGGTATCGCGTTCCTCGGATAAGGCCGCACATAATGTATCGGCGCCGACCGGCCCGCCGCCGTATTTTAAAGCAATACACGTTAAATAACGTCTGTCCATTAAATCCAAACCGAACTGATCAACATCCAGCCGCGTTAAAGCCATATCCGCCAACGTTTTATCGACCGGTTTATCCCCCGCAAAATCACGCACACGTCGCAATAATCGCCCTGCAATACGCGGCGTTCCCCGTGAGCGACGGGCAATTTCGCGCGCGCCGTCTTCATGCATATCCATTTTGAGCAATTTGGCGCCGCGATGCACGATTTTCATCAAATCTTCCGTTTCATAAAATTGCAAGCGCAACGGAATACCGAATCGATCCCGCAACGGATTGGATAATAAGCCCGAACGTGTTGTGGCACCGACCAACGTAAAAGGTTGCAAATCAATGCGAACCGAACGGGCGGCCGGCCCTTCGCCGATAATAATATCGAGTTGAAAATCTTCCATGGCCGAATAAAGAACTTCCTCAACCGTGGGATTCAACCGATGAATTTCATCAATAAACAACACGTCGCGCGGTTCCAAATTCGTTAAAATGGCAGCCAAATCACCGGCTTTGGAAATCATCGGCCCCGATGTCGGCCGAAACCCGACACCCAATTCTTTGGCAATAATTTGCGCCAATGTTGTTTTACCCAATCCCGGCGGGCCGAATAATAACGTATGATCAAGCGCTTCTGCCCGATTTCTGGCCGCATCGACAAAAACGCGCAAATTATCGCAAATTGCCTTTTGTCCGACAAAATCGGCAAAGCATTGAGGTCTTAAACCGGTATAAAGTTCTTCATCACCGGCAAGTTTTTGAGGGGTGATTAAACGATTTTCCGCCATTTTATTTTTTCCGTTCCTTTTTTTTATTTCACTATACCCGAATTTTAAACTTTGTCAACAGAAACATAATGTTTTCAATATTTTTTATCATTTTCTGTTTACCTTTTGTTTACTTTTTAATAAAAAATTTCTTTTTTAAAAATAAAAACGTTATAAAAAAGACAGAAAATAAAACAAAAAAATTTTTTTACAAAAAATATTGACATAATATTGATAATATGATATTCTTAGCATCAAATAAAGTTGAAAAGGAATAAAATGAACACACGAGTCGATAAAAAGGCGGATTCATCGGTAAAAAGCAATGAAAAAGCTTTATCATGCGGTTGTCAATTTCATCAACAGGGAAATTTGTTAACCGTGAGCGGGTTGTATCCTGATGCAGATTCAAGTCTCACACCCTATCGAATTCGAATCGCGCGCTTGGCCGCAAATGATTTTGTTGTTGAATTTTTCGAAAAAAAGCAAGGCCGCTTTTTATCCGCTTCTTATTTTCCGGCTCCCACCGGAGCAATTCCCATGAATAACGACAAAATAGAATTGTTAATCAATTGGTTATCAAAAACAGTTACACAAAAACATAAACCTCTTATTAACAGTATTCGGAAAGCTTTTCAAGAAAGTCTTAAAGAAAAATCAAGCCCGCAAGTATCATATTTTAAGATGCACAAAATAACGCTTATGCATCACAAATTTCTCAATCGAAATAAACCGAATCAAAAAACATTACAGAAAGGATAATATTATGTTATTAAATACAGAATGCTTTTCTTTTTTGAAAAATCGAACCAATGATTTTGATGAGAAAAAAGAGTTACTACCGTATCTGGATACGCTTTTTCCCTCACATAAAACAGATTTGTTGGTTGATATCACCGCTTTGCCACCGCAGGAAACGTGGCACTTACCGCCCAAAGGTCAAGCAAACGAGAATATCGTTTTTATGGGTGAAATCCCGCAACTTCCTGATTTTAATTACTTTTATTCCATGAAATGCTTTCAACAACGCATTCAATTAAATAACCGACTTTGTCATAATAAGGAAGATGCCGTTTCTCTTTCTTTAAATCCCCTGCTCTGCAAAGATCACATTTTATATTTTAAAGAAAAAAACAATCCGCTGATGTATGAAATTTCTTTGAATGCCGCGCATCCTCATTTTGTGGTAAGAAATTTGACGGATAAAACAAAAAATTCAATCATGTCATGGAAAAAAGTTTTAAAAATCATTCGCATGTGGACAAACGACAAGAAACTGCCTTCCAAATTATATCCGATTTATAAGCAATATGCCGAAAAAAACGAAATTGAAGCAAAACCGAAAACGTTACCCTCTTTATCGGAATTATATATTTGGCAACAACACAGAATTCGTTATTATGAAAATTTTTATCATCACCTGGAAAACAGTGATATATACTATTTACCGCCACAATTATGTGATGATAAACAAATTATTTATTTGACAAACGGTATTATTTATAAAATTGATTGCAATCATCCCGTTACATTTGAAAAAATGTGTACGGACAAAGTTTCTTTATTAACGGAAACGGAATTAAATGCCGTTTTGTCAAAAGCCATTCAAAAAAATATCTTTAAAAATAATGCCTTTCAAATTACAGAGGGACTTAAAATTCTGTTTAAACGGGATATCGAGCCTGTTTTTACCTCAAATAATTGTGAATTTGTTTCATTGGATAATGTAAAACGTCCCTATTCTTTTGAGAGTTTAATTAAGCCGGCCTTTATCGGGAAAAATACATTTCATTATTCTCAATTTTCAATAAACAAAAAACAAAAGGAGCGATCATGATTGAAATTTCAATGGCGATTGTCGTTCATAACGGCAAAATTTTAATTGCCCAACGCAAAAAGGGAAAACACCAGGAATTTATGTGGGAATTTCCCGGCGGAAAACTGGAAAAAGGCGAAACACTGCAAGAATGCGTTGCGCGTGAATTTATGGAAGAATTTGAAAAACCCATTATCGTCGGAGAATTCTTTATGGATAAAACCTATGAATATCCCGATAAAGGCGCTTTTCATTTAAATGCTTTCTGGGCTTCCTGCGATTCCGAAACAATTCCGCATTTATATGAGCATGAAGATGCCCGTTGGGTAAAACCCGAAGAACTCAATCAATTTTCATTTTGTCCGGCTGACGGGCCTTTTATTGAAGGCATTCAAAAAGCTTTCAAAAAATAAATCATCTAAAAAAACGGGTTTGCTTTTAAAAGCGCCCGTTTTTTTACGGCAAAAAAATCATTTTTCAAAACCTCTTTAAATATAAAGAGAATAACCGTTTCTAAACTTTTTAACAAAATAATATGCATTTTTTCAATTGACATTTATTTTGTTCGGGCGTATAAAAGGATAACATATTTTTTAATTAACTGAAAGGAAGAAAATATGGCAAAAATGAAAATGCTCGATGCGAATGAAGCTGCTGCTTTGGTCGCTCATAAACTGAATGAAGTTTCAATTATTTACCCGATTACACCGTCATCGCCCATGGGCGAATGGTCCGATACATGGTCGGCCGCCGGCGTCAAAAATATTTGGGGTAAAGTACCGGAAGTTTTGGAAATGCAATCGGAAGCCGGTGCCATCGGCGCCGTTCACGGGTCATTGCAGGCCGGTTCAATAACCACCACATACACGGCTTCACAAGGCTTATTGCTCATGATTCCGAATATGTTTAAAATTGCAGGTGAATTAACACCGTTTGTTATGCACGTTGCCGCGCGAACCATTGCAGGACATGCGCTTTCCATTTTCGGTGATCATTCCGACGTGATGGCTTGCCGTCAAACGGGTTTTGCCATGATTGCTTCAAATTCCGTTCAGGAAGCACAGGATTTTGCCGCCATTGCGCAAATGTCCACATTCCTCTCGCGTATTCCGTTCATTCATTTCTTTGATGGATTCAGAACGTCGCATGAAATTAACAAAATCAATCTCATTTCCGATGAGGATTTAAAAACTTTAATGGCCGATATTCCGACCGATTTTACAACAAAACATGCTTTAAAGCCGGAAGATCCGAAAGTACGCGGTACGGCACAAAATCCGGATGTTTTCTTCCAAATTAAAGAAGCAGCCAATAAATATTACAATGCTTGTCCCGCCATTGTTGAAAAAGCCATGCGTAAATTTGAAGAAGTGACGGGTCGGGCTTATCATTTGGTGGAATATTTCGGTGCGGCTGATGCCGAACACATTGCCGTTTCCATCGGTTCCAGCGTTGAAACATTGCAAGAAACGATTAAAGCTTTAAATGCCAAAGGCGGTAAATACGGTGTTATCGGCATTCATTTGTATCGTCCGTTCCCGAAAGAAGCCTTCATTAAAGCGATGCCGAAAACCGTTAAATACGTTTCCGTACTTGACAGAACAAAAGAATCGGGGTCCGTCGGCGAACCGCTTTATTTGGATGTTGTTTCCACGTTGGCGGAAGGCGTTTCAAACGGCTCGTTATCTTCCATGCCGAAAGTTTTGGGCGGCCGTTACGGCTTATCGTCGAAAGAATTTACACCGGCAATGGCCAAAGCCGTTTTGGAAAACACCGAAAAAGCCCACTTTACGGTCGGTATTGACGATGATGTCACACATTTGTCGTTGGCTTACGATTCTTCGTTTGATATTGAAGGAAATGATGTCAGCCGTTGTGTTTTCGTGGGTCTGGGATCTGACGGAACGGTCGGCGCCAACAAAAACTCAATTAAAATTATTGCCGATGGCGATGATTATTACGGCCAAGCCTACTTTGTGTATGACTCAAAGAAATCCGGCGGTATGACAACTTCACACCTGCGCTTTTCCAAAAATCCGATTAAGGCACCGTATTTAATCAATCAAGCGAGTTTTGTTGCTTGCCACCACATGCCGTTCTTGTTTAAAACCGACGTTTTGTCGTTTGCCAGCAAAAATGCCGTGTTTTTAATTAACTCAACCGAGCCGAGCGACAAAGTGTGGGATAGTTTGCCCATTGAAGTGCAACAGGAAATTATTGATAAGAACATTAAGCTCTATGCCATCAATGCGGTTGAAGTTGCCGGAAAAACCGGTATGGGACGGCGCATCAACACCATTATGCAAACGTGTTTCTTTGCCATTTCCGGTGTTTTGCCGCGCGATGAAGCCATTGATAAAATCAAAAAGGCCATTCAAAAAACTTATGCCCGAAAAGGTCAGGAAATTGTTGATGCCAACATTAAAGCCGTCGATGCTTCTTTGGCTCATTTGCATGAAATTAAAATCGGCAAAGCGAACTCCGTTCACAAACGGCAACCGGGTATTCCGACAACGGCACCCGAACTGTTGCAAAAGGTCACGGGTAAAATTATTGAAGGCCGCGGCGAACAATTACCGGTCAGCGCTTTCGAATGGACGGCTGACGGTACGTGGCCGACAGATACGGCAAAATATGAAAAACGTCGGATTGCAACGGAAATTCCGGAATGGGATCCGTCGGTTTGTATTCAATGCGGTAAGTGCGTTTCCGTTTGTCCGCATGCGGCCATTCGGGCTAAAACATTCAGCCCGAGTGCTTTAGATAAAGCGCCTGCCTCATTCAAATATACAGACTATAAAGGCAAAGAGTTTGCCGGTGATAAGTTTGTTGTTCAAGTGGCTCCCGAAGATTGTACGGGCTGTTCATTATGTACGCAGGTTTGTCCGGCAAAGAACAAAGAGAATCCGGAACGCAAAGCCGTTAATATGGTTCCGATTGAAACACATTTGGAAGAGGATATTCAAAACTTTAACTTCTTTATGTCCTTACCCGATGTTGACAGAACAAAACTCTCTCCGAAGATGATTAAATCTGTCTCGTTAATGCGGCCGTTGTTTGAATTTTCAGGGGCTTGCGCCGGTTGCGGTGAAACGCCTTATGTGAAAATGATGACGCAGTTGTTCGGCGATCGCTTAATTGTTGCCAACGCCACCGGTTGTTCCTCTATTTACAGCGGAAATTTACCGACAACACCGTATGCCAAAAACAGCGAAGGGCGCGGTCCGGCTTGGGCAAACTCCTTGTTTGAAGATAATGCCGAGTTCGGTTTGGGTATGCGTACCAGTATTAATTCTAAAACCGAATTTGCCATTCAATTATTAGGTGAATTGAAAGCCGAAATCGGTGAAGACTTGGTGAACGCCATTTTGAACGCCGATCAATCAACGGAACAAGGAATCAGCGAACAACGCGGTCGCGTTCAAGCATTAAAAGAAAAATTGGCTGCGCTTTCGAGTGAACAAGCCAAAATTTTGCTTGATAATGCCGATTATTTCGTGAAAAAATCCGTTTGGATTTTGGGCGGCGACGGTTGGGCTTATGATATCGGCTACGGCGGATTAGATCATGTGCTCTATTCCGGCAAAAACGTCAATATTATGGTCATGGATACGGAAGTTTATTCCAACACCGGCGGTCAACGCTCCAAAGCCACGCCGATCGGCGCTTCTGCCAAATTTGCCATTGCCGGCAGTGAATTACCGCGGAAAGACTTGGGTATGATTGCCATGTCATCGGGCGGTGTTTATGTTGCCAGCATTTCATTGGGGGCAAAAGATTCGCATGCCCTGCAAGCCATGAACGAAGCCGAAAGCTTTAACGGTCCGTCTTTGATTATTGCATACAGTCATTGTATCTCTCACGGATACGATATCGGCAAAATGGGATTGGAACACCAAAAAATGGCGGTTGAAACCGGTTTATGGCCGTTATATCGCTTTGATCCGCGGCGTGCCGAACAGGGCTTAAATCCATTCCAGTTAGACAGCAAGCCGACTCGTCCGGTTGCCGACTTTATGGCAACGGAAACACGGTTTAAAGCCGTCAAGCAAAGTAATCCGGAGCATTATGAAGAATTGGTCAAAAAAGCACAAGCGCAAATTGAACAACGCTTCAAGCTCTATGAAAGACTTGCCAAAGGTGAAGAATAATCAGAAACCTTGTTATCAAATACCCGTTTGAATTTTCAAACGGGTATTTTTTTAAGAAAATCAATCGACTTTATTATCCTTAAAACATAAAATTACGAAATGAACATAATTTCTCATTGACAGAAGGCCTCTTCAATCATATAATTGCATTATTATTTCATTGACAATGAAGGCTGAAAAAAATGAATGAACCTATTGATTTAATAAGAATTATTTATGATAATGATACCAATAAATTTGAAGATGTTATTGATAATCCCGCCATTCTTAAAGATAAAGAGGGGCTAAAATCGGCCTTAAATTACGCATTACAAAATTCCACACAAAAATTATATGCCGTTAAACTGATTGAAACAGGGGTTAATCTGAACGAGCCGGATCAAAATAATCAATTACCGATTATGACACTGATTAAAAATATTCATAAATATCCGTCGGAACGTCACTACAGTGCAATTATAGAAAGCATGGTTGCGCATCATCTTAATTTAAATATTACTGATGAAGCGGACAGAACGCCTTTAATGGAAGCTTGTACGCATAAAGCATTACCGGCCATAGAATTGTTTGTCAAATCGGGTGCCGATATCAATGCGCGCAACAAGAAAGGCGAAACGGCATTTTTTCGTGCTGCCGGTTCCGGGTCCACAGATGTCATGACTCAATTAAAAACATTAGGGGCCGATATTAACATGCCGAATAATAATCAGCAAACGCCTCTCATGTTAAGCGTTAATCGCTTTAATCAGCGCACATTGGAGTGGTTGCTCGAAAACCATGCGAACGTAAATATTAAAGATATGCAAGGAAACACGGCTTTAATGTATGCTATTGCGTCCAATCGAAAAGATTCCGTGGAAGCATTGCTGAAAAACGGTGCACAAACAAATATTATCAACAAATTTTCTCATTCCCCGTTACAATTGGCCATTCGTGTTAAAAAT
>CANREI010000021.1 GCA_947629595.1 uncultured Alphaproteobacteria bacterium | reverse complement strand
CCGTTGGGAGAAGTAAACCACGTTCAGTTAAACGGCGAAACATTTTACGGTTCGGATTTGGCATTGGCTTGGTGGGATGCTTGTCGGTGGTGTGAGGCCTTTCGAGGTAAATCAGGGGCAAATTGTCATAATAATCTTTACTTATCACCTTATATGGTAGATGTAGATGATATTAACTGGCAATGTCCGGGGTTATCTGATTTAAAGGGCAGTCAAGTTACGAATCAGTGTTGCTATGCAGCGGGTGCTGAAGAAGCGGTTATCCCTCCTTATGAAGAACCCGTATGTGATGCAAGTAAAGAGAAATCGTCAGCCATTGAAACGTTGAGAAAGTTATATAAAGATGAAAACATATATATATGGTTTAAAAATTCTATTTATATCAATAATGAAATTTGGAGAATTATTTTTGCAAATTTAAAAGAAGGGTATATAGGAAATAATGGCGCTCGAAGTGATAATAAAAATGCCGGCAGAGCTCGAACTATTTGCAAATAAGCTTATCGGCAGGTATCGAAAATTTAAAATTTCAATCCTTTTAATTTCGTTACACCAAATAAAAAACCGAATCCGATTTAAAAATCGGATTCGCTTTTTTATTTTAAGAAAAACACAAAGTTAATCTTCGTATTCAATGCTCGGCATACGCGCTTCCAGCTTAAATTGCCGAATGGCCTCTTGAAGCGGTAAAACCTCCTGCTTGTCAGACCCTAACCGCCGAACGGTAACCGTTTGATCGGCCATTTCTTTTTTGCCGACAACCAGTTGAACCGGTATTTTTGTTAATGAATGTTCGCGCACTTTGTAACTGATTTTTTCGTTGCGACAATCTTCAATCACGCGAATGCCCGCCACCGATAATTTATGTTTAATTTCATGCGCATATTCCGCCTGTTCATCGGTAATCGGCAAAACAACCGCTTGTACCGGTGCCAACCAAAACGGCAAATGTCCGGCCGTGTTTTCCAAAAACACACCCGTAAAGCGCTCTAACGAGCCGAACAAAGCCCGATGAAGCATAATCGGCCGATGTTTTTCACCGTCTTCCCCGATATAGGATATATCAAACCGTTCGGGCAAGTTTAAATCGGCCTGCAACGTTCCTAATTGCCACTCCCGTCCGATGGCATCACGGAACTTAAAGTCAAGTTTCGGCCCGTAAAATGCGCCGTCGCCCGGATTGAGCGTATATTTATATCCGATTTCCGTTAACGAATCGGCCAACGCGCCTTCCAACAAATCCCAAATTTCATCGCTTCCGATTCGTTCGGCCGGTCGCGTGGATAATTTAATGGTCATATCGGTTAAGCCGAAATCTTTATAAATGCTGACCATTAATTGTACCACTTTTTGCAATTCGGTTTTTAATTGCTCGGGTGTGCAGAAAATATGCGCATCATCTTGCGTAAACGCCCGAACACGTAACAACCCGTGCAACGCGCCTGATGCTTCATACCGATGAACCCGACCGAATTCGCCGATATAGCGCGGTAAATCACGATAACTGGTAATGCCTTGCTTGAAAATTAACACCGACCCCGGGCAATTCATCGGTTTAATGGCAAATTCTTTTTCTTCAATCGTGGTTGTGAACATATTATCTTTATACCACTTCCAATGCCCCGATGTTTCCCATAACACGCGATTCATAATTTGCGGCGTGTTGACTTCTTCATAACCCACCGCTTTTTGACGCTTGCGCATATATTCAATCAGCGTTTGGAAGAATGTCCACCCGCGCTCGTGCCAAAAAACATCACCGGGCGCATATTCTTCAAAATGGAATAAATCCATTTCCTTGCCCAGTTTGCGGTGATCGCGTTTTTCGGCTTCCTCCAACATGGTGAAATAGGCTTTTAAGTCTTTTTCCGAGAAAAACGCCGTGCCGTAAATGCGTTGCAATGATTCGCGCGTGCTGTCGCCCCGCCAATAGGCTGCTGCCACTTTCGTTAATTGAAACGCTTTGCCCAACTTTCCTGTCGAGGGCAAATGCGGCCCGCGACAAAGCTCAATATAATCATCTTGTTGATAAAGCGATACTTCGGTTATTTCCGCCGGCATATCATTTAAAATTTCCAGCTTATATTTTTCGTTCCGATCGGTAAAAATACGCGCTGCTTCCGCTCGCGAAACAACCCGACGCGTAATCGGATAATCGGCAGAGACAATTTTTTGCATTTCCGCTTCAATTTTCGGTAAATCGGCTTCACGCACAATAATTCCGAAAAAGTCATAATAAAAACCGTTTTCAATGGCAGGACCGATGGTTACCTGCGCTTGCGGATACAAACGGGTGACGGCATGCGCCAAAATATGTGCCGCCGTATGACGCAAGATGCTTAATGCTTCTTCGTTTTTGCTTGTGAGAATGGAAAGTGTTGCATTTTCATTGATGGGTGTTGTTAAATCGGTCAATACGCCGTTAACCTTGGCGGCAACGGCATTTTTTGCCAAACCTTCACTGATTTTTCGAGCCACATCGGCTGCATTGATTCCGGCATTAAATGATAATTTCGATTCATCCGGTAAAGTAATTTCTATCATTTCCATTCTTTTCCTTTCTATACATTTTCTGCTTTTCACATTGATGAAGCAGATTTTTCATTATACATTTTTTTGTGAAAATGTCAAAATAAAATTAACGTTCTTCTTCCCGATACCATTGCTGATATCGTTTATATGTCGGGCGATGATATTTTTCTTTCGGTTGAACGGGCGTTGTTTTATGTGCGGAAACATCCGACCGACTTTGTTGTTTTTTTAATTTTTTATTTTTAAGCACAACAGCTTTATTCTGCTGATATTTCTTTTGCAAGGCCTGATCCGATACGCGCGCATGATTTTTTGTTTTTTGTTGTAAGGCAGCTTTTTGCTTGGCATGGAACGCACTGATTTTTAAACGCTTTTTATATTCTTTTTTGATTTTAAAAATATCTGCGGACGAAAAAAACAAAGAGGCACCTTGATCGCTGATGATTTTTAAATTCGTCGGCACAAAAACATAGGCCAGCGGATTTTGTTGCGTATCCCAATTATCTCTGATAATATCCCAATAGCGCTGATGCAAAGCATGATGCACCATTTTATGAATAATGCATAAATTATTCGGCCTGTTCTGTCCGCCCAAAGAAATCGGTAAAATGTGATGAACATCATAATTGTCGGGTAAATTTCCTTTTAAGGCTTTTTTGATTTGCTCTTTCGTGAAAATATGATTCAATAATCCGTTTTGTGCGCATTTTCTGATAAACTTTCTTCGAACAAAACAAAAAAACTTGCGCTTCGATGCAATTTCACTTTCCGAACGTCGTTGAAGTTTTTGCCACTTTCCGTCAAATGTAAAATTGGTTTCCCAAAAAGCTGTTTTATCATTGAGACTTTTTTGATAGAGCATTATTGTATCCTTATTTTTGCATTCTATCATAAAAGTCGGTTAATGGCAAGCGTTATTTCAATTTATAAATCTTTTTCCTCGATATTCTTAATTTCCTGATGATAATAATTCACAACATGATTGAGTTTTTTAAAAAAATCATGTTCATACGCCACCAATGTGCCGCCGACCGCCATTAACGAAACGATAATGGTAAAAAGTGCCGCCAACATATCCAAAATATCTTTAATCCACGCTTTCATTTTTTGCCTCCTTATCATAGAAGTTAAGAAATAAAAGCGTTAAAATCAAGAGCGCTTATTTTCCGGCTAAATAAGAAGCAATTTCAATCGCCAATCGTTTCCACAATTCGCTTTGCGCTTGCGCATAGGTTTCATACGAATCACCTGCCGGTGCCGTTGCTTCAAAACGCGTGCGATAAAGTTCGCGGCCGTTCATATTTTGCACATGCCACCAAACGGACAATAATGCCGTGCCGTTTATTTTACCGTCCATTTGCGCCACTTCAACCTGAACCAACCGATTATATTTGGCATTATCATATCCCTTTGTTTTAACAAAGGCTTTCGGCAAAGCTTGTTGCAAGTCAAAAATCAAGGCACTTTGCGCCAAATCGGTGAGTGAATCAATCCAGCGATTTGTTTCGGATAAATCCATTTGATTGCCGACACCGTTTAAAATAATTTGCGGCCGATTTAAATAATCGGGAATTTGAACCGGCAACACACCGACGGAAATTTTTGTTTCGCTGACAGGCGTTATATCCGTTTCACCGACCAATGTGTAAAATTTCGACATGGGGCTGTATCCCCCGATACAACCGCTTAATAACATTATTCCCGCCACAAATGCCAAAAATCGTTTCATTTTATTTTTCCTTTCCTTTTAAAAGCGCTTCCGGATGCCTTTCCAGATAATCCGTTAAATTTTTAAGCGAGCGCGCCGCCCGACTGATATTATCCAACGTAACGTTAAAGTGATTGATTGTCTGATCCGTTTTCGGAATTTGCCCGTCCACTTTTTGAACCGTTTTATCTAACTGTTCCGTTAAATTAACAAACGCCGGCACGGCTTTGTTTAAATTTTCGCCCAACAAACTCACCTGCGGCATAATAACGGGTATTCTCTCACTTAAAATATCCAAAATGTTATTAAACTTATAAACCATTTCTTTTAACGGTAAATCTTGAATGCCTTTGGATAATTCGCCCATGGTTGATAACACGGTCGGAATTTGAATCAATCCTTTTGTTTGCGGTGTTTCAACCAGTTTAACGGGCGTATCGGGTAACATAACCAATTCAATCATTAACTGTCCCGTTAAAAAGTTTTGCGTAACCAATCGCGCCCGCAAGCCTTTTTTAATTAACTTGTTGATAATTTCTTCGCGACTGTGATGCGTTTGAAACATGGTTTTCAAAATGGAATTTGTACGATTATCTTGTGTAAAGCGCACAAAAACGGGAATACTGAACGTGAGTGTTTTCGGATTTGTTTCCAAAGAAATACGCGTGACTTTTCCGACTTCTACCCCCTCTAACACCACCGGAGAGCCGACATTTAAGCCTTTGACCGATTCATGAAAGAACATAACAAACAACTTATTATTGTTCGGCATAATGTTTTCCACGACAAAGGTACCGATAATCCCGAATAAACAAATAAATCCGATGACTAAAAACAAACCGATTCGTTTTTTATGCACTTTATCTGTCATTTTTTTGCTTTCCTCTCGTTAAAAATTCATAAACTGTTTGATTCGGCGGATTTTTAAGTAAATCTGCCGGTTTCCCGCGCCCGATAATTGTTTTGGTATCGGCATCCAAATAAATGCTGTTTGTACCGATATCCAAAAGCGAACTTAATTCATGCGTGACCACCACAAGCGTTGTGCCTAAACTTTGATTGATGTTTTTCATTAAATCATCCAGCAGTTTCGAGCTGATCGGATCCAATCCGGCGGAAGGTTCATCAAAATATACGATATCGGGATCCAATGCCAATGCACGAGCTAATCCGGCACGCTTTTTCATACCGCCGCTGATTTCGGACGGATAAAATTCTTCAAACCCCGCCAATCCGACCAAGGCTAATTTTAAAGAAACAATTTCTTGAACGGTTTGTTCGGAATAATCCGTATATTGTTTGAGCGGCAAAGCCACGTTTTCCGCCAAAGTCATTGAGCTGAACAACGCACCGCTTTGATATAAAATACCGCAGTTTTTCATAATTTCTTTTTGCTTTTGAAGCGAAGCCCCCGAAAACTTTGTGCCTTGAATCCAAACCCCGCCGGCCAACGGCGGTACCAATCCCGTTAATACCCGTAAAAGCGAGCTTTTACCGCAACCGCTGCCTCCCATCACAATAAAAATATCATGCGGATTCACTTCAAAGTTCATTTCTTTTTGCAGGATAAACGAGCCGTATCCCATTGTTAAATTTTTAACCGAAATCGCACTTTTTCCCGTTTGTTTCATACGCCGACCACCTCACAGAAAAATGTGATGACACCTGTTAAAACAATCATCCAAACAATGGCCCAAACAACGGCATTTGTTGTGGCTACACCCACACTGTCGGCATTACGCCCGCAATAAACGCCGAAATAACATCCGCAAAGCGATATGACAAACCCGAAAACAAGACCGTGAAACAAGCCGACCAAAAAGTTGGTTAATCCGAAAGCACTCCACGCGTATTTCCAATATTCCTCTGCCGGAATACCCAGTAATGCCGTTCCGACGAACGCACCGCCCAACATACCCGCAAAATCTGCCAATAAAACCAACAGCGGCATGGTGATAACCAACGCAACCACGCGCGGTAACACCAAAAAATCGGAAACGGGAATCCCCATTGTTTTTAAAGCATCAATTTCTTCATTCACCTGCATGGTGCCGATGGTTGCCGCATATGAGGCACCCGTTCGACCGGCCATAATAATGCCGACCATAATAGCGCCCATAATGCGAATCATACCGATGGTAACCAAACTGGCCACAAAAACCTGCGCCCCGAATGTTTTAAGCTGAATGGCGCCGACAAATGCCAAAATCAGGCCGACCATAAAGCTGATTAACCCGACAATCGATAATGCTTTCGGCCCGCATTCTTCCAATGCCTGCCATAAATCAACACTGCGCATAACGGCTTGTCCGGTAAAAAAACGTCCGACGGAATGAAAGCTGTTTCCCAAGAAAACAAGTCCGCGATGCAGGGAAGCCATAAAGCCCAATCCCCAATCACCGATATGTTCCAAAAAATCTTCCGTTTGATTTGAATCGTGAACGGGATGCCGATTCACCGCCAGAGCCAACTCCAACAATTGTTTTAAATCGGCCGGCAAAGAAGCGGTTTTGAAAGCAATTTTTCTTGCCTTTGCCGTTTGCATTAACGTCATTAAAACAACGACCAAAGAGGAATCCCATTCACCCAATGAACGGGCATCAATTGCTATTTCCCGAACGGCACTGTTTTGAGCCAAAGCATATAATTCATTTTTTTGCGCGGGTGCATCAAAGTGCAAAAAATTTCCCTCTAAAAGAATGGTGAGTGTTTTTTGCCGTTTTTGAAAATCAAGTTTCATTGTGATACACCGTATTTTCCGTTATGGGACAATTAAACCGTCTAACAGTTGTTCACTGACAGATCGATTATCATAGAACAAAATATGCTGTAAATTTTTAAGTTTTGCAAGATCTTGCGCGGAAAGCGGTTCTTTTTTTCCCGATTGATATGAAAATCCTTCAATAATTTGATTGTTTCGGAAAAAAACCTCCATCATAAGCATTCCGTTTCGATCATAATTTTTGCTGATTCCCTCAAATTTATCTTTTGAAAACGAAACTTCTTTGGCAATTTTACCGTCGGGATAGAAAAATTGTGCCAATCCCTCTTTTTGATTATCGATATAAGGAATTTTACCGTGCGGTTCTCCGTTTTCAAAATATTCGACGACAATGCCGTTAATTTTGCCTTTTAAATAGGGCATTTCTAACATTAACATACCGTTTTCATCATATAAACGTGATACGCCCTCGCGCTGATTATGCATATACGGATATTTTCCGATTACTTTGCCTCTTTCATCATATTCGATCATCGTGCCGTTAATTTCATCGTTCACATAAGGAACATCGGCCTGTAAACGACCGTTTTCATAAAACATTTGTGCAATTCCGTTGACTTTATTATCGATAAACGGAATTAACATCTGTTTGGCACCGGAAGGATAATGAATTCTTTTTTCGCCGTTTATTTTATCATTGTGAAACAATGTTTCCGAAGCAACTGCACCGTTTTCGAAATAAACGATATGCCAACCTTCTTTTAAATTTTGCCGATAGGAAAAAGATTCTTTCGGTTTGCCGGAAGGATAATATTCCACGCTTTCTCCTTCCAACATATCATCTTGATAATTCTCCGTATATTTTAAAACACCGTTTTCATAATATTCTTTTAAAGTGCCGTCTGTTTTATCTCCCGTTCGAACAAACTCCGTCATCAGATTTCCGTTCGGATAATATTGTTGAAACAACCCGTTCAACCGATCATTTTTATATGTTAAGAACAAACGTAAATGCCCGTTTTCATAATATATTTTGGAGATACCGTCTTTCACTTTTCCCCGATACGTTGTTTCCGCATAGAGTTGTCCGTTGGGATAATAGCGTCGTTCCGTGTGCGGAAAATGATATTGCCAAACATAACCGGCAAAACACGCCAGAGCCGATCCGATGAAAGAAACCGTTAATACAAGTTTTAACCCTTTTTTCATATCTCTCCTTTGTCTGTTTTCCAGTATTCGGCAAAAACCGTCTTTTGTCAACGAAAAAAAACACCTTGACCCAAACAATTATAAATTACGAATTCTTTCGGCCGCCGTCAATGGGCGATTGGGCTTTGAATCGGTTGCTTTTTCAACTGAAACAGCGGGTTTTTGAACGGATGTTTGATCGGTTTTATCCGAAGATTGCGGTGATTGTTCCGGCGCTGATTCGCCCGTCGGATGATCCGAATCCGGCTTTGCCGAATCCGGTGTCGATTCTTCATTCGTTTCTGTTGAATCGGATTGCGTATCGGAAGAATCAGATGCAATATCAGACACATCGGAAGCAATGGTATTTTCCGATTTATCCGACACATCGGAAACTGTCGGCGCATTTTGTCGGGCTTCATATAATTCTTGTTTCAAACCTTTGGAATCCTTAAAACGTAAGCCCCATTCGTCAATATATTCAATAAATGCCTTTCGATACGCCTCATCATTTTCTTTTAATTTTCTTAAAATCGGCTCTAATTTTTTCTTAATTGCCGGACAATCACTGTGAGATGAAAAGACAAAAAATAATTCTGCCGAAACCAACGCTTTGGGTGAAAAATAAACATCATCAACCAATTTATACCGCCGAATTTCCGCTTCCCCGGCATATAAACTGGTGATAATGTAATCCGCTTCCCCGTTCAGCAACATCGTAAAAGCTTTTTTAGAACCGCTGATTTGTTTTATTTCAATATCTTTCGGCAGTTGATTAAATACCAGCGAATAAATGTTTTCTTCCTGCCGAACAATACCTTTCAAACCTTTTAAGTCATTCCATGAGTTGACTTCTTTTTCCTTCCCTTTTAAAAACACCGGCACAATCGGATTGCTGAAATAACTCGGAAACATTAAATTAACGCCGGTACCCAATATACGCTTATCAAAATAAGCACCGGCCACCACATCTATTTTCCCGCGCCGTAAATCTTTCATAGCCTCCTGATAAGACGTATAGCCGACATTTTGAATATTTAACCCCGCATCTTTCACAATCTGCTCAAACAAATCGTAAGAAAAACCGCCGTTTACATATTGCGCCGGTTTCGATCCTTGGGGCGGAATCACGTTTACCCATCCGAAAGGAGCGTTTGTAACAAAGCCCGCAACCCGAATCGGGTGATCCTGTCCGCATCCGAGTGCCGTTTTTTTACTGATTTTTTTACGGTTATTCGTTTGTTCTTCTTCCAAAACGGCCTGTTTTGTCGGTGCCGCTTTAAAGCGTTTTTCTTTTTGAGCCGTTTTGGCGGCATCGGCCGTACAAGCCGTTAAACAAACGATAATTGCCAAAAAACAAATCAATATTTTTCTCATGATTTACCCCTTTCAAGTTATTATTCGGCTTTCGGGAAAGCAAATGATAACTTTCGTTCCTTGACCTTCTTCACTTTCCAAACGAACCGTTCCTTGATGTAGTATAACCATTTTTTTAATTAATACAAGTCCTAATCCTGATCCGGCGTGAGAACGGGTGAAAATATTTTCAATTTGGGTAAACGGTTTAAACAAAAATTGAATTTTATCCGCGGCAATTCCGATACCGTTATCTTGAAAAACAAGTTGAATTCCGTTGGGAAGTCGTGAAACGAATATATCAATTTTTCCGCCGTTTCGTGTAAATTTCACGGCATTGGAAAGAATATTCAGAAAAATCTGGCGCAAAGCCCGTTCATCGGCCCAAAGTTTGACGGTTCCTTGAAAATGCAGCGTTATTTGACGAAATGCCGCTTCGGGATATTGTGAAATTAAATCCAAAGCTTCTCTTAAACTTTTTTTTAAATCCACCGTCGTTTCATTTAAAACAACTTTTCCCGCTTCAATTCGCGAGACATCTAAAATATCGTTAATTAACCCCAATAAATGAAAAGCGCTTTTTTGAATAAAAGAAGCATATTCTTTATAAACCGGTTGTCCCAGCGGGCCGAATGTTTCGGAAGCCAAAATTTGTGCAAACCCCAAAACGGCATTCAACGGCGTTCTTAATTCATGGCTGACATTGGCCAAAAAATTCATTTGTGTTTGTTCGCCCAAAGCCGCCTGATGCCGCGCCACCATTAAATCGGCCACGATTTTATTGGACTCGCGCATTTGTTTTTGCATTAACGTTTTATTTTTTTCCAACGCTTTCACTTGATTTTCCAACCGTTGTTGCAAAGAAGAAAGCGACTGTTGTTGTTTTTTGCGTAAACGCATTTCACCGACATATAAACAAACCGCGCGAATCAATTGTTTTAAATGAGAAATAAGAACATAATCGAAAACATCAGAATTTATTCCGTAAAAACAAAGAACTCCTTGAAGATTTCGGTGAATTATCACGGGAAAAGCACAAGCCGCCGCAAATTGATTCATCTCGGTTGATTTCAAATATTCTTGATAAAACGGATGCGACGATACATCGCGACAACAAATAATCCGACGCGTTTTCATGGCCTTATAAACAATTGATTGCTGAAAACACGCTTCTTTTGACAAACAGGTCTGATATGCTTTTGCCACGGTTTCATCGAACGAAAAAGCAATTTGAGGACATTTGTTTTCAAAAGAGAAAAAGCAAGCTGCCCGAAAAGGATATTGTGTCATAATTTCTTTTGTTAATCGATAGAAAAGTTGTCGTTCATCAAAAAGGCCGTCCGATTTGCGTAACAATTCAAAAACCCGTATCGATGTTTTTTCATAGCAGCTTAATTGTTTTTGAGAAATAAAATCGGTTATATCCTGAAACACCCAACAAATTCCCGCTTTTTTATTTTGCGGATGAATCCAATAAATCATTATGCGAAACACGCGTCTGTCGGCACAGAGCGGAAAAACGGCTTTTTGTGTGAAATAGCAACAGCAATCCGATTCTTTTAAAGCTTCTTCCGCCCGTAAAAGCGACCGAATCAACGGATTATTTCCGCGAAAAACATATTTCCAGCTTTTTCCGTAAAGTTGTCTTGTTGATTTTTTTAAATACAGACACATTTGTTGATTGACAAACTCAACAGCCCCGTTTAACGTGAAAACAACCCCGACATTCATTTGATTAAATGCTCTGCAACAAGGCATTTGTCGCCAACAGTGATGGAATCCGAGTCGGTTTTTCTTTTGTTTCATCTTGTACCGTCCTTTTTTTTAAAATAGTTGTTAAAAAGTCTGAAAACGAGGCAGACTCTCGCATATAAATGTCTTATTAAACGGTAAATTCGGAAAAAAATATCATTTTTTTTCGTTTTATGAAAAGTTATGCTTGCAAAAAAATAAAAATTAACATAAAGTTAATTATCAAACCATTTTTTAAGGAGGCAGTCCCATGCGTGTATTGTTAATTGAGGACGATAAAACCGTCAGTCAAAACATTTCTCTGATTTTGAAAAAAGAAAATATGGTCGTTGACACGTCTTATTTGGGAGAAGACGGGTTGCAAGTTGCCAAACTTTATGAATATGATATTATTATTCTCGATTTATTATTGCCGGATATGGAAGGATATGAAGTTTTAAGAAGGTTGCGTAACGCGCATATCGATACGCCGGTGCTTATTTTATCCGGCTTAACGGCACCCGATAAAAAAGTAAAGGGTTTCGGGTGCGGGGCCGATGATTACTTAACCAAGCCGTTTGACAGAACGGAACTCGTGGCGCGGGTTAATGCCATTGTGCGTCGTGCCAAAGGACATGCCGATGCCATAGTGCGTACCGGCGGTATGGAAATTAACCTGAATTCCAAAATTGTCACCGTTAACGGTAAAGTTTTAAACTTAACCGGCAAAGAATATGCCTTATTTGAGTTACTGGCGTTACGCAAAGGAACAACCATTAACAAAGAGCAGTTTTTAAATCATTTATATGGCGGTATGGACGAACCGGAAATGAAAATCATTGATGTGTTCTTGTGTAAAATTCGGCGAAAAATTGAAAAATTGGCACCATCCGAAGAATATATTCAAACCGTTTGGGGTCGCGGCTATATTTTAAAAGATTTACCGGTAACGGAAACAACCGAAAAATAAATTTCCTTTTTTAAAATAAATGATTTCTCATAAAACATTTTGTATAAGAGTGTTTGTGGTGTATTTCTTACGGTAAAAAATAATTTATAAAATGTTACTGTCAATAAAAACTGTGTGTTTTTTTGTGCAACACACTCTCCTTTTCCCCCATCGGCGGATATGGGATATCGCAATTGTGACGTCCCCCTAAAAAATCAGCCTTTAAAGCTGGCCTTACTTACATAAAGCATGAGCGTGACCATGGCCGCCATTGCGAGAATCGTAGCTTACACCGACATTATTGAGATCCACATGATACGCTCCGCAGGAATTATTATCTGTGGTTGAGCTTGTGCTGTATTGATCTTTCAGCCAATACCAATTGATCCCTTGATCCTCTTTTCCATTTTCAGCTTTCCTTAGCGCTCGAATTGTATCGCTTACATTACTCTTATTGCTATCGGCATAACAATAACCATTTTTCGTTCCCCCTATACTTTGATCATTACATTTCAAATCTTTAATTTCTACCATGTGTTTACTTCCCGGTAATGCCGCACAAAACCGCTCGGTACTCCACCAATTCATTATCATATTTGACATAACATATGGACTGGTCGAGTCGTAATTAGGGGCTTGATATTCTGATATCTTAACGCATTCATATTTACCATTTTTACAACTTTCTTCTTCCGTCATTGTAATTGACTTTGCGTCCTCGCCTCTACAATTCCTACATCCACTGCTCAAGCAAAATTCATCTGTATCGCACTCCAATTCCTCGCACGATTTTGCCAAACGACATTCTTTTAAAACTTCATCCCAAATTTCTGTATTTTCATCGCACACCACACATTCACCCGTGGAAGTTTTGCAATGTTCGTTTTGAGCCGTATCGCACTGCGAATCATTTTCACACGGAGCGCACGTGTTTGTTGTGGGATTACAATATGGTGTCGGATTTTCACAATCGCCATTCTCTATGCATTCCACGCAACTTGTTCCGTTCCACACACCGCTTGCACACGTTTTACAAACATTATTTTCACAATATTCCGATTCGCCCTCACACCCTTTTTCTTCCGTGCATTCCACGCACACATGCCGTGACAAATCACAAATCGGTGTGCTTTCCAATTCTTTACAATCGTCATCTCTTTCACAATGTGTTAAATCTGATACGGTTTCTCCCGAAAATACGGCATATAAATCATTCTCTCCCTCTTGACAAGTACCCCCTTCCTCATATTCCGAATCGTTTACAGAAAAAGCAATTAAATTATCCATGCCGTTAATGAGACGTATAAGCGGTTGACATACGCCGTCCGGAATTTTGGGTAATTCAATATAATAAGCGTTTGCAATTTGGCATGAAACGGTTTCTTCGGAAATAATATCATTTTCATCAACATATTTGCATCCGAAAGCGGTATCGTAACCGTTAAAATTGATTTTATTCTCATCGTAAGGGCTGCCGAGGGTTAATTTTTCCGTGCCTTGTGCAATTTTTATTTGTGCATCGGTGCGCATCATATTCATTTCATGGGCAATTTGTGACGCCTGATAATGATTCATTGCCAATTTATATCCCACAATCCCACCGATTGACAGCACGGCAATAACGGCCAGCACCCCCAGCATTTCAACCATTGACCGGCCGCTTTGTGAGTGTGTTTCAATGATATTTTTCTTGTAAATTGAAAGCATTGATTCATTTTTTGAGCTTTCTTTTTTGTTCTGTGTATTTTTAATCATCATTTCCTCGTTTTGTGATTGATTTTCAATGATTCTATCTTGCCGAATTTGTATTTTTTTTCTTTCCGCTTCCCCGTCTGCAATTTGCGGTTCATTATTTTGCATATATCCCGCTTGTGATTGATCTTGAATTTGTTTTTTTGATTTTCTTGTCATTTTCCGACTCTCCGTTTCCCTTTGCACGATTTTTGCTTTATTTCCTTGCATTTCTGCCTGTTTTAACTGATTTTTTCTTGCATATTTCGTCATTTTTTACTCCCGTTGCTGATAGAAACAGCATAAATTAAACGTACCTTTAATGCAACGCGGATTCGGGGGCAAAAATTGCCTTCAAAATGCCAAAATCAAGCACTCAAAAACAGTCGAAAAATCAATGATTTTGGGCCAAAATAAAAATTTTTTTAAAATTTTAAAAAAAGTGTTGCAAAAATCGTACGTTTAATTGGTGCTACTGCTCTTAAAAAAAGCATATCTTTCCTGCCATTTTCTTAATTTTCGGCGGGAAGTACCGGCACGGTGTGCTGAAAAGAGAGGAGAGGTATCCCGCTGAATTGGGTTTCAAGAGCGGAACATGAAAATGGTGATAGCGTTCTCTCAAAAACTGACCTCACTTACATAAA
>CANREI010000020.1 GCA_947629595.1 uncultured Alphaproteobacteria bacterium | reverse complement strand
CGTGCAATCGTCTTCGCATTGTCCGCTGTAACGGTTGCAAACTTGCAAGTCCGGACATTCTTCACTGCTTTGGCAATTCGGCAGGCATTTTTGAGCTTCCGAATCACAATGAGAACCGCTTTTGCAATCCATGGCCCCTTCCGCCGTGCAATCATCTTCGCAAACGCCCGATATACTGTTGCAAACTTGTAAATCCGGACATTCTTCACTGCTTTGACAATTCGGCAGGCATTTTTGAGCTTCTAAATCACAATGAGAACCGTTTTTGCAATCCATGGCCCCTTCTGCCGTGCAATCGTCTTCGCATTGTCCGCTGTAACGGTTGCAAACTTGCAAGTCCGGACATTCTTCACTGCTTTGGCAATCGGGTTCGCATTTTAAAGTGGTCGAATCGCAATGCGTATCGCTTGCACAGCCTGACGGATGTTCAACGCACGAATCGTGACACATACCGTTTTCACAGGATCGATTCTCCGTGCAATCGGCGCTTGTTTCGCAATTTTCACAAATACCGCTTTGGCAATTATTGCTTGTGCATTGAGAGTTCTCTCTGCAATTTCCGCAAGTGTTATTGCTTAAACACCCTTGTCCGGCCGCACAATGGCTGTTTTCCGTACATTCCACACACTTTTCGCCGTTCCAAACAGGCGTTCTCTCATCAATCTCCGCACACCTTTTACAGGTCTTGCCGTCACATTTCGGTGTTTCTGTGGGACAATCGCTGTCTGCCGTACATTCCACGCAATCTGTTCCGTCCCACACCTTTTCATTCGGACATGTTATGCAAGTATTCTCTTCACAATATTGGGTATGGTCGCCGCAATCATCATGAATCACACATTCCACACAGACATGACGAACATTATCGCAATAAGGCGTATTCGGCGATTCGTTACAGTCGGTACTTGTTTCACAGAACACCAGGTTTGACACCGCTTCCGCCGAAAAAACCGCATTTAAAACATTTTCGTTTCCCGCTTCGCAATTTCCTTTATCCGGATATTCCTTTTTGTTCACATTAAACGCAATAATATCGCTCAGACCGTTCAATAACTCCGCCAACGGCCGACAAACACCCTCGGGAATGTTTTGCAATTCAATATAATACGCATTTGCAACGTGACATGAAATGCCGGAGAGTTCAATGGCTTCTTCATCAGCCAAAGCGCAAGCAAAATCAATGGGATAATCATCATTAAATTGAATATGTCCGAGCGTGGATTCGCCCATCGGATCATAAGGCTCGCCAAAGGCTAATTTTTCCGTACCTTGGGCAATTTTTATCTGCGCATCGGTGCGCATCATATTCATTTCATGGGCAATTTGATCGGCCTGATAGTAGTTCATGGCATACCGAAACATAATAATTCCGCCAATGGACAGAATGGCAACAATGGCCAATACCCCGAGCATTTCTATCATACTGCGCCCGCTTTGAGATTGTGTTTTTATTCTGTTTTTCTTTCCTGCCTCCCCGCCTGCAATTTGCGGTTCATTGCTTTGCATATATTTTGTTTGTGATTGATTTTCCATTTGTTTTTTTGATTTTTTTGTCATTTTCCGACTCCCTTTCAGTATACGAATAGCATAAATTAAACGTACGATTTTTGCAACACTTTTTTTTAAAATTTTAAAAAAAATTTTATTTTGGTTGGAATTCATTGATTTTTCGGCTGTTTTTGAAGGGTGAATTTTGGCATTTTGAAGGCAATTTTTACCCCTGAATCCGCGTTGCATTAAAGGTACGTTTTTTTGTGCAACACTCTTAAAAATAAACCATTACTTTTCCCCTATCGGCCCATAGCGACAGACGACATAAAGCCGTCTGTCCCACCCGCCGATAGAGGGAAAATCCAGCGATAACATTAAAAACCGGCATATTTTTTCTGCCTCTTTTCTTATTTTCGGCCCACCGCGCTATCCCACAAAAGCGGGATAGCACTTCCCGCCGAAAATAAGAGAGAAACAAAATCTCTCCTCTCAAAATAAAATATCATCAGCCGAAAATTAAGAAAAAGTGCCGAATTTTACCCTTCCCCCTATCGGCCCATAGCGATGCGCCCCTTTCAGCAGCGCATCACACCCGCCGATAGAGGGAAAAGATTACCAATAATATGAATTTATCCCCCAAATAATAGCGAAAACAAACATATTTTCCTAATTGCCCGTCCTCAAATAAACGTACCTTTAATGCAACGCGGATTCGGGGGTAATTTTTGCCCTCAAAACGCCAAAACCAACCCTTTAAAAACAACCGAAATATCAACAATTTCCGGCCAAAATAAATTTTTTTTGAAAAAAATGAAAAAAAGTGTTGCAAAAATCGTACGTTTAATTTATGCTATTTGTTGAGAGAAAGAATCTCTCAAATAATGAAAAAAAAGGCAATAATGCCTTAAAAACAACGTTTTTCAGGCTCGGGGAGTTTGAAAAATAACCTAAATGAAAGGATAAAAAAATGAAAAGAACAAACGAATCAGGTCGGTCAATGGTTGAAATGCTGGGCGTTTTAGCTATTATCGGCGTTTTATCAATCGGCGGCATTGCCGGCTATTCTATGGCTATGAACCGCTATCGCGCCAATGAAGCTTTGGATATGGCAACCAAATTTGCTGTCGTGTTATACTCGGCCAAACAAACTGCCGCCGCAACAGGCAATGCATTTACAGAGAGCAAGTATTCTTTATATAGTACCGGCTTAACAACAGATTCAACAAACGCTAATAAAACACCCGGCGGTGCTACAATCAGTGGTGTGTCTGTTGATGAGGATTCGGTTAAAATGACGATTGACTTCGGTGCTGCCGGTGTTTGCAAAGCCGGCGCCAGTATTTTAGGTGTAACAGATAAATGCACCGATGAATCTACATCATTCGAGTATACTTTCAAACAAAGCTAACCTCTTATTTGCTTTAAAAAGAGCGTCTTTTTAAGGCAAAGAACGGCGGGCAGAACGGTTTTTCTTGAGTTTCCGTTTTGCCCGTTGTTTTTTTTACAAAGTGATTGAAATATCAATAAAATATGGTGTTGCAAAACGGACGTTTCATTGAGGAAAGATAAGAAAAAAACACAACTTTACCTTTCGCATTATTTGTAAAACAATGCGTTGAAAATAATTAAAAAATTTATCTATTGCAGTTCGAAAACGTCTTTGCCTTCGCCGCAAATCGGGCAAACCCAGTCATCGGGCAGTTCTTCAAACGGTGTTTCGCCGTCGTAAACATAGCCGCAAACCGTACAAACCCATTTTTTTGATTCGCTCATGCTTTTTCTCCTTCCTTTTTAGCATAAGGAAGGATTGAAAAAATTTCAAGAGAAAATAATGCGCGTTTTTTCTTTTTTGCGAAAAAAAATAAAAAAGGTTGAATTTTCTCTTTTTTTATCATATAATCAACACATCTTTTTTAACTTTAAGTGAAAGAATAAAAAAATGAAAAAATATCATACAATTACAGTTTGGGCAGGGGCGGCGGCTTCCATTTCGTCCGTTTATCGCGAGCCGATGCGTCGTGTCGGTGAAATTTTGGCAGAAAATAATATTACCATGGTTTACGGTATCGGTGATGAAGGTATGATGGGGTCGGCTTTTCAGGGTATTCGCAATAAAAACGGAAAAGTAATCGGCATTACCACGCAAAAATTGCTCGACTTGCAATGTCGGGATTTATCGGTGTTTCAGCCGGAGGAAATTACCGTTGTCAATGATTTGGCGGAACGAAAACGGCGGATGATGACGTTGGGGGAGGCTATTTTGGTCGGCCCCGGCGGATGGGGAACCATTGATGAAGTTTCTGATTTTGCCGTGGCCATTCAAACGAAAGAAATTGAAAAAAAACCGTTAATTTTCTTAAATTTTAATCATTTTTGGAATCCGCTGGGCGGTTTGTTGTTTAATATGTTGCAAGACGGCACGCTCAATCAGGAAAAAATTGATTATATTGATTTTGCTGCCGAGCCGGAAGAAATTTTTAAAGCTTTGGAAAAGGTGGAAAATCGCTTGAATGCGGAAGAAAAAGTCGGATACAGTCATATGGTACGAAAAGGATAAATCACATGCGTAAAATTTATGCTTTGCTTTTTTTAACGGGTGCTTTGTTGCTTTATGGTACAACGGTTGAAGCGGCTAAAAAACCGAAAGTCGTAAATCATGCCGAAAATGCTTATGAAGCCGGTATGAAAGCTTATGAAAAACAGGAATTTCAAAATGCCGTTTATGCTTTTCAAAATTCAATCGATTATAATTCAAAACTTTATAAATCGCATTATATGTTAGGCATGGCGCTGATTATGAATAATGAAACGGAAAGTGCCGTTCGGGTTTTGAAAAATGCCGTTAACGATTTTCCGAACGAATGGCAGGCGCAAGCATTGCTGGGCGAATATTATGCCGGAATACGGGATTATGAAAACAGTCTTTCTTATTACAGGCGGGCGTTGGAAGCCAAAAAAATAAAAGGCGCCGACAAAGAAACCGTTCAGAAAAAAATAACGGAAATCGAACGCAAACAGGAAGCCGAATGGCGTGTTTCGGAAGAGATGAAAAGTAAAGTGTTAAAGGCCGTTGATACAAAGCTGGAAACAAGTTGGCGTCCGCGTGCCATTGAAAAACGCGGTAAAGATTTGCATGTTGTTTTTGCTTCCCGTGATGATGATTATCAATCGGGAAAATGGAAAAATATTATTGATTTAAAATGCTATACGGATAAAAAAGATTTCGGTTATGCTTATGCGAATGAACGGGTTGTCGCTGATTTTCGCGCCAAAGATGCCGAATTGGATACGCTTGAACAAGACGAGGAAAATCGTTACTTTGAAACACAGGTAAACGATAAACAGAAGGAATATATTGTCGGACGTATTTTCCCTTCCGCCATGGGATATTGTTTGGCACAGGTGAAATCGCACGCGAAAATGAAAGAAGCCGATTTGCGGGAATGGGTTGAGGTTTTGCGTAATTTTAAAGTCGGTTTCATTGAGGGATTCGACAAATAAATTTTTTGATTGCATTTTGCACTTTTTATGATATAATATAAAAAGACGAGAAATAATTAAGGAGTCATGCAATGCCGAGTTTTCAACGGGAAGATACAAATTTCAGCAAATATATTCAAGAATATTGTCAATTGCCGAAATATGAAAATGAAAAATATTTGCCCGTTATGGTTTCACGTCGTGTTGATGATGAATTTTTTGCCGTTATGGCAATGCCTTACGGTTTAACCAACGATTATGTTTCAAGATTATATTATTATGAAACACCGCAAAATAAATGGGCGCTTGTTTATCGGGAAACGGTTGATTCGAAAAAATCGGAAAATCAAATAACTTCCGATTTATGTTTTAAGCGAAATCTGTGTGCCATTCATAACGGAAAAAATATTTTTTCCCGTGATTTTGCGACCAATGCAACATACAGACCGTTGTTGAAAAAGTTAAGTGATGAAAAGTCGGCAGATACACTTGATTTATCCCGCATGATTATGGGGTGTTTGAAAATTGAGCAGTCTGTTTGCAGAAAATGGAAGATTAAAGAAATCAGAGATTTTATTAACATAAAGTTTCTTCATAAGGAACGGTAATTGATAAGGAGAGGCAAATGAAAATAATCACCGAAGAACAAGCTTTGCGGCAACAAATGATTGAAATGTTTTCATGGAAACAGCCGGGCGTTCGCGTGCCGGGTGTGAAAATAAAAAAGCAGGAAGGCAGCGTTTTTGCTGTTTTGTACAGGCCTTTTTCGCGTTTTGTTAAAGATACGGATCAAGTTTCCCATTTGTATTTTTCCAAAGATGAAAATCAACAATTGGCTATTTTGGTAACGGAAAATCGGGCATTTGATAAAGAAAATATCGGAAAGCTTCGGAATAAATCCAATATCACATTAACCGTTTGGGAAAACGGTCAGGCCATTTGGCATAACAAATCGGCATTAACCCATTGCAAATACGGTGAAAATTTAAATCGTCTTTTAAAACCGCTGTTTAAGAATATGGAAAATGATCCTTCATGGGATTCACAGCTTTGTCAAGGTATTCGAAAAGCAATTTTTGAAGGCGTTAAAATGGAAAAAGAATCGCCGATTTGTTCTTACAGTATGTCTGCTCTGTTTCGGCAGAATAAAGCCGAAAGAGCTTCTTAAATTTTGTGATGACTTTTCTTGATTATCGCGCTTGAAACGCATTAAGATTGCTTTAAAAAGGTTGCGGTAATATTTGTTTCTTCATTCAATAGTCGGGAAATGCGCCGAAAACGGTTGACATTTCCCTTCTTGCAGTTTATTTTTCTTATCGGAAGGAGAAAAAATGAGCCGTCGTATTTGGATTATTTTTGTTCTGATACTCTGTGTTTTCTTTGTTTTCTTTTTCGCTCCTTTCGGAGAAGAAGCAGAACAGGTGACAAATCAAAAAACTCAAGAGGCTTATTTATCCGAAGAATAAGTGCTTACCGGTTCTTAACATCGGAATAAATAACAAAAATTGTCGTTTAAACACACAAATCAAAAAAATAATCAACAGACAGTTGTTTTTTCTTCCTTCCGCTGAAAGTGATTTTCTTAAAAACGTGTATCCCACGAAAAAAGGGCGGAAATTCCGTCCTTTTGATATTGGTTGGCTTTTCGGCGCGCTTTTTGATTTATTCTTCATAAACGGAAACGGATGGTCTCATAAAATTCCCTTGCTTTTTTTTGTTTTATTTGCTATGCTTTTAAAAGTTTCAATTGTTTTAAACGAAAGAGGAAAAAATGATCAGAGAACAATTAAAAAACGCCTTAATTGAGGCATTGAAATCAAAAAACGAAAAAAGAACGGCCACTATTCGCTTGATTAACGCCGCCATTAAAGATAAAGATATTGAAGCGCGCCCCAAAGGCGTGTTGAACGGTATTGATGAGCAGGCTGTTTTCGCATTGTTGCAAAGTATGGTGAAGCAACGCAAAGAAAGTATTGCGCTTTATATGCAGGGCAATCGGCAGGATTTGGTTGAATCCGAACAAGCGGAAATTGATATTATTTCCGAATTTTTGCCGAAACAAATGAGCGAAGAGGAAGTGAAAGCTGCCGTTCAAGCCGTTATTTCCGAAGTTCAGGCCGCTTCCGTTAAAGATATGGGCAAAGTGATGGGCGCTTTGAAGGCAAAATATGCCGGACAAATGGATATGGGCGCAGCTTCTGCCGTTATTAAATCGCTGTTAAGCTGACAGAAAAGAAAATGCCGTTTCCGCCCCGATTTCTGGAAGAACTTCGTGACCGTGTGAGTTTGTCGCAGCTGATCGGCCGAAAAGTCAAGCTGACCAGACGCGGACGGGAGTATTTGGGTTTATGCCCGTTTCATCACGAAAAAACGCCTTCTTTTACCGTGAATGATGATAAAGGATTTTATCATTGTTTCGGGTGCGGCGCTCACGGCGATGCCATTCGTTTTTTAACCGAAAGCGAAAAAATGCCGTTTATGGAAGCCGTGGAGCATTTAGCGCATTTGGCCGGCTTATCCGTGCCGCAAATGACGGCAAGTGATGTGCAAAAACAAGAGGCACTGCATAATGATTTGGCCGTTATGGAAGCTGCCTGCACTTATTTTCAGGAACAATTGTTTTCACCGCGCGGCGAAAAAGCAAGAAATTATCTGCAAAAGCGCGGCATTACGAAAGAAGTGGCGCAAGCTTTTCGGTTAGGGTATGCGCCGTCAGGTTCGGGGTTGTTGGCGCACCTGACGGAAAAAGGGTTTTCGTTATCGGTGGCAGCCGCGTTGGGGTTGATTGTCGAAAGTTCCGAAAAACGGGCGCGGCACGATTATTTTTATGACCGTGTGATGTTTCCGATATTCAATCGGCGGCAAAAAGTGATTGCGTTCGGCGGGCGATTGTTGGAAAAAGGCGAGCCGAAATATTTAAATTCGCCCGAAACGGCTTTATTTCATAAAGGCGAGCAATTATATGCGCTGTCGAATGCCGCTCCGACGATTCGTCAAAAAAATAAAGCCGTATTGGTTGAAGGCTATATGGACGTGATTGCCCTGCACAGTGCCGGTTTTACGAATGCGGTCGCACCGCTCGGAACGGCCTTTACCGAATGGCAGTTAAAGTTGCTTTGGCAATCGTGCGATGAACCGATTATTTGTTTCGATGGTGATTTGGCCGGCCGAAAGGCCGCCGTGCGCGCTTTATATCGGGCTTTGGATATTTTAACGCCCGGAAAATCGTTGCAGTTTGTGTTTTTGCCTGATCCGTTTGATCCGGATGATATGATTCGCAAAAAATCGCCGCAAGCTTTTCAGGAAGCATTGAACGGTGCACAAACTTTTGCCGATACGCTTTGGAATACGTTATTGGAAAATCGATCGATTGATACCCCCGAGCGTTTTGCAAAATTTGAAAAAGATGTTGAAGAAACGGTTCGGCGCATTAAAGATGAGCGGGTTCGATCTTCGTATGAAAGAGAAATGAAAAACAGACTTTGGCGATTGGCTCATCAAAGAAAGCGGCAAACGGCCGAGACGTTGTATCGTGCGCCCGGCGGCATTTTTCGTCCGACGGAAGACAGAGAACTACGGTTGTTGACAGCCTATTTGATTTGTTATCCCCAAGAGGGGCAGAAAATATTGGAAACGGGTTTTGTTCCGCAGTTTCACACGCCGGAAATGCAGGTATTGTTTGAAAAAATTGCCGAACGAATGATTGAAAAACCCGATATTACCGGCGCGGAAATGAAAACTTATCTGACAGAGGAAATGAAATTCTCTTTACCGCGTGAAGTCGATTTGATTGAGCAATCGGGTAAAGAAACCGAAACGGTTCGAGCGGAATTGGATAAGTGGTCGGATTCAATTCACTTGAAAGCCCTTAAAAAGGAAAAAGAAGAAAAATTGAAATTGTTTGCCAAAAATCAAACTTCCGAATTATGGAATGAAATCAAGCAAATAACGGAAGATATAGAAAAGTTTAACGCTGTTGAATAAAAAAATGCTTGACTTTTTGAAAAAAAAAGTATATAATAGCAATAATTTTTCTTAAAGGTGCGCGCCCATGAATGCTTTTTCTTATAATAATGACTTGGTTGACAATAGACCGTTGTCCTCCGCTAACGATACCCGTTTGTCTTTGAAAAAACTGATGGAAAAAGGAAAAGAACGGGGATTTATTTCCATGAATGAGCTGCGGAAAGTCTTACCTTCCGAGAGTCAAGATGAAGAAATGTTGGAAACGGTGATATCTTCTTTTGTTGATGACGGTATTAACGTGATTGACGGTACGGAAGATATTGCCGATTTAACGGAAAGCTTAACCGGCAATCAAGGTTTGAATGTCGGCGGCGATTCATCGGATTCTCAGCAAGAAACCGTTGATGTCGGCAGTCGTATGAATGATCCCGTGCGTATGTATCTGCGGGAAATGGGCGCGGTGGAATTGTTGTCACGCGAAGGGGAAATTGCCATTGCCAAACGCATTAACGCCGGTATGAATGTGTTGGTCGGCGGATTGTCCGAAAGTCAATTGGTGTTAAACACGCTTTCTTCCTGGTATCATGAATTAAGTAACGGTAATTTGTTTTTGCGGGAAATTATTGATTTGGAAACATCGTTAGAGGCTTCTTCCGGGCAGGGTAATCTGGATCAGGTTCGTAAAAACGGGGCTTTCGAATTAAGTGAATTAAAAACAATGCCGTTATCTGCAAAAGCATCAGCTGCCTCTGTTGCCAAAAAGGCTGTCGTTAAACCCGTTGAAGAAGAGGAAGAAACGTTTGACGAAGAAGATTTAACCGATGAATTACCTGATGAATCCGATGAGTTTGAAGAAGATGATGATGACTCTTTAAAAGATTATGAGTCGGATATGGACGAACCGGAAGAGCCGGATACCGATTATGACGAAGATGAGGAAGAATATGAAAATTCTTTATCCATCGGGCAAATGGAAGAAACATTAAAGCCGCAAATTATGGCGGTGTTGAAGTCAATTGATGCGTTGCGCGTTAAGTTCGAAAAAGTGCAACAAGACCGATTAACTTATCTGTTGGCGCGGCGAAGTGTTCCCAAAACGCTGGAAAGAAATTATTTTGCCGTTAAAAGCGAATTGATGCAAAAATTAAAAACATTGCATTTAAATCCCAATCGGTTGGAAGAATTGATTGATCAAATCAATGATGTGAATCAACGGCTGATTGTGTTGGAAGGGCGTTTATTAAGATTGGCAACGGCCTGCAAAATTTCCCGGGAAGACTTTTTAAAATTTTATCAGGACAGTGATACCGATCCGAAGTGGATGAGCCGATTAGAGAAAAAAGGCGGGAAAGCATGGCATTTGTTTAAGGAAAGCAGCAGTCAGGAAATTCAGGAAATTCGGAAGGCGTTAATGAATATTGTTTCCGAAGTTCAAATGCCGATTGCCGAATATCGTCGGTTGGTTTCCACCGTTAAAAAAGGACGGCAGGAAATCAATAAGGCCAAGCAGGAAATGATTGAAGCCAACTTGCGGTTGGTGATATCCATTTCCAAAAAATATACCAATCGCGGTTTGCAATTCCTTGATTTAATTCAAGAAGGCAATATCGGTTTAATGAAAGCGGTTGATAAGTTTGAATATCAACGGGGGTATAAATTTTCCACTTATGCCACCTGGTGGATTCGACAATCCATTACCCGTGCCATTGCCGATCAGGCGCGTACCATTCGTATTCCCGTTCATATGATTGAAACAATTAACAAAATGCTCAAAACGGGGCGGCAAATGCTTTTGGAAACGGGGCATGAACCCACGCCGGAAGAATTGGCGCCGCGTATTAACTTATCGGTTGAAAAAATTAAAAAAGTGATGAAAATTGCCAAAGAACCGATTTCATTGGAAACGCCCGTCGGTGATGAAGAAGATTCGCACTTGGGTGATTTTATTGAAGATAAAAACACCATTCAACCGTTGGAAGCTGCCATTCAAACAAACTTACGGCAATCGTGTACGGCAGTTCTTTCCACCTTATCACCGCGCGAAGAACGTGTGTTGCGTATGCGTTTCGGTATCGGTATGAATTCGGATCATACGTTGGAAGAAGTCGGTATGCAGTTTGCCGTCACGCGGGAACGAATTCGGCAGATTGAGGCCAAAGCATTAAGAAAATTAAAACATCCGACCCGTTCTAAAAAATTGCGCAGCTTTTTGGAAGAATCATAAGGATAAGCAATGCCTTTGGAGTCCATGCCTGTTTTAGCCGCCGAATTGTTGGAAACAATTAAGGCTAAACCGCAAACCGCCAATGAAATCTTAAATGCTTATTTTAAAAATCATCGATATATTGTCGGAGAAGAGCGGCAAGAGTTGCTCAATATTATTTGGCATGTTATTCGACATTGGTATCGGTTGCATTATGCTTATCCGACGGCGTCTATGCTTGAAAAGGTGCAATTCAGTCAAGTCCCGCTTCCCGATTTGACAGCGGCGCCCGATTGGGTGCGCTATGAAACGCCCGAATGGCTGATGAATAAAATTCGAAATCCCGAAAAAGAATTGCCGCCGCTGTTGAAATCGGCGCCTATTATCCTTCGCGCCAACGGCAATCGCGATAAAATTATGGCGCAGCTCAAAGACGAAGGATTATCGGTTGAAAAATGCCGTTTGTCGCCGCTGGGTATTGTGCTTCAAAAATATGTTAATTTATCGACTGTCAAAGCTTATAAAAAAGGATTGATTGAAGTGCAGGACGAAGGCGCGCAATTGTTATCGCTTGATTTGAATATTCGACCGCATATGAGTGTTTTTGATTTTTGTGCCGGTGCGGGCGGTAAGTCGTTAATTTTTGCTCAAATGATGCAAAATAAAGGCAGCATTTTGGCGTATGACGCTTCATATAAGCGGTTAAGCGAGCTGGTGAAACGGGCAAAGCGCGCCGGTGTGAGCATTATTAAAACGGTTTCGCGATTACCTGAAAGTTTTAAAAAGTTTGATTTCGTGGTGGTTGACGCGCCCTGTTCGGGAACGGGAACGTGGCGCAGAACACCCGATATGCGTTTTAAAATCACGCAAAATCAAATTGAATCATTGGTTCAAACGCAGGCCGATATTTTAAATCAAGCCAAAGAATATGTGAAAAACGGGCATTTTTTGGTTTACATTACCTGTTCGATGCTGCAAGATGAAAACGAAAATCAAATTGAGCGATTTTTAGCGGAAAATCAATCGTTTCGAGTGGTTAAAACGGCGCACTGGTCGCCTTATTTAACGCAGACGGACGGCTTTTTTTCCTGTGTGTTACAACGGGGGTAGAAAATGAAATCCGTTCGAGCGTGTTTGTTATCTGTTGCCGGATTAGAGTTGACCTTATTTGAAAAACAGGTGTTAAAAAAAGCTAATCCGCTGGGAGTCACGCTGTTTAAGCGCAACATTCAAAGTTTAAAGCAGGTAAAAGCATTAACGCAGAGCATTAAAGAGGTTATCGGGCGCGAAAACGTGCTGATTGCCACCGATCAGGAAGGGGGACGGGTGTGTCGGTTCGAAAGCAACGAAACGTCCTTTTTGGCGCAACGGGCCATCGGCAGTATGGCACCCGATCAAGCTGCCGAAGCTGCAAAATTGCAGGCATACTTAATGAGTGATTTATTACTGAAAGCCGGTGTGAATGTTAATTTTGCCCCGTGTTTGGATGTGTTAACGCCCGAAACGGCACCGGTGCTGAAAAGTCGCTGTTTTTCCGACAATGAACAAACGGTTGCCGATTTGGGGGAAATTTTTATTAAAACTTATTTGCAAAAAGGCATTTTGCCGTGTATGAAGCATTTGCCGGGACACGGGCGAACAACGGCGGATCCGCATTTGAGACTTCCCGTGATGACGGCAAACACGCAAGCACTTCAAAAAGATTTTTATCCGTTTCGCAAGTTGGCCGATTTATGTCCGATGGGAATGACGGCGCATATTGTTGTGTCGGCAGTCGATGAAACGGCGCCGGCCACGCAGTCGGCAAAAGTGATTCGCAAAATTATTCGCGAGGATATCGGCTTTCACGGTTTTTTGGTGAGTGATGCGCTTGAAATGAAAGCCTTATCGGGGCGGTTGGGCGAAAAAACGCAAAAGGCGTTAAGTGCCGGCTGTGATGCCGTATGTTATTGTTTGGGCGAAGAAGCGGGGTTGGCGGAAATGGCAGCCGAAACGCCGTTTTTAACCGATGAGGCGGCGCAACGGTTTTTATCGATGTGTTCGGTATTTAAGCGTACGCCCGTCGAAACGCCGCAAGGGGCCTTGGCGGCCTATCAAAAACTGGTTGCGCTGGCGCCGGTTATGAGTGATGACTATGATGCGGTTGAAGTGTTGCATCAGTTGAAAAAGGTATAAATTTCTTTTTTTTGAAAAATATTTAAAGAAATGGTTTTTAAAGTGCTTAAATCGGGGCGCTTTCTCTTGACAAATATCAAATAAATGCACAACTGATAGCTGTAAAGCGGGGTGTTTACTTTAAAGAATATCTGAAAGTATATCCCCGGGGGGAATTAACATTTTAAAAGGAAGGAAGAAATATGACAATGGATCAAAACGAAAAATTAACGCCGGAAGAAAAACGGCTTTTAAAAGATGAAATTCATGAAGCGTGGGAGGAATTTCCGTCTGAAATTCAAGATTTAATTATGGAAGTCAAACAACAAAAGTTAAAAGTGCTTTATATGTTGCAGGATTGGGCAAAAAATCATGATCATGAGACCATGCTTGATTTAATATCCCGTAAAATTGCCTGCAAAGAAGCCAAAATGAAGCAAATGAAACAGCATGAATCGACTGACGGAAACGAATCGGACGAAACAGATGAAATGCATGAATCGACTGATGAAAACGAGTCGGAGGAAGCCGATGAAAGGTCCGAATCAACCGACGAAACCGAATCGGATGAAATGCACGACTCGCATAAATTGCATAAAGGAGAATAATTGATGGAACAGGAAACAAAACCATATCGGCGCGAAGATTATGCTCTCGGAAACGGAATGTATTTATCCGAGCGTCAAGTTGCCGTTTTAAAAGAGTTGGCAAAGGGCGCTTCCAACAAGCAAATCGCGCATAAATTGGGTGTTGCCGAGCCGACCATCAAAATGCACGTCAGTTCGCTTTTAAGAGCTTTGAAAGTGCAAAATCGCGTGCAGATTTTGTTAAAAGCGGTTGAATTGCATTTTGTGAAAATCGACTGATTTTTTTGAAGATGATTATCAAGCCGACTTGAAGGGTTTCATGTCGGCTTTTTTTATGGGAAAATTCGGCTGTCCGATTTTTTTGATTGAAAAAAAATGACAAAAATAAAAAAAAGGATTGAAATTTTTTTCAAGTATGGTAAAATATAAGTAAGCAAATGTTTTAATCGGAGGTTCATATGGCGATTTTAACAGATAATCAGGCAACTTTCTCCGGCGGGGAAAAGAAACAAAGCATTGTCGATTGGGGTTTTTATCTTATTCAACGCGGTGAAGCGGGGCATTTACGAGGGTGTTATAATCAAGTGTATCAAGATTCGGGCGGTATTGATACCATCGGGTACGGAACGGTGACACTGCCGGGATATAACAGCTTGAATTTTCGCGGTTCTTTTGTAATGGAAGAACAGGCGATTATGCTTGCCAAAGCGGAAATGGCGGAAAAAATCAATGAAAAATGTCGCAGTAAGTTTAAAGATTTTGACAATTTGTTACCCTGTTATCAGGCAGCTATTTTAGATACGACGTATCAGGGCAATTGGGGCGCCATTCAAAATGCCATGAATGATCATGATATGCAAGCGGTTTACAATGCCATTATCAATAATCCCAATCATGAGCGTTCCGCCGTTCGGGGGCGTGCCATTGAAATGGGTATGTTAATTGAGCAGGCGCAAAAGCAATTTCCCGATTTGGATCCGAAAAAGGTTGCCGAGATTATTGCCATGCATTTAATTGAAAAATATCAATCCTTAAACGGCACCGACAGTGAACTGACCAAAGATGAATTAGCGCTTTTGTATCGTTCGTGTATGGCGGCCTACGGCGTGGAGGTTTCGGATAAAGAAATTGAAGAGTTTGCCTTGCAGCATACGGAGGTTGCGAGCGGTATGTGCGGTATCGGGCACAGTTATGCGGCCGATTTATATAACGGCATTATTCCGAGCGGACCGGCTTATGACGGTTCGCGGTATATGGGCGACAGTAACGGCGGCAGCGGTTTCGACAGTATGGGTGCGCGATATTCGGTGCGGGTCGGTATGGGCGGTATGCGGTTAACGCCCTCGAAAACGTTTTATGAAAACATTCCGTTTCAGGCTGACAGTACGAAGTTAGAAATTCGGCGCGATTTTGCGTCGCCCAATCGGGGTGACAGACGGGGTATGAATCCGCAAATGATTGTGTTACACGCTACGGAAAGTTATTCGTTGGCGGCCACGTTGAATACGTTTCAATCATCATCGGAAAAAACAAGTGCACATTATGTGGTTGACAGAGACGGCACCATTTATCAGCTTGTGCCGGAAAATATGAAAGCCAATCATGCGGGGCGTTCCATGTGGCAGCCGCTGGGCATTGATGAAATAAACGGTTGTAATGCCGCTTCCATCGGAATTGAAATTCAGCGCGGGCCGAATGAGGGATATACGAAAGAGCAAATTGCCTCAACCATGGCGCTGGTGAAAGATATTCAGGAACGGCGCGGCATTAAGCCGGAAAACACCGTGGGTCATGCCGATGTGGCGCAACCGTTCGGGCGAAAAGTTGATCCGGGTGATGATTTCCCGTGGGATGCTTTCGAGGCGGAAGGCCTGGCTTACGGAAAAAGATATCACCGCGGGGGTGATCATGCGGCGAATATTTGGTATGAATTAAATAAAACGCGCAGTCAAGATTGTCAATTCTATAACTTACCCGATGTGTCAAATGCACCGGTGAAAGAAAAAGCGCTTGTGAGTTTGGCGCCCGATTTAACGGAAAAGTTGAAAGCGGCCGAATCGGCAGGAAGCAGCGAAACAAAAATCCCGAGTGAGAAAAAATTGGCAAACAGTGGTAAAAAACACAAAAAATCAGGCAGTTCCGCTAAAAAATCGGGTGAAACGAAAGTTGCTTTAAAAGATTTGAATTTATCCGATAAATCAACAACCAAAACATTGGCGGCAAACAGCAAAGGCAATCCTGACGATAAGTCGGAAGCGACGGAAAAACTCTCAAAAAAGAGCCCGAAAGAAGCAATGGCTTAAAAAAGCGGAATTTATTGAAAAGCTTGTTAAAACATCAAAAAAGCCGACAGAAAATCTGTCGGTTTTTTTGATTTGGCTGATATTTTGCTTGACTCAGAGGGAGGGGGCGCAATTGTGCCGTCTCGCGGGTGAGCCGGCGCGGTGGCAAAAGAAAGGCTGAATTTATTTTTTCTTTATTGGCAGATGATGAAATTCTCTTATTTTCGGCGGGAAGTTCTGTTCCGTGAAACGTGGAACAGCGCGGTGTGCCGAAAATAAGAGAGGAGCCCTGCCGAATGGGAGTAAAAACGGCAGGGCATCGGAGGGAAATATCATTTATCTTTACTCTTTTTTGCGTTTTTCCTCTATCGGCAGAGGTGAAGTAACGCGACACTCTCTTTTTCCCTCTATCGGCGGGTGTGACAGACGGCTTTATGTCGTCTGTCGCTATGGGCCGATAGGGGGAAAGGGAGAGGTGCCCCGCTGAATGAGAGTTATAAAGGCGGGGCATTGCGGGTCGACAATAAAATCAACAGAAACCCCGCCTTACTGGCATAAGGCATAGCGTTCTCCGGCAGCACTGGGATGATAATTACCGCGATTCTGAGCGTGTACGTAGCTACCGTAGTTGCCATGGATAAGTTTCACAATATACGCAGCGCAGGAATTTCTTCCTTTATTCGCTGTTGTATATGGATCTTCCAGCCAATATAAATTGTTTCCTTGATCTTCACTTCCGGTCTCCGCTTTTCTCAACGCTTTAATAACATGAGTGACCCCATTTGTACTGGAACATATATCTCCTTTAGCAGAACAATAATTTTCTTTTGTTCCGCCCAAACTCTCGCAACAATCTAAATCAGAAATTTTCAACATGCGCTTACTTCCCGGCAATGCCTGACAAAACCGCTCGGCACTCCACCAATTCATGCCCTGACTTGACATGATATACGAGCTGCTGTTCGAGTCGTGATTTTGTGCTGTATATTCTGATACTTTAACGCATTTGTGTGGTTTATCAGTACAACATTCCTGCTCTGTTGTTGTTCCCGAACGATAAGCATCAGAATCATCTCCACATATACAATGACACTCACTTGTCAGGCAGAATTCGCCTGATTCGCAATCACCGTTATCACGGCACCCGCAAAATTCGCCGTTCCACGGCTGATCTTCGGGACAAGCTTCGCAAGTGTATGTATCTGAATTGCAAATAGGCTTATCTGTTCCTTTTTCAAGACAATCTTCATCGGTTTCGCATTCTATGCATGCATTATTATACCATATAGGTTTTTCCGGTGGACACGGTTCGCAAGTGTTTGTATCCGTGTTACAAATCGGCTCATCTGGTCCTTTCGCCAAACAATCTTCATCTGTTTTGCATTCCACACATTGATTTGTGGTTGTGTTGCATTTGGGCGTATCGGGAGTGTCTGCACAATCAGCATCTGTCATACAGTCAACACAAGCTGTGCCGCTCCATATTTTGCCTCCCGGGCAATTGATACATTCGTTATTTTCGCAGTGTTGCATATTGCTTTCGCAATCTAAATCATCCAAACATTCCACGCATCTTTCGTTCTCGCAAAAGGGTTTTTCATCAGGGCAATTATCATCATCGGCACACCAGCCTTCGGGACGATTCGAATCGTAATTACCGTTCACTTCTTCCGCATCAAATTCAATATAAAATTCATT
>CANREI010000019.1 GCA_947629595.1 uncultured Alphaproteobacteria bacterium | reverse complement strand
TTGATATTTTATTCATGGAATCACTCCTTATTTCTTTTTATACGGATTATGGAATAAAAATGTTTTTTTGTCAATAGGAACGTTAAATTGCGTATCAAAAAGTGAAACGGTTGACTTCACCCCTTCCATATCCACAACATCCCATTGCTTTAATTGCATACTGTCTTTATCAATAATCAGCGTTAAACTGCCCAATTCCCGCGCATCTTTTTTAATAGCCGTTACATAATATTCATCTAGCACGGTTCTGACATCGGTGACCAAAAATTCGGGATCGCTGAATTTGAGTTTTTCTTTTAAAATGAGGCTGACAGGCGTTTGCTGCAAGCGAAAATAATTGACTTCTTTTAAATCTTTGTCATGATAAATCAAATAGCCGTTATGCGCATAAAATTCCAGCGGCGACCCTTTTTCATAAATCAGACGCATTTCACCCGGACGCGATAAATAAAGCTCACCGGTTTGCAAATCATCTTGCATTTTCGAGTTAAATTGCGCAAACTTGGCTTTTAAAGTTTTAATTTTATTATAAGCCGATTCGACTTTTTGCAAAATTTCGCGATTTTGCGGCGTATCAATTCGCTTATCAACATCTGCCCGCGCCGAAAAAGACACCCCGAAAACAAAACTTGCAATCAATAAGCCGTATAAAAAACTTTTTTTCATTTGCTCTCCTTTAACTCTATGCGTTATCCGTCGGCACAATAATTTCCCGTTTACCGGTACTGCTCGGCTTGGATACAACGCCTTCCGCTTCCATTCTGTCCATTAAATCGGCCGCTTTATTATACCCGATTCCAAAAACACGTTGCACATAACTGATGGTTGGTCTCTTGTCACGCAAAACAACAGCCACCGCCTTATCATATAAATCACCCGATTCCGATTCGCCAGTCCCGTTAAAGCCGATATCTGCCGAATCGTTCGCGGCATCGGGATCAGCAGTCACGGCTTCCACATATTCCGGCTCGGCCTGCATTTCCCAATGATGAACCACACGTTCCACATCGTTATCACTGACAAACGGCCCGTGAACACGCTGCGGTGCGGAACCGGCCGGCATAAAGAGCATATCGCCCTTACCCAGTAACCGCTCGGCACCCGGTTCATCTAAAATGGTGCGTGAATCGATTTTACTGCGCACTTGGAAAGACATACGTGACGGGAAATTCGATTTAATGGTGCCCGTAATCACATCAACCGACGGCCGTTGTGTTGCCAAAATCAAGTGAATACCGACCGCCCGCGCCATTTGCGCCAATCGTTGAATTAAAGGATCAACTTCTTTCCCGCATCTGCCCATTAAATCAGCCATTTCATCAACAATAATCACAATATACGGAATCGGCGTTAAATCAAACTGCTGTTCTTCAAAAATCGGCCGTCCCGTTTCGGGATCAAACCCGGTTTGTACCCTTCGTGTTAATTCTTTGCCTTCACGCGCCGCTTCCGCCAATTTTTGGTTATAGCCGGAAATGTTACGCACACCCAACTGACTCATGGAACGATACCTGTCTTCCATTTCGCGCACTGCCCACTTTAACGCCACAACGGCCTTTTCCGGATCGACAACCACCGGCGTTAACAAATGCGGTATGCGATTATAAACCGATAATTCAACCATTTTCGGATCAACCATAATCATGCGACATTCGGCCGGCGTAAACCGATATAACAGCGACAACACCATGGTGTTAATGGCAACCGATTTACCCGAACCCGTGGTACCGGCAACCAGCAAGTGCGGCATTTTGGCCAAATCGGCAAAAACAGGCGCTCCGCCGATATCTTTCCCCAAAATAAGGGGCAAAGCGCCGCTGTTTGTTTGAAAATTCACGTTTTCGATCATTTCCCGAATATAAACCGTTTCCCGTTGTTTATTCGGCATTTCGATACCGATGTAACACGTTCCCGGAATAACAGCTATTCGCACCGATTCCACACTCATTTTCATGGCAATATCGTCTGCCAGTGAAATCACGCGCGAAGCCTTAATCCCGTCAGCCGGCAAAAATTCGTAAAGCGTTACCACCGGCCCGGGATGCGCCTGTTCCACCTTTCCTCTCACGTTAAACTGCGCCAACACTTTTTCCAACGCGCGGGAAACGGTGTCCATTGCCTCTTTGGAAAGCCCTTGAACATTACTGATCTTAACGGGATCCAACAAATCGGACGCCGGTAATTCCACCACATTGCTTTCAGTCGCCTCATCATCACTGTCCGTTCTTTGCGAAGTTCGATTCGAATCGGCGCGCGTTTTTTGAAGACTGACGGGTTCCGTCGGCTTGATTTCCGATGTTTTTGATATCGGCGTTTCACGCTCACCGTTCAAAAAGGCGAATGAGGGCTCCACGCGTTCAACGGGAGATGTTTTTTCTTTCTTTTTAAACAAGAAACGGCGTTTTTCTTCGGGTTGTGCTTTTGATGTTTCCGCCTCATCCGATACTCTTTCGATAACGGCAGACGACGCAGACGCCGTTACGGTCGCTTTTTGTTTTACATGAACATTTTTCACCATTTTCTTTAATTTATCCGTCGGAACGGCGCGCACGGTTGCCGCCGCTTTTCGCGATAACAACATCACCGGCACTTTTAAAGAGAAAATCAGGCATAACACCACAACACCGTAAGCAATAAAGCGATATACGCTTGATTGCAACACAAAAAAGCGATTAAAGAAATATCCGACATAACCGCCCTTGCCCGCTTTAAACCACGCGGAATCCAACGATGTTTGCAAATCACTCAACAGCCAGACAGCCGTTAAAAAGGCGCATAAAAACATCAAAAACCGAAAAGCCACCCATTTTGTGCGGCGCCACAAGAACAATCCGAACACAATGAAAGCAATCGGCACAACAAAAGCCATCACACCGAAAAGTTGCAATAACAAATCGGCCGTTAAGGCACCGAACGCCCCGCACCAATTTTTAATGCCGTACGTGCCGGCAGCATTTAACGATGAATCGGTTACCTGATATGTCACACACGCGACAAAAGCAAATAAGCCGAACAAAATCAACAATAAAGCAAATAATTTTCGTAAAAAGTTTTTCATGAAATCCTCTTGCATTCATCATAACGAAAAACGAAGAAAAATACAAGTTTTTTTAACGAAAAATAACCTCGAAAAGCATTTTTTTCCCTCTTCTGCGTCATTTTTTGTCGCAGAAGTTTCATTTGATTGTTTTTATTTATTTCGGGCAACAAAAAAAGGCGGATGAACAATGCCTCCGCCTTTCTTTTGGTTCGGTTCATACTAGAACTTGTATTTCAAGTTGGCAAGCCCTGTATGATTGGTGTAATCGCCTTTGAACAAACCTTCGTATTCGATGGCGACTTCCGCTTTCCGATTGATATCCAACCCGATGCGGGCGCCGACTTCAATGCCGAAGCGATCCATATTTTCGGTTTTCACTTCATAGACACTGCCGTTCAGCAGATTGACACGCATTTTGGTATCGGGTTCAACGAAGTCATACGTTAAAGCAGCTCTCAATTCGGGATACCATGACAATGTCGGCGACAAGGCATACCCGATGGTGTATTGCGCACCTAAGATACCCGTTAACGTATTACCGTCAGCCGAACCGACGCTTTGACCGACCGTATCGGTGTAGGCATGTTGTTTCGTATAGATATACCGTGCACCGATTTCGGGTTTAATCACGCCTGTTGCCCAATCACCGCTGACATAGGGGCCCATTTTACGACCGAGCATCAATTGAGCACCGAAGGCATCGACATCATAGCTGGCTTTCACGTTATGATTGAACACTTTTTTGTCTTCATCATATTTCGACCGTGTATACATGGCCAACCAGTTTGCATAGAAGCGATTCGGATTATAGTTTCCGTAAATCATACCGGTATGCGATTTAATATCCGTATCGCGTTGCACCGATTCGCCGCTTGAATTTGTGTAAGCATAAGCAATACCCAAACGAACGGCATCGTTGACATGACCGTCAAAGCCGACGGAAATACCGCGATTATCCATATCCCAGCCTTTCCGGACATCATATTTTGATTTACCGTACAAGCCTTGAACCCACAAATTGGAGTCATGCCGCGGGAAACGATAGAAACGTTTGCCCCGATGGATATAACCCGTGCGTTCCATGGATTCGTAGAAACGATCGCTCACAATAGAGGCTAACCGTTGTGTAATTTCGGTTGCATGGGCTTGAACGAGCGGCGACACATCGGGTGCCAAGCCGTCCAAAGCCTCTCTTTGTCCGTCTCCGGCTTCAAACAATTTTTGTTGAATATCATAAGCATCGCTGTTTTGTGTGATATCATCACCGTCCAGCCAGCCGTTATTGGTATTCACTTCATTTTCATCGCAACCCGGGCAAGCATTTTCGCCTTTCCGATAAACTTCATAATTACCGTTACCCAGCGCTCTTGTTCCGTAGTTGGCGTGTTTACCGAAATCGGTGAAATCGCCGGTAATATTTCCGTTCAAGACCTGATATTGTTTTTTCTCACCTTTTTCCAGCGTACCCGAGCTGATTACAACATCTAACGTTGTGTTATCTTGCGCAACGTTAATATCGTTTGCGCTAATTTTCCCGTGATTTCCGTCGGGTTCTTTGTTCACATGGGTTTTAATGGTGGAATTGGCGTTAATGTTAACTTGATCACCATACATCACACCGGCCCCATCCACATCACTGCCGCCCAAGTCAACCGTTGAGCCGGTAATATTCACCGTACCGACTTTTCTTTGGGCATCATCGGTTAACGCAGCGCTTGTATTAATGCCTTGATGCAATTGTAAGTTACTGTCGGTAATATTCATTGTACCGGCATTGTAAATATCTTGCGTTTGATCGAACAAGGTATGCAACTCACCGGACGGACGCGGTGTTGTGGTGTCCGGATAAGGCACATAGTTCAAATCAATCTCATCACTGGCATTTTCAATGTTCACGATAGCATTAGCAGCGTTATAAAGGTTTTGACCGAGTGCGGCATTATTGCCTTTAATGGTAACATTGCTGCCTTTAATGGTTAAATTACCGGCGTTATAAACACCGCCGCCGTTACCGGTTGCCGTATTGCCGGAAATGGTGGTTGTTCCCTCAATGGTTGCCGTGCCGTCTTGATAGTTATAAATACCGGCGCCGTCAACGGCATTATTGCCAGAAACAGTCACGCCGGTGCCGCTGCCGTTCACGGTTAATTGACCGTTATTATAAACACCGCCGCCGTTACCGCTTGCCGTATTGCCGGAAATGGTGGTTGTTCCCTCAATGGTTGCCGTGCCGTCTTGATAGTTATAAATACCGGCGCCGGAAACAGCCGTGTTATTACTCACTGTTGCATTACTGACGGTTAAAATTTGTTCGTTATAAATACCGCCACCATGGCCGCTTTGAGCGTTAGAGCCGTTTTCAATGGCTTGATTGCCGGAAATTTCCGTGCCGTTAACAGTGACATTGCTTGTATTTGCATACTCTGATCCCAAATTCACGTTTGCCAAGCCGCCACCGACGGCTGCCGTGTTATTCGAGATTTTTCCGTTGATAATATTCATTTGCGCCGGACCGTTTGAATTACGAGCAACAACACCGCCGCCGCGGGCCGTTGCCGTATTGCCGGTAATAGTGGCATTTGTTAAAGTGGTGTTACCGTTCGAGCCGATAGCACCGCCGTCGGTTGCCGAAGAGTTGCCCGTAAAGGTATCATTGACAGATGTCCACGTACCGTTATCGTTATGAACGGCACCGCCGGCAACGGAATTTTCCCCTAAAAGCTGATTATTCGTAAAGGTATTTCCTTCGGTGTTTAAAGTTGAACCCTCTAACATACCGATAGCACCGCCGAATCCTGTTTCGGCGATTTCGGGATTTGCTGTTGCCGTATTTCCCGTAAAGGTAGAATTAGAAACATTGGCGGAAGAATTTTCCCGCATAAAAATAGCACCACCACTTGTGGCTTTGTTACTATCGAACAGCGAGCTATCGGTAATGGAACCGATCGTTCCTTTGTTATAAATAGCACCACCGTCATTTGTTGCCGTGTTCCCCTTAAATATCGTTTTTGTAATCGAATCGATTGCACCGCCGCCGACAACATAAATAGCACCACCGGAATCTTGGGTTGTATTTTCTTCAAAAAGCGAGTTACTCATTGAATCGATTGAACCGCCTTCTCTGACAATAACAGCACCACCACCCTCGTTTGATGTATTGGCGCCAAAAACAGTAGCGTCAATATTTGCAACATTTCCGGCAATATCCAAGGCACCGCCTGTTTTTTCAGCGTGATTTTTTACAAAATAGTTATTTGAAAAAGTATTACCCGAACTCTGTGCATGTACAAAAACAGCACCACCGTTTAAGGACGTTTTATTGTTAAAATAAATATTAGACTCTGATGAAAGCTGAGCACCGCTACCCACAAAAACAGCTCCCCCGTAATTGGCATTTTCTCCGGTATTAGTGTTATTGGATCCTGCAAAAACAGATTGAGATATATTTAAAACAGCATTTTGTGACATAATCGCAGCTTGTGTGGCCGTACCGGAGGATTCGGCTAAATTTGTCCAACCGGTTGTGTTTTCATCTGTCCAAGTTTTCCAAGCAAGCTTACTCGGATGGTCTGGATCCGTTGTATCCTTATCAGCGTTTCCGACCCACTCTACAGTTAATGTCGGAACACTGCCATTAGAACCATTCGCACCTAATGTACCTCTAAAAACAGATTTTTCAGAACCCTGTTTCGCTGTAACTTTTAACTTACCGGACGAAAGCGTTGTACCACTGGTAATATCCACATCTTTATTATCGCTTACCTCAAAAGTGTTATTACTGGACTCTTGCGCCGTTTTAATAGCTTCATCATTAAGTGTTACACTCTCCGCCGCAGCCGTGGACAAGCCGGGCAACAAACCAAAAACAGTTGTACTGAGTAAAACAAGTGCAAATTTATGTGAGCTCATATTATCCTCCATTAAACAGATTGCTCATTTATCGTTTTTCTGACGATTAAGGTTATATTAACACGCTTAAAAACAAAAAGCAAGAAAAAAAACAACTTTTTATTAACTTTTTATTAATTTTTTGCAAAAGGGTTGTTTTTATAAGCATTTTTCCGAAAAAACACCCGAACCGTTTTTTGATTCGGGTACTTTTTGGTATTGTTAGCCATTTTCCTTCCCGGCGTTTACCCGAATAGTTGGCCAGTCGCTCCCTTCTACAGCCGTCGCATGAGCACGTAATGTTGGTAATCCTATCGTACCCGTACTTGGTCCTTTATTGTCATTCCCCGCGTATGCCGATCCACCATCATATGACGGCGGCATTGTCGTCTCTGCCGACTTCGTTGTCGTCTCTGCCGACTTCGTTGCCGTCTCTGCCGGCTTCGTTGTCGTCTCTACCGACTTCGTTGTCGTCTCTGCCGACTTCGTTGTCGTCTCTGCCGACTTCGACGTTGTACCCGTACTTGGTCCTTTATTGTCATTCCCCGCGTATGCCGATCCACCATCATATGACGGCGGCATTGTCGTCTCTGCCGACTTCGTTGTCGTCTCTGCCGACTTCGTTGTCGTCTCTGCCGGCTTCGTTGTCGTCTCTGCCGACTTCGACGTTGTACCCGTACTTGGTCCTTTATTGTCATTCCCCGCGTGTGCCGATCCACCATCATATGACGGTGTTGGCTTCGGCGTTACAGGCGTCTCTGGCAGTGTTGGATTTGTCGGTGTCGGCGATATCGGCGTTTTCACTTGCGGTATCGTCGGTGTCGGCGTTTTCACTTGCGGTATCGTCGGTGTCGGCGTTTTCACTTGCGGCGTCGCTTGCGGTGTCGTTTGCGGTGTTGTCGGTGTTGTAGGCGTTGGCGTTACATTCGTCGCCGGCGGCATTCCCGTTGACGGCGTACCACCCGTGCTATTACTCGTATCCGGCGTTTTGTTCTCTGCGCCCGACTGCGTTTTATCTGTTGATTGTTGCTGCTCTTGTTGTTTTTGCGCTTCAGTTGTTACCTCTTTTGTGTCCTTTTTAACATCGGCAACTTTTGTTTCGACCTCTTTTTTTGCAGCTTCTGCCGCTTTGGCTTTTTTCTTCTTATTATGTTTATGCACCAACCAACCGACAATACCGCCAATGGCTACCACACCGGCAATTGTGGCCGTGAGCCATTTCCAGTTACGACTCCACCAGCTGCCCTCTTCTTTTTTCTTTTCTTCTTCCTTTTTCTTTTGTTGAACGGTTTTCGAATCGTTTCCCACAAAATCAAACGAATCGCTGCCGTTCGCACCGATACCCGGCGCTTTTATTTGCCAATCGTGGGCTTTTTCAACCACTTGTCCTTTATCATCAACTTTTGACGCGTTGCGATATTCAATTTCGGCAATTAAAGCTTCGGCCGTATAGGGTTTACCCGTATTCGGATCAACAATCTTTTCTCCGGTTTTGGCATCAACAAACCCTTCACACAAACCGCCATGTTTTTCGGCATATTTGCGAATGTTGTCATAAGCCTTGTTTCGATCAGCCGACGGAAGGGTTGATCTGGTTTTTTTAGCTTCTTCACTTTCGGATGTAACCCCGTAAGACGTATGCTGCACCTCGGTTTGTGGTTTCGGTTGTGAATTGGGGGTTTGCGCTTGTTTTTTTTCGGCATCTATCTGCGCTTTTACTTGTTCGTCAGTTTTGTTTTCTGTATCAGGCATCATCTATTCTCCTTGTTTTGTTAACCGGTTAATTTGTTGGTTTATGAGTTAATTATACACCAAAAAAAGGAATGAATCAATTATTTTTTTAAAAAAGATTTAACATTCATATACCCCACCCCCCGATAAGTGACGGTTTCAGCCTGATACAAAAAAATTGCTTTTTTAAAAAATGAAAATTTCATTGTTTAAATTGTTTTTGCATACAAAAAAACACCCGAACCGTTTCCGATTCGGGTGAGTTTTCGATTATTCAGCTATCGACTTAGATATTCATCAACATTAAAATGCGGAAGCTCTTTTCTAGACGATCCTTCATTGTCGTTGCCTGACGAACCACCCGGTACCACCTGTCCGGGAAGAGTTGATGTTCCGCCACCTGTGCTTGGCGTGTCACCACTCGATGTATGTTCATCATTGCCACCACCGGTTGACACATCAGGATTTGTAATATCCTGTCCGGAGCCGGGAAGAATTCCGCCACCTGTGCTGGGGGTATCACCGCTATTACCGCCACTACCACTCATACCCGGTTCAGCTTGACTTGGTCCTTTATTGTCATTCCCCGCATTTGATGATCCACCGTCATATGACGGACTGTCTTTCCCGGGATCTTTGCCGCCGCTCGGATCTTTATCGCCACCCGGCGGCGGCGTTACCGACGGATTATTCTTATCTTTCTCAATCGGCACAACCTTATTCTTTCTGTTCTTATGCACCAACCACGCAATTAAACCACTAATGGCGCCCAAACCGGCAACAACCGCCGTGAGCCATTTCCAGTTCCGCGCAAACCAGCCTTTTTTCTCTTCATCTTTCTTTTGCTGCTCTTCCGTTGCCGGCTGACCGATAGCCGTAATTTTTTTATCACCCACTTTAAGCGTTGGCGTTTTCACCGCCGTTGCCATGTGATTCACTGATAATTCGCCCAATTGTTGCAAAAACGCATCCGGCGTGGGCGCCTTTCCCGTTTTCGGATCAACCAACGGTTGCCCCGTGCGTAAATCGATAAACCCTTCCAAAACACCGTTGTGCTTGGCAGCATATTCATATAACGCCGCTTTTAATTGGGCTTGATCACTCTGATTCCATGTGCGAATGTATTGTTCCGCTTGAGAACCATATACAAATCCGGTAAACATGCCGTTTTTCTTGACGTTTTCAGCATATTCCGTCATAATTACTTTAAATTTTTCCGGAACCTTTTTTAAAGATGGATCATTTCTTAAATCAGCCATTTTTTTCCTCCATTGTTAATGTTGATTTCCAGCTTTTCTTCTAATATATCATAAAATTTTACATAACGCAACAAAAAAATGTATATTATTACAATTATTTTGTCCAAAATACATACAAATTGTTGTTTTTCCTTTCTTTCTCAACATTTTAACAAAAATTTCGCCTCCGTTTCGTTTTCGCCGCTTTTTTTCCTCTTGCTTTTCATTTCCTTTCCGCTTATATTTAACATGTTATAAATTGTCACTTTATTTTTTAGGAGGTTATTATGAAAAAATTACTCACTCTTGCCGCCGCACTCGCTTTGTTCTCAACCGGCGCTCATGCTCAATTTGCAGGCGGTACACAAGCCCCCGCCGGCGGGTTTAAAGGCCCCGGTTTAAGCGTGTCAACCGTTGCGCAGGCTTTGGATATGCACGATGATTCGCCCGTGGTTTTGCAAGGCTCCATCCAACAAAATTTGGGCGATGAAAAATATCTTTTCAAAGACGCAACCGGTACCGTTGTTGCCGATATCGACAATAAATATTGGGCCGGCCAAACCGTTACGCCCGAAAATACCGTCGAAATTTCGGGTACTGTCGATAAAGAGTTTATGGAAAAAACAGAAATCGATGTGAAAAGTTTGCGAATCGTTAAATAATCGCGACTCGTTGATTTTTAAGAAAAAATGCCTTTTACATGCGCTGTAAGAGGCTTTTTTTTACGCTTCGTTTACCCCTTTGAGGGCATAAAAATAAAACGAATCGCTTTTAAAAAAATAAACAAATAAATTCATACTCTTGTATGCAAAAAGCCTGCTTAAATAAATTAAACAGGCTTTTGAAAAGTTGAGGCTCGGACTATAAGTCGGCTATAAGGTAACCAGTCCGCGCGCAAAGGCATAGACGGCAATTAAGGCAACAATGATAATCACGCCGCACAAAATTTTCTCACCCGTCGTAAACCACGCCCGTTGATAGGCAATCGTGTTCCGATTATTCATATCCGAGCGATTCCTTGCGATTCGGTTACCCGTCATAATGTCGCGTTCTTCACACCGCGCCCAAATGTAAAACGGTATTCCCAACGCGATGAACACAACCGCCATCAGTAAATATGTTAAGCCGGCCGCATAAAGTAACCAAATGGCATAAACCGTTCCCAACATACCCGTTAACAGCGCCGCAAACCGACTGACGCCCGTGTTCATCGGAAATTCGTGATCTTCGCAGATTTTCCATAAATATAAACACGAAACCAAATAAGCCGGTAAAACCATAACGCCCGTAATGGATAACATGGTGTTCCAAGCGTTGCCCGCAAAGTAAACCAGCAACATGGCCAGCTGCATCAATCCGCTTGTAATGAATAACGACACACTCGGCGATCCGAATCGATTCTCTTTTGCGAAAAAGCCCGGGAAAGCGCCGTTTTTCGCCATGGCATACGGCATTTCGGCCACAATCATTGTCCAAGACAGCCAGCTTGCCAAAATGGCAACGATAACGCCGATATTCATCAGCCAGGAACCCCACGCGCCGACAATATTTTCCAACACGCCCGCCGTGGACGGATTCGGAACCGCCGCCAGCTGTTCTTGCGTCATCACGCCGAACGGCAAGACCGATAACAAAACATAAATGGCCAAACAACCCAAAAAGCCGATTAAAGTTGCCCGACCCACATCGTTTTGATTTTCTGCCCGTCCCGACAACACCACCGCGCCTTCAATACCGATAAAGGCCCACAGTGTCACAAGCATTGTGTTTTTAATTTGCGTCGGCACATCACCCAGCTTTGCCATATTCATCCGTCCCCAAATATCGGCATCAAACCGATCGAATCGGAAAACGGCGGCAACAATAATAATGAAAATAATCAGCGGCACAATTTTTGCAATCGTAACCACAAGGTTAATCAAGGTTGCCTGCTTCACGCCGCGCAACACCAAAAAGTTGAAAAACCAAATTAAAATCGATCCGCCGATAATGGAATATAAATTATTTCCGCCCGTAAAAACGCCGGGAAAGAAATAATTGAGCGCATCCATGGTAATAACGGCATAGCCCACGTTTCCGCAAATCTGACACAGCCAGTAACTCCATCCGATGTTAAAGCCCATATAGTTACCGAAACCCGCTTTGGCATATAAATAAATGCCGGTGGTTAAATCCGGGCGGGCATTTGATAAAATGCGAAACGTGTTGGCAATAAAATACATACCGATTCCGGTAATGACCCATGCGAGCAAAACCGCGCCGATAGCAGCACTTTGCGCCATATTTTGCGGCAGTGAAAAAATACCGCCGCCGACCATGGAACTGACAACAATACCTGCCAATCCGAACACGCCTAAGGTGCCGCCGGAAACAAGTTTTCCCCGCCCTTGTTTTTGTTGCTGTAACATTTTCAAACTCCTTATTTGTTTAAAAAGGTGACGCTTTACCCCAAAGCGTCAACCTTTTATTCGTTTTTTATTTATTCAATTCAACGGCCGGGGCATATTCAAAGTTTAAGAATCCGAGAGCCGTTAAAGAATAGCCGAACGCCTGCGTAATATTCACGAAATTATGATAAAATTGAAAATCACTGTGTTGTTCCACGTCCCGCAGTTCCAATTCGTGCGTGAGTGATTTTTTCAGCCACATTTGCGCGTGCGCTTCGGCAATTTCATCATCAATGAACGTATCGAAATATTCCACATATTCGGCCGCCCATCCGCCGATGAATTTACCGGATTTATCTTTTCCCCAAACAATACCGACACCGGTTGCAATGGCCTTGTGTTCTTCCCGACGAGCGCCGTTTCCCGCCATAATCACTTCCAGCACGGCGCCGTGTTTAAAGGTATGCGCCACTTCATCAACCGGCACAATATTATTAAACAATTCCGGCGGCAAAACCGATGTATACGGAACAACGTTAAAATCTTGAATTTTTGCTTGTGATAAAGCCGAATCGTAACAAAATGTTTCAAACGGTTGCGGCGGAATACCGTCTTCCGCCAATCCGGCACCGCCGGTATGAAATGCGAGTGTGGGGTATCTTGTTCCTACTGTCATAATAAATCCTCCTTCAAAAATAAATTGATTAAAATAAAAATTGCACCATGCAATTTCATTTGTGATATAAGGGGTAACGGGCTAAAATCAACTTAAAACAGCCGAGAGTCTAACATAAGGGGGTATTTATTTCACGAAAAACCGTCTTTCGAACAGATTGAATCCTTGTCTTTTTCTGCCCATATCCGTTGAGAGTGAACGAGTCGTCGTTCGGGAATTTAATCAACATTTTTAAGGAGAAAATCATGAAAAAATTAATTGTACCCGTTGTTGCAGCCACTCTTGCTTTCACGGCATTGAGCGCGCAAGCGGAAAGTATGAAAGGCAAAATTGTTTCCAAGCAAAATGATACCATTCAAGTGCAAGGCGAAGGACAATCTTCCCCGAAAACGCTGAAAACAAACAGCAACACGCATTATTACGTGAAAAAAAGATTAAATAAAGACGGTATGCGTAGCGATGATATGCCGGAGGTCAATGAAATTGTGGAAATTATTTACACGGTTGATCCGGCAACGAATGAAATGATTATTGATGAAATTATTATGATGATTGATTAAATATCGGCTTTATATTTCGAAAAAAGCGAATCCGGTTTTTTAAAATCGGATTCGTTTTTTTATATGGTGTCACAGGTTTAAAAGGATTGAAATTTTAAATTTTCGATACCTGCCGATAAGCTATTTGCAAATGGTGCGGGCTCTGCCGGCATTTTTATCATCGTATCTGGCACCACCGTTATTTGATATATATCCTTGATACAAATTTGCGAAAGCAATTCTCCAACTATCTGCCCCACGAAAATAATTCTTAAACCATATATACACATCCTGATCGCTATATAACTCTCTCAAACGCTTTATGGTTGACGATTTCTCTTTGTTTGCATCACATACCATTTCACCATAATAAGATGAAGGAGAACCCTGAGGATTCTTTTCTGCGCCATCGGCATAACAACAATACACCTCTCTTTGAGAACTTGTGAAATTTCCAATCCCTGAACATTGCCAATCAATATCGTTAACATCAACCATGTAGTTCGATTCGTAGGTATTACTGTCGCATTGGCTTCCCGATTCTTTATTCAAGGCTTCACACCACCGACAACCGTCCCACCAGACAAGAAACTTATCCGAACCGTAAAATGTCTGATTACCGTTCAATGAAATTGGTTTTGCTTCTCCCAACGGTTCACATGTACCTCTTGAATTGCTATGCGCCGTTTTATTAATTTCAACAATGTTATCACCATCGGGAAGAGGCGCCAGTCCTTTTCGACAAAAATAATTTTCACAACAATCACTATTATCGGTGCATTCGCGATTCGAACAGCTCATACACGCCTCTGTTTCTGTATCCCATTCTGCTCCGTCTTCGCACACCACGCATTCACCCTTGGAAGTTTTGCAATGTTCCTTTTGAGCCGTATCGCACTGCGAATCGTTCTCACACGGTTCACATCGATTGCTTGTCGGATTACAATATGGGGTTGTCGGATTTTCACAATCGCTATTTTCCGTACATTCCACACATCCTTTATCTTGTCCGCCCCAAACACCGCTTTCGCATGTTTTACAAACGTTATCTTCACAATATTCCGATTCGCCCTCACATCCTTTTTCTTCCGTGCATTCCACGCACACATGACGAGTCTCATCACAGAACGGTGTGCTTTCTAATTCTTTACAATCATCATCTCTTTCACAACGTGTTAAATCTGATACGGTTTCTCCCGAAAATACGGCATATAAATCATTCTCTCCTTCTTGACATACTCCGCCTTCCTCATATTCCGAATCGTTTACAGAAAAAGCAATTAAATTATCCATGCCGTTAATGAGACGTATAAGCGGTTGACATACACCGTTCGGAATTTTGGGTAATTCAATAAAATAAGCGTTTGCAATTTGGCATGAAACGGTTTCTTCGGAAATAATATCATCCTCATTAACATATTTGCATCCGAAAGCGGTTTCATAACCGTTAAAATTGATTTTATGCTCATCGTAAGGGCTGCCGAGGGTTAAATTTTCCGTCCCTTGGGCAATTTTTATCTGCGCATCGGTGCGCATCATATTCATTTCATGGGCAATTTGTGACGCCTGATAATGATTCATTGCCAATTTATATCCCACAATCCCACCGATTGACAGCACGGCAATAACGGCCAGCACCCCCAGCATTTCAACCATTGACTGCCCGTCTTGTGATTGCATTTTAATTTTATTTTGTTTTCCCGCCTCCCCGCCTGCAATTTGCGGTTCATTGCTTTGCATATATCCCGCTTGCGCCTGATTTTGAATTTGTTTTTTTGATTTTCTTGTCATTTTTCGACTCCCTTTCTCTCAACAAATAGCATAAAATAAACGTACCTTTAATGCAACGCTGATTCGGGGGTGATTTTTACTCTCAAAAAGCCAAAATTTACCCTTTAAAAACACTCGAGAAATCAATTATTTTGGGCCAAAATAAAAATTTTTTTAAAATTTTAAAAAAAAGTGTTGCAAAAAACGTACGTTTAATTGGTGCTACTGCTCTTAAAAAAAGCACCATTCTTTTCCCCCTATCGGCCCATAGCGACAGACGCTATAAAGCCGTCTGTCACACCCGCCGATAGGGGGAAAAGAGAGTGTGCCTCATACAAATAATAGAGTGATATCCTACCGAATCGCCTTATTTTCGGCCCACCGCGCCGGCTTATGTTCCACAAGCCGACACTTCCCGCCGAAAATAAGTAGAGAGAAGTTATCACCTGTGAATGGGAAGAAAATAAAATCAGTCTTTATTCTCTCGCCGCGTCAGCGCATATTCCACAAACCGACACACGCCCGAAAAATCAAAAGTTATTTTATCTGCTAAAAAATAAAGCACTACCGCTTCTCAAATAACAAAATCAATTGATTACTTTCGAAAAATAACACTTTTCGGCAAAACAGGCACATCAAAAATGCGAATGTTGCTGTCATCGGTGCGCACGCTGATTTTTTGCTTGCCGTTTGAAAATACAAGCGTTGCCAAAAATTGAAAATCTGCGGGAATAAATAAAGAAACAAAATCGGCCAGCCCCTGCGTGGTTCCCTCTAACTTCATATCCTGCCCCGCCATATCAACGGTTCCCTCAATTTCACCGCTGAACGATTTTTGATCAATAAGCAATTTTTGAATATGCCAAAAATCCGGCGTTCCCGCTATTTCTCCCGTGACATGCACACAATCGGACGTCGGCGCTTTTATCTTGGCGGCATTTATTTTATATTTTCCGAATAAACCTTTTTGCACCGTTAAATCATCAACGCAAAAATTTAACGGCAGATTCGGAAAACGCACTTGCACATCATGCGCCTTCAAACACACCCGAAACAGGCAAAATTGCGGCGTTATACTTTGATAACTCAACAAAATATTTCTTTTTGCCAACAACGATACACCCGTTTGCGCGCGTGATACAATCAATTTTGACAACCCCGAATGAACGGCACCCGATATCAACAGCAGCACGCACACGCCGACAACGGCTTTTAAAACAGTTCTGATTTGTTTTCGTTTAAGCAATGTATGTTAACCCCTGCAAAACGCCTTCTTTATTACCGACAGAAATAGAACGCGCCGCGGCATTGATTCGCCGAATTAAACCGCACAAAACTTTTCCGTTACCGCATTCAATAAAATCCGTAACGCCTTTTGATGTCATATATTCAACCGATTCGGTCCACCGAACGGAACCCGTTACCTGCGCAACCAATAATTCTTTGATTTGTTTCGGATTCTGCTCAAACTCTGCCGTAATGTTTGCCACCACCGGCACCGACGGCGCCCGCAACGTTATGTTTTCCAACGCTTCCTGCATTTTATCGGCCGCAGATTGCATGAGCGGACAATGAAACGCGCCGGAAACCTGCAATTCCACCGCTTTTTTGGCTCCCGCTTGCATGGCGGCTTCCATGGCGCGCCGAACGGCACTTTCATACCCGCTGATAACCGTTTGCCCGTAGCAATTATCATTGGCAATCATACAAAAATCGTTCGGCCGAGAGGCTTCAATCACAATTTTGGACACTTGCTTTAAATCAAGCCCTAACAACGCTGCCATGGTGCCCGATGCCGCTTTACTTGCTTCTTTCATGGCTAATCCGCGCGTTCGCAACAGTTTGGCCGTGTCGGTAATGCTCAAAGAACCCGCCGCACATAACGCACTGTATTCTCCCAGCGAATGCCCCGCCACACACAAGGCCATCTCCTTTAATTGAATGCCCGATTCGGCTTCCAACGCCTTAACGGCCGCCAAACTCACACTCATAATGGCCGGTTGGGCATTTTCCGTTTGCGTTAACGTTTCCATATCGCCCGATTGCATCAGACGCGTTAACGAAAAACCGAGTGCGTCATCAACCTCCTCGAAAACGACACGCGCCGCCGGAAAATTGTCATATAACTCTTTTCCCATACCGACGCTTTGTGATCCTTGCCCCGGAAAAACTATTGCCATACTCATTTTTCTGCCCTTCCTGATAAAAATAAATCGATTAAAAATTTAGCTTGTAAATTAAAATGAATTTGATTATACTGATTTTATGTCATTTGTCAAGTCAGTTATTACGGTCGGCGGCGGCACCGCATGCAGTCGCGTTATCGGCTTTGTTCGAGATATTTTAATCGCCCGCTTTTTGGGCGCCAGTATGATGGCCGACGCTTTCTTTGTTGCCTTACGTTTCCCGAATTTATTTCGCTCCCTTTTCGCCGAAGGAACTTTAAACGTTGCTTTCGTTCCCTTGCTTTCCGGCGAATTGCATACCAAAGGAACGGCGCATGCCCGCTGCTTTGCCCGTATGGTTTTCAGCTTTTTGTTTTATGTGCTGCTTCTCTTTACGCTCATTATGGAAGTTTTAATGCCGCACTTAATGTTTATTTTAGCGCCCGGATTCGATTCCATTGCCGGAAAAATGGCACTCACCGTCACATTAAGCCGCATTACTTTTCCGTTTTTGCTGTTTGTTTCTATTGTTTCCTTGTTTTCGGGTATGATGAACGCCGTCGGACGATTTTGGGCCGGCGCTTTTACGCCCACCATTCTCAACGTGGTGATGATTGCCTTTCTTTTGTTGGTAACGCCGTTTATCATCAGCCCGTATGCGCCTGCTTACGCCCTTTCTTACGGGGTTTTAACCGCCGGTATCATCGAATTTTTGTTTATGGCGCATCAAATTAAAAAAGCCGGTTTGAAAATCGGCTTAATCAGCCCCATAAAAGCCTTGTTTCATTTATCAACCGGCGTTAAAACATTACTGAAAAAAATGGCTCCCGGCGTGTTGGGCTCGGGCGTTTATCAAATCAATTTGTTTTTCGATACGCTCTTTGTGTCTTTCGTGGGCGCCGGCGCTATTTCGTGGCTGAATTATGCGCATCATTTGTTTCAACTGCCGATCGGTATTATCGGAACTGCCGTCGGAACCGCCTTACTGCCCGTTTTATCAAAGCATATTAAGTTAAACGAAACGGAAAAAGCCGTTCATCAGCTCAATCGCGCCATGGAAATTTCCGTCACCATGTCGGTTGCTTCGCTCGTCGGACTGGTTTGTCTGGCCGAACCGATCGTGCGCATTTTATTTGAACGCGGCGCTTTTACAAGCTTCGATTCCGTTCAAACCGCCAAAGCTTTAACGGTATTTGCTCTCGGATTACCGGCCTATATGATTACCAAAACGCTCTCGCCGTTCTTCTATGCCAAAGGAGATACCAAAACGCCCGTTAAAATTGCCGTTTTCGGCGTGATGCTGAATGCCGTTCTGGCATTGATATTTATGCTGTTTTGGGGATATTTGGGCATTGCGCTTGCAACAGGCATAACCGTTTGGGTCAATGCCATGCAATATTTCGTTCGCCTCTTTAAAAAGAAAGAAGTGCGACTTGATTCGCTTTGCAAGTTTCGTCTGCCTCGTATTTTACTCACTTGCCTGATGATGGGCGCTTTTTTAATTATCGCCCGAATCGGATTGAATGCCGTTTTTGACAAATGGAGCGAACAAAGCAATTTTCTGTCGGCTGTTCTTCTGTTCGGGTTAATTCTTTCGGCACTGGTAATTTTTTCCGGCAGTCTTATTTTAACACAAAGCATTTCTCTTGCGGAAATTAAAAGATTTATGCGAAAACCCGTTTCTTCAAAAGGAGAAAAACAATGAAACGATATTTTAAATCCTCTTTTATTTTGGTTGCCGCCGCTTTACTGGCTGTTTTAACGCAATTATCGCGTGAATACGGCCCTTTTACGTTTTCTTCCGAGAAAACAACGGAAAAACAAGCTGCGCAAACCGTTCGAAACTATCCCGCACCCGAACCGATGCCGCAGGAAACGTTTATTTTTCCGCAAACGATGGCCGAAGCCGCACAACCGTATAACGACATTACCATGCTTCAAGTGCCGCGCGTTTTCGTGGAAGAATTGCCCGCCGATTGGCAAATTCGTTCCAATGAAGATAAAACTTTGTTTATGAAAATCATAACGGCGCAAATTTTAAGAACCAATGCGCATATTTTGGCCGAAAAAAAGCGTTTACACTTTTTGGAAGAAAAATATTTGAGAAATCAACCGTGGACACCCGAAGAAGAAGCCTTTTTCAATCAATTACTTCAAAAATACGATATTTTTCTGGCCAAAAAAAGAGAAGGCCAATTACACGAGTTAATCGGCAAAGTCGATATTATTCCGCCCTCCATTGCCGTTGCGCAGGCTGCTTTCTTTTCAGACTGGGGACAAAAAAACAAAAAAGCATT
>CANREI010000018.1 GCA_947629595.1 uncultured Alphaproteobacteria bacterium | reverse complement strand
GTTTCATTTATTGATGCGGCCTTTCCGGGCATGTTGCCGTCGGTCAACGAAAAATGCATTGAGCAATGCGTTAAAACAGGTATGGGGTTAAATGCCGTTATCAACAAATATTCGCGGTTTGATCGCAAGAATTATTTTTATGCCGATTTACCGCAAGGCTATCAAATCAGTCAGTTATATCATCCGATTGTCGGCGAAGGCTATATCGAAGTCACCACCTCGGAGGGCACGCGCAAAATCGGTGTCGAGCGGTTGCATTTAGAGCAAGATGCCGGTAAATCCATTCACGATATGAGCCCTACGCAATCGTTTATCGATTTAAATCGGTGCGGTGTCGGTTTAATGGAAATTGTTTCCAAGCCCGATATGCGTTCGCCCGAAGAAGCCGGCGAATATTTACGGCAACTGCGCGCCATTGTGCGGGCATTGGGCACATGTGACGGGAATATGGACGAAGGCTCCATGCGTTGCGATGTCAATGTATCGGTGCGAAAAACGGGTGAAACGGGGTTACGTCCGCGGGCAGAGGTGAAAAACGTGAATTCTGTTCGTTTTGTTATGCAGGCGATTGAAATTGAAGCCCGACGGCAAATTGATTTATATGAATCGGGCGAATCTTTCGATCAGGAAACCCGTTTGTTTGATTCGGTCAATTTGGAAACACGGCTGATGCGTTCCAAAGAAAATGCAAACGATTATCGCTATTTCCCCGATCCGGATTTATTGCCTGTTATTTTAACCGATGAATATATTGAAAATATTCGGCGTAACTTGCCGGAATTACCCGAAGCCAAGAAAAAACGGTATATTGAAACATTGGGTTTAACGCCTTATGACGCCGGCATTTTAACGGCCGATACCGAAACGGCGCATTATTTTGAAACCGCCATTATCGGGCAAGATGCCAAAAAAGTGGCCAACTGGGTCATGGGCGATTTATTTGCTTATTTGAATAAATCGGGCAAAACCGTTACGGAAAGTCCTATCAGCGCGGAAAATCTCGGCGCATTGGTCGGATTGATTTCCGATGGCACCATTTCCGGCAAAATTGCCAAAGAGGTGTTTGAGCTGATGGCCGAAACCGGCAAAGCGCCCGCGGTTATTGTGGAGGAAAAAGGCTTAAAGCAAGTTTCCGATACCGGCGCCATTGAGGCATTGATTGCCGATATTCTGGCGCAAAATGCCGATAAAGTGGCAGAAATTAAAGCTGGAAAAGAAAAGCTGAAAGGCTGGTTTGTCGGTCAGATTATGAAAGCCTCGCAAGGCAAAGTCAATCCGGCGTTAGCCAATCAGTTACTTGATAAAAAATTGGCAGAATAACCTAAACATCAACCGAAAAAGCGGGCAGAAATGTCCGCTTTTTTTATTCTTTGCACAAAGCTTGGAGATAAGTATCACCTTTATTTGAGTTGTATCGAATAAACTTATTCACATAACAGGCATGATATACTTTGCATTCATCAATTTCTTCTAAGAAAAAATGTATTTCTGCGCTTTTTGGATTCACCATTGTAACTTTACCGGCATTTTTTAAATCTTGCACAATTTTTTCTTCAATATCCGATTCCGTACAATATTTATCCGAATAACCGTCACAACCCAATAAACTTCTTGTTGCCATTTGTTTTTTGAGGGCTTCACAAAACCGCTCGGCACTCCACCACGTCATGTTATGTTCGGAATAATAAAAATTTGAGGTCGGTAAATAGCCTTTTTCTGAATTAACATCAACGCACTTTCCGGAATAAGTCTGTGAATGGGGACTGGGAGAAAATTCTTCACACTTTTGATATCCCGATGTCATCATGCAAAATTCCCCGTTATCGCAATCTTCATTACTGCGACATTCATATGCATGGCATTTGCCGTCGTTAACATACCATAACGATTTTGGCGGACACGGCTCGCATGTGTGTGTATCTGAATTGCAAACCGGCTTATTTGTATCTTTTTCAATGCAATTTTGATCGCTTACGCATTCCACGCAAGTGTTAGTTTCCGTGTTGCATTTGGGTGTATCAGGCGTATCTGTGCAGTCGCTATCCGCCGTGCATTCCACGCATTCTTTACTTTCATCGTCCCACACTTCATTCGCGGCGCATTGAATACATGTACTGTCTTTCGAGCAGTGATAATTTTCACCTTTTGCTTGACATTCCTCTTCCGTTTGACAATTTGTGCATTCATTTTCTCTGCACACCAATTCTGCCGAACAATTACTGCTTTCTACACATTCCACGCAAGTGTTAGTTTCCGTGTTGCATTGCGGTTTATTAGAATTTTTGCAATCAGCAGATGATAAACATTCCACGCAATCTTTACTTTCATCGTCCCATACTTGATTATCAAGGCATTGAATGCATGTACTTACATTTGAGCAGTGATAAGTTGTTCCTTTTGCTTGGCATTCATCTTCCGTTTCACAGGTTGTGCATTCATTTTCTCTGCATACCAATTCTTCTTCACAATCCCCACTTTCTATACATTCCACACAAGTGTTAGTATCCGTGTTGCATTTAGGCGTATCAGTTTTATCAGCACAATCATCATCTGCCGTGCATTCTACGCACTCTTTGCCATTCCAAACGCCGCTTTCGCATGTGACGCATGTATTGTTTTCACAATATTGATTATGTTCGCATTGATTATCTTCATAACATCTCACACATACATGTCGTGACGGGTCACAATGAGTCGCGTTTTCCGATTCGCAATCCGTATCTTCTGTACAAACCTTCAATTCCGATACTGCTTCTGCCGAAAATACCGCATTTAAAACATTTCCGTTTCCGGCTTCGCATTTTCCCGCCTCCGGATATTCATTTTTGTTCACATTAAACGCGATGATATTGTTCATGCCGTTTACTAATTCGGCCAACGGCCGACAAACACCCTCGGGAATGTTTTGTAATTCAATATAATAAGCATTTGCAACATGACATGATATATTTGAAAGTTCAACAGTTTCATCATCGGCCAAAGCGCAAGCAAAATCAACGGGATACGCATCATTAAATTGAATATGCCCGAGTTGGGATTCGCTGATGGGATCATAAGGTTCCCCGAGGATTAATTTTTCCGTGCCTTGTGCAATTTTTATTTGCGCATCAGTCCGCATGATATTCATCTCATGGGCAATTTGATTGGCTTGATAATGATTCATTGCCAACCGAAACCCCACGATTCCACCGATAGACAGAATGGCAATAATGGCCAGCACCCCCAGCATTTCAATCATACTGCGCCCGCTTTGTGAGTGTGTTTTGATTCGGTTTTGTTTTCCCGCTTCCCCGCATACAGTTTTTGGTTCATTGTTTTGCATATATCCTGCTTGTGCTTGATTTTCAAATTGTTTTTTTGATTTTCTTGTCATTTTCCGACTCCCCGTTTCCCCTTGCACGATTTGTTCTATATTTTCTTGTATTTCCGCGTGTTTTAACTGATTTTTTATTGCATATTTCGTCATATTTTACTCCCGTTGTTGATACGAATAGCATAAATTAAACGTACCTTTAATGCAACGCAGATTCGGGGGCAAAATTTGCCTTCAAAATGCCAAAATTCACCCTTCAAAAACAGTCGAAAAATCAATGATTTTTGCTTAAATTAAAAATTTTTTCAAAATTTTAAAAAAAAGTGTTGCAAAAATCGTACGTTTTTTTGAGGACAGATAACCAATCACTATATCTCAATTTATTACACATTTCGAATCGTATGCACTGTTTTTTCCTTTATTAAACAATCAGTTATTTAATCGCATATATCTCTTTTTGTTTTTTTATGCTATCTTGCTGAAAAATGTTTATGTAATTTTTTGTCTTTACGTCCTTAAATCTGCAATATTCAATTACCTTTGGTTGTTTTTATTATGCAGTTTTCTGAAATTGTTTTAAACTACATTATTTTCTTCTTGCTTTTAAATAAATTATGGTTAAAACTTTAGTATAAACCACAAATGAAAGGAGAAAATTATGTTTTTATGCAAAAATGTGACCGTAAACGGCCGTCGGACAAGTATGAGACTGGAAAAAGAAACCTGGGAATCGTTGGCGGATATATGTTTGCGGGAAAAAATGACGATACATAAACTATGTTCTGAGATAGATTTACATCGAGGACGATACGGATTATCATCAGCTGTACGCTTGTTCATTTTGAGATATTATCAAAAGAAGCTGAATGAATATGAGTTGATACAATATGTCTTCCCGCGTAAAAACAGGCACAAACTTGACAATTAAGGGGTTTTATCTGCATTGGATGATGAGATTTTCTTAATTTTCGGCGGGAAGTGCTATCCCGCTATTGTGGGATAGCGCGGTGTGCCGAAAATAAGGCGATTCGGTAGGATATCACTCTATTATATCTATATAAGGCACTCTCTTTTTTCCCTCTATCGGCGGATGGGATGCGCCGCTGAAAGTAGCGCATCGCTATGGGCCGATAAGGGGAAAGAGCAAAATTCGGCATTTTTTCTTAATTTTCGGCTAATGTTTATTCTTTTGTGGGGATATATTCGTTTTCTCTTTTATTTTCGGCGAAAAGTGCTATCCCGTGAAACGTGGGATAGCGCGGTGTGCCGAAAGTAAGAATTGGCAGGAAAGATGTAGCAGTTTTTAACGTTATTGCCGGATTTCCCCTCTATCGGCGGGTGGGACAGACGACATTTTGTCATCTGTCGCTATGGGCCGATAGGAAAAATCATCAGCAATGCAAATTTTACCAAAAAATCTTACGAAATTTTTTTGAAAACTTCGTCGGGATTGAATTCACGCGGAAAAGCAAACGATTCTTTCTCGTATTTGCTCAATATGTATCGAAAATAAGTTAATACAAACAGTCGGGTCGCAGAGGATAACCCCGAACGACCCTTTATGCTGTCGATTTTGGAACATAATTCGTGAATGGTCACTTTCTCTCTGAAGCAGATATCTGCCAGTGACAGCCACGTTTCTCGATCCAATCGCATACTTGTTCTTCTTCCGTTGACGATGACATTTTTACAAAGAAGCATTTCTTCCCCCTTCGGTTTCCATCAAACACTTTTTTTCTTTTAACATTAAAAAAAGAAGAAAGCAAGAAAAATATTCAACTATTTTAAAAAATAAATATAAAACACAATCGTAAATAGAAAAAATGACATAATATTTTATGATATGAAAAGAAGAAAAGCAAAATAAATTATTAATTAAAGTCATTGAAAGAAAAGAGATTTAACAGGATAAGGATATAAAAAAGAAACATAAAATGTTAAACAGCATTAAAAATTGTATTTTTTTCTCTTTTTTATGATAACGGATAAAAAAACGGTATCGAATCGTGTCATTTTACAAAACGAATCGCGAAAAAATCATTTGAATAAGAGGCGACCGGAAAAATGGTAATTATCATTCGAAATGTGTAATAAATTGAGATATATTTATTGATTATCTGTCCTCAAAAAAACGTACGTTTTTTGCAACACTTTTTTTTGATTTTTTCAAAAAAAATTTATTTGGAGGCAAATTTAATGCAATATCAACGGGTTATAAAAAGCCTGTTTCAACACTTTTTGAGGGTATTTTTAGCCCTGAATCTGCGTTGCATTAAAGGTACGTTTATTTTATGCTATTCGTAGAGTGAAAGGGAGTCGAAAATGACAATGCAAGCAAGACAAAATCAGTTAAAACAGGCAGAAATACAAGGGAATAAAGCAAAAATCGTGCAAGGGGAAACGGAGAGTCGGAAAATGACAATGCAATCAAAAAAACAAATTCAAAATCAAGCACAAGCAGGGCGGTCAATGGTTGAAATGCTGGGCGTTTTGGCTATTATTGCCATTTTATCAATCGGTGGAATCGTCGGGTTTCGATATGCCATGAATTATTATCAGGCGAATCAAATTGCCCATGAAATGAATATGATGCGCACCGATGCCAAGGTAAAAATTGCCCAAGGCACGGAAAAATTAACCCTCGGCGAGCCTTATGATCCGATTAGCGAATCCACGCTCGGACATATTCAATTTAATGATGCGTATCCCGTTGATTTTGCTTGCGCTTTGGCTGATGATGAAACTGTTGAGCTTTCCAATATATCGTGTCATGTTGCGAACGCTTATTATATTGAGTTACAAAATATACCCGAAGGGGTTTGTAAACCGTTGGCCGAATTAGTGAACGGTATGAACAATATCATCGCGTTTAATGTGAACAAAAATGAATATCCGGAGGCGGGAAAATGCGAAGCCGGAAACGGAAATGTTTTAAACGCGGTATTTTCGGCAGAAGCGGTATCGGAATTAAAAGTTTGTACAGGAGATACGGATTGCGAATCGGAAAACGCGCTTTATTGTGATCCGTCCCGGCATGTTTGCGTGAGATGTTATGAAGATAATCAATGTGCACATAATCAATATTGTGAAAACAATACATGCGTCACGTGCGAAAGTGGTGTTTGGAACGGCGAAGAGTGCGTGGAATGTACGGATAATGATGATTGTGCTGATAAAACTGATACGCCGGTTTGTTATACGGACACCAACACTTGTGTGGAATGCTTAACGTATAGCGATTGCAAAAACGAGGAGAAGCCACAATGCGATGAAGCAAGCCATACCTGCAAAAGCTGTGCGGAGATTGATGAGAGAACGCCTGTTTGGGGTGGCACACAATGCGTGGAATGTGTGAACAGCACGGATTGCGCGGAAACGTTGGTGTGCAAAGAAAACACATGCAGCCCGTGTGAAGCGGAAGAGGAATGTCAAGCAAAAGGAACAAATTATCATTGCTCAAAGGAAGATACATGCATTCAATGTCTTGATAATCAGGTGTGGGACGATGAAAGTAAAGATTGTGTGGAATGTACGGCAGATAATGATTGTACCGATACCCCCGATACGCCTGTTTGTTATACGGAAGAATATAAGTGTGTGGAATGTTTAACATATGAAAACTGCACCGATACACCTGAAACCCCTCAATGTGATGATGAAAGCCATACCTGCAAAAGCTGTGCTGAAATTGATCCGAATAAACCTTTGTGGGCCGAAACCCAATGTGTGGAATGTATAGAGAATAGCGATTGTCTTGAAAAAGGAACGGATAAGCCGATTTGTAATAAGGGTTCAAACACATGCGAAGCGTGTCCTAAAAATTCGTTTTGGGACGGGGAAAAATGTCAAGAGGGATGTCGAGAAAACAATCACTGTGCCGAAGATGAATATTGCCATAAATTGGCTGGATTTTCTTGTACGGATGAATGGGAAAATGAGGAAGATTTCAGCGGTTCTTGTCGAAAAGTGAATGAAGATTTAATTCCCGGAACAGTGAACGGGCAAATCTATTACGGATCAAAGAATACGATGGGTTGGTGGAGCGTGAAACGGTTTTGTGAGGCAGCCAACCGATTGGGATATGGGAACGGACAAATGGCCGTTTGGGGAAATCCGGACTTTAAGTGCAATCCGTCCGTTACGCTGTCAACATCAATCACTCCATATTGTCATAAAAACGGCACTGATGTTCGGGTGGGAGATTTTAATGATCTTTCAACAACGGTAGAAGAATTAAGAGAAATGTTTGGTGTGACCCACACGGGAGAATGGGATACGGAAACAATTGATATTTGGTTATTAGATCAACAATTAACCGATTGTCTTATGTTTGAGATAGAAATTTCTACGCCTCAAAACTCCGAAGGAAAAAAAGCAGGAATTATCCTGCATGCCAACGGAGCTACACATCGTCAGTACGGAAATCACGCCTTATGTCAGCCGTAATTCACAAGCGAAAGGATTTGCCTTGTTGAAAAGCGATAATGCCGTTTTATTGCGTAACAGGTTTATAACCGACAGCCAACTCAACCAAAACTTTTTGCTTTTCCGATAAGTTTAATGCCTGATGCAGAGCTTCTCGATCAATCATTCCCCGAACGACGGCACTTAAATGATTTGCCGCGCAAAACAACCCCGCGTTTTGATACATAGACCCCGCATGCATGGCTGCCCAGCCCATTTCATCGGGTTCCGCCACGAAAAGCAAATGCACGGGCGCGGATAAAGCAAAAGTTTGTTGTCCTGCCAATAGGGGACGTACATCATTATCCGTTATTTTTTGCAGCTTGTTTTGAGCTGCCTGATAAAGATAAACGCCGTCACCGAGCGCCACATACAAATCAATGTTTTGCAGGTTTCGTGCCGTCGGAACGGTTCTTCTGCCGTCCGGCGATGAAATACCCCATGTTGTCCAAAGCAAATCGGATAACGTTTGCGGTGATAAGGAATGCGTTGCATCAAACGAGCGCTCCGAACGCCGCGCGCCGATAGCCGTCATTAACGGAGCGCCGCCCGTTTGAACGGGTGCCGGTAATTGAATATCCGCCGCGCCGGCCGTAACGGCAAATAATCCGGTTATGGAAGCTAAAAGAACTTGTTTAATCATTTCCCCTCCTTATTTGTTGTTATAAACGGCAATGCCGCGTAAAATATCCATAGCTCTGTCAAGCTGATAATCTTTTTTCTCATCATCTTTTGAATCGCTTGAATCGGAAGAAGAAGGCGTTTCCTTTGATTTTTTCTTTTGAACTTCTTTGGCTTTCTTTCCTTCTTCGGCGGCAATGGCCCCGGGCAAATTATCTTCGCCGAACCCTTTAATCACGGGCAATTCTTTTAATTTTGCGCGCGGAATAACCACGTCCGGCTCAATGCCTTTGGCTTGAATGGAACGCCCCGAGGGGGTATAATAACGCGCCGTGGTGATTTTAATACCGCCGAAGCCGGGAATTTCTTTAATGGTTTGAACCGAGCCTTTCCCGAACGATTTTAATCCGACAACCAAGGCCCGATGATGATCTTGCAGCGCACCGGCAACAATTTCCGAAGCGGAAGCAGACCCTTCGTTAATCATAACAACTAACGGTTTACCGTTGGTCATATCGGGGGTTTCGGCAAAAAATTGTAAATTTTCTTTGGGATCGCGGGAACGTGTTGAAACAATTTCGCCTTTGCTGATGAACGTATCCACTACGCCGATGGCTTCATTTAACAAGCCGCCCGGATTGTTTCGAACATCAATAATAAAGCCGATAATTTTATCCTTGCCGATTTCCCGCGTTAAATTTTTAACGGCTTCATGCAACATTTGGGTTGTGCTTTCGTTAAAAGCTGTCACGCGAATATAGCCGATATCGTCTTTGGCTTCATATTTAATGGGTTTCACTTTAATAACGGCACGCGTCATTTTAATATCAAACGGTTCTTTATCTTTTCGGGAAATAGTGACCGTGACTTTTGTGCCGGGCTTGCCGCGCAGTTTTTTAACGGCATCGTTTAAAGTTTGCCCGATCACCGATTCGCCGTCAATATGCGTGATATAATCGCCCGCCTGAATACCCGCTTTATAGGCCGGCGTATCATCAATGGGCGAGGTAACACGTACCAACCCGTTATCGGAAGAAACTTCCATTCCCAGCCCGCCGAATTCGCCTTTGGTTTGTTCTTCCAAATCGGCATAATCGGATTGATTCATAAAACCCGAATGCGGATCTAATGAAGAAAGCATACCGTTAATAGCATTTTCAACCAATTTTCGATCGGTTGTTTCTTCCACGTAATCTTGCTTGATAACCTGATAAGCCGCACCGAACAGCTCCATTAAAACATACGGATCATCTTTTTCATCGGAGACGGGCTGTTTCGGCGGTGTGGCATTGGCACAACCGATTGTTAACAAACAAAAGCAAAAAAGCAGGGTGGTAAATTTCATTGAAACTCCTTTTGTTATATTTTGTATCATATTTAACACACTTTCGAAAATCGGTCAATGACAAATTCACTCATCGGCTTTAAAAAATAAGAAAATATGCTTAATCAGCCGTTGTACTTTGCGCCATATTTTCCCAAACGGGACGAAATTCTTCAATCACTTTTTTGTAAACCGCCCGTTTAAACGGAATAACGCGCGCAGGCACCTCTTTGGCATTGACCCATGAAAACGAAACAAACTCAATTTCTTCGGGATAAGCGGTTAAATTAAAATTCGAATCCGATCCCGTGTGCAAAAACAAAAACCATTTTTGCCGCTGTCCGATAAAAAAACGATTCCCCCATAAAATCGGTTTCGGAAAAGTATAAGAATACCATTCGGAAGAAATTTTAAGCAAAATAACCTGGTCCTTTTTTAAGCCTGTTTCTTCTTTTAATTCCCGATAAGCGGCATCAAGCGGCGTTTCGCCCGTATCAATACCGCCTTGGGGCATTTGCTCGACACAGTTTGTGGGAAAAGGCGCCGTTTTTGCGCGTTTGCCGAGCCACACTTCCCCTTTTTTGTTGATAATCATCAAGCCGACATTCGGGCGGTATTTTGGGGCGTTGTTCGAGCTTTTTTTTAAAGTTTCTGCCATTTCTTTATGCCTTTTCTTCAATAACCACAAAGGCAACGGCGAAAGTATCATCGCTTAACGATAAATGCACGACGGGATGAGACGCTTTTTTTAATAACGACGTTTTTGCTTGTCCGGTCATGTGCAAAAACGGCGCACCGGCGGCATTATTTTGCACTTCAATTTCTTTCCACGATGCTTTGGCTCCCATACCGCAACCCAATGCTTTTACAAATGCTTCTTTGGCGGCAAAACGTTTGGCATAAAAAGCGGTGGCGTTCCCGTATTTTTGCGCCTGCGCCTGTTCATGAGGCGTAAAAATTCGATTCAAAAATCGCGCGCCGAATTGACGAGATAAATTTTCAATTCGATTGATGTTAATGATATCCGTTCCGATGCCGATAATTGCCATTTTTCTATGCTTTCAGCCGATGAACCGTTGCAATGTGCGGAAAAGCGCGTAACGCCTGCAATAAAATATCCAATTGATTGTTGTCTTTCACTTCAACTTCAATCACAATATCCGAAAAACCGTTGCTGCGCGTTTTGGTGGTTAAATTCGTCAGCGGAATGTTTTGCGCGGCTACAATGTTGGTCATACCCGTTAATGCCGACGGTTTATCTTCCAAAACAACTTTAATTTTAACCGGCAATACTTTGTCTTTCACAATATCCATATTCCAATCAACATCTAACCACCGTTCCGGCTCGTCCTGATATTGATTCAGCGTCGGACAATCGCTGGTGTGAATGGTCACGTCTTTCCCCGTATTAACAATACCGACAATGGAATCACCCGGCACCGGATGACAACATTTGCCGAATTTCAGCGCAATGCCGGAAATAAGCCCCGTAACGGGCATTTTTTTATCGAGCTGCGAATCACTTTTGCTCTTTTTGAATAATGACATGGCGCGCTTAAAGCCGGACGGCACACACTCGGGGTGCATTTGATTAAAAACTTCCCGAAACGGAATTAACCCGGCACCGACGGCAGCCAAAAAGTCGTTCACGGACGTTTGTTTATATTGTGCCAAAAAAGGCTGCAATTCTTTTTCGTTGAAAGAAATGCCGTATTCTTTGGCGGTATTGCTGAAATAATCTCGTCCGAGCGCCATATTTTTTTCATACAGCTGTGTGCGCACAAACCGCCGAATGCTTGCCTTAGCCTTGGCTGTTACGGCCAAATGCTCCCATTCGGGAGAGGGTGTTTGATTTTTGTTGGTTAAAATTTCAACCTGATCGCCGTTTTCCAAAATGGTGCGCAACGGCTTGATTTTTCCGTTAATTTTAACACCCACGCACGTATCGCCCACGCGGGAATGAACGGCATAGGCAAAATCAAGCGGACCGGCACCGCGCGGCAAGGTAATTAAATCGCCTTTCGGTGAAAAACAAAACACCTGATCCTGATACATGGCAATTTTGGTATGCTCTAAAAATTCGTTCGGCGAAGAAGAATGATTCATTAAATCCAACAAATCGCGTAACCAGCGATATTGCTTTCCTTCTTTGTGAATGCCTTGTTTATATTCCCAATGCGCAGCCACGCCGTATTCGGCCACTTCATGCATTTCTTTGGTGCGAATTTGCACTTCGATACGCCGATTGAGCGGCCCGATAACGCCTGTATGCAACGAACGATAGCCGTTCGGTTTCGGTGTTGAAATATAGTCTTTATACCGCCCCGGAATCATGGGATATTTTGTGTGAATAATACCCAATACCTGATAACATTGTGCAATGGAATCCACAATAATGCGAAAAGCAATTACATCACACACCTGTTCAAAAGAAATGTTTTGCTTTTGCATTTTGCGCCAAATGGAATACGGCCTTTTTTCACGCCCCGTAATTTCTGATTGAATATCATTTTCAGCCATATCTTTTTGCAGCTGGGCAATCACCTTTTCCACATCTTGCCGACCTTGCTCGTTTAAAAAATGCAATCGGGATTCAATGCTTTTATACGCTTCCGGATATAATGTTTGAAAAGCATAATCTTCCAATTCGTCTTTTAACGCCTGCATACCGATTCTTTCGGCAAGCGGCACATATATTTCCATGGTTTCTTTGGCGATTCGTTGCCGTTTTTCGGGTTTTTTGCAAAACGATAACGTTCGCATATTATGCAATCTGTCGGCCAATTTAATGAGCAGAACCCGAATATCCGTACTGATGGCCAAAACAAGTTTTTGAAAATTTTCCGCCTGCTTAGATTCTTCCGAATGAATCTGCACTTTCGATAATTTTGTGACGCCGCGAACCAAATTGGCAACATCTTCACCGAACAATTCTTTAATATCGGTATAAGAAGCCGGTGTATCTTCCACGGTATCGTGCAAAAGCGCCGCAATAATGGTAGCACTGTCTAACCGATATTGCGTTAAAATGGCAGCAACTTCCAACGGATGCGAAAAATAAGGATCACCCGATTCGCGCATTTGGGCGGTATGCATTTTCATGGCAAACACATACGCGCGATTTAATGCCTCTTCATCGGCATCGACATCATAAGACTTAACGCGTTCAACAAGTTCGTATTGACGCACGCGAGTCTCCTTATTGATTAAGCATTCAAATCATCAACAACCTGAAAGGAATCGGATTCAATAAATTCGGCATCGCTGTATAACTGTTCACCGGCCGTTTCCGTTTCGATTTCTTTGGCTTCCAATTTTTCAACCGGATTTTCCCGCGCGGCATACCGTTGCATGCCTTCCACAATTCCTTCCCGTGTTTGATTTAAATCAATGGTGCCTTCTTCAATTTCTCTTAAAGCCACAATCGTATTTTTATCTCTGTCTCTGTCAACCGTTAAGGCAGCGCCCGAATCCAACGCTTTTGCCCGACCGGCGGCCGTTAAAACCAAATCAAACCGATTCGGAACCATTCTGACGCAATCTTCAACCGTAACTCTTGCCATATTTTATCCTTTCATCATGCTTAAAAATACAGAATAAAGATACTATACGCTTTTTTTTTCCAAAAAGCAAGTCTCTTTTTTAAAAAGATTTCTTGCGCTTTTTGAGTTTTTTTTATATACTGGAAAAAAATTTTAATTCAAAAGAAAGGTGTATAATGAAAAAATATTTAATTACCAGTGCGTTACCTTATGTGAACGGTTTGCCTCATTTAGGACATTTAATCGGCTGTTTATTGCCGGCGGACGTTTATGCCCGCTTTTTAAGAGCCAAAGGAGAAGATGTTTTGTTCATTTGCGGCACGGATGAACACGGCACACCGTCCGAAGTCGGGGCTGCCAAAGAAAATATGCCGGTGGAAGAATATTGTTTAAAATATCATCAGCTGCATGTACAAATGTATGAAGGATTTAATTTATCTTTCGACTATTTCGGACGCACAAGTTCCGAGCAGAATAAAGAAATCGTGTATCGAATCTTTGAAAAATTGTGGCAAAACGGTCTTGTTGTCGAAAAAACAACGCGTCAGGTTTATTCGCCCGATGACGGGCGTTATCTGCCCGACAGTTATGTTATCGGCACCTGCCCTTATTGCGGATATGAAAAAGCAAAAGGCGATCAATGTGAAAATTGCACCAAAGTTTTGGATCCGATTGATTTAATTCATCCGAAAAGTGCCATTTCCGGCAGTGATAAAGTTGAAATTCGGGAAACAAAACACCTCTTTTTGCAATTACCGAAATTAGAGCAGGATTTGGCCGAATGGATTGAAACAAAAAAAGGCGTCTGGCCGGATATTGCTTATTCCATTGCCAAAAAATGGCTGAAAGAAGGGTTACAGGAGCGCGGTATCACGCGCGATTTAAAATGGGGGTTTGCCGTTCCGAAAGAAGGCTATGAAGACAAGGTTTTTTATGTGTGGTTTGATGCACCGATCGGCTATATCGGCATTACGAAGCAATGGGCCGATGAAAAACCGACGCAACGCCGGTTTGAAGATTGGTGGTTGAATCCCGATGAGACAATTTATACCGAATTTATGGGAAAAGACAATATTCCGTTTCACACCATTTCTTTTCCGGCAACACTCAAAGGAACCGGTGAAAATTGGACACAGGTCAGTATGCTCAAAGGGCTTAATTATTTAAATTTTGCGGGCGGTAAGTTTTCAAAATCCGAACATCGCGGTATTTTTCTGGATGACGCCATTCGGGAATTTCCGGCCGATTATTGGCGGTATTGGCTCATTGCTAACGCGCCCGAATCCGATGATACCAATTTCAGCTTTGACCAGTTTGCCGCAACCGTCAATAAAGATTTAAACGATGTGTTGGGAAATTTCATCAATCGTGTTTTAAAAATGACGGCAACGAATTTCGGACAACAAATTCCGTTACTCGGAAATCCGACAACAACGGAAAAAGAATTATATGCCGCATTAGATTCGCTGATTGAAACGTATACCAAGCATTTGTCGCAGTTGGAATACAGAAAAGCCATGAGTGTTTTAAGAGAAATTTGGGTGGCAGGCAATAATTATCTGGCACAAACGGAACCGTGGAAAGTGGTTAAAACCGATACGGATTATGCCGGCACCATTCTAAATACCGCCTTGAATCTGATTCGGTTGTATGCCCATTTAAGTGCGCCGATTATGCCGCAAACGGCTCAAAAAATGATTGATATTTTTGAATATCCTGATAATTTGGCGTGGCCCGATGCACCCATGTCGGTTTATTTAACAAAATTACCGACCGGTACGCCGTTTCAATTGATTCAGCCGTTATTCCAAAAAATATTACCTGACAGAACGGCCGAATTAAAAATGCGTTATAAAGAAGAATAGAAAAGGAGATTGTTATGAATTTAACACAAATTTTATATGCTTTTTTTTGGCAATTACTGGCTCAAATTCAACCGCGGTTTTTGCGTCGGGTTTTTTGTTGGGGTGTGGAAAAACGCATTTATGCGGAAAACGTGAAAAAATATCCGTCATTAAAAACAACACTGCTGGGAACAAATATTTCATCGCCGATCGGCATTCAAAGCGATTGCCGATTGGATATTCAAACAATTGATTCGCTCATTCAATTGGGTGCCGGATTCGGAACATTCGGCAGTTATACATTAAAAGATGAAAATGATGAACATCAGACCATTTATTATTGTAAAGATAAAAAACAACGTGTGTTTGAAAGTAATTTTGCCAAAACAAGCATCGCGCTTGTTGCCAAAAAGTTAAGTTCGCGCCGTTATCTGCCACATTTTGTCGGAGCATCGCTGATTTCGTTTAATGCCGATGAATATAAAGGGCTTGATCAAATTCCGATGCCGGCTTATTTGCATGATTTTGAGCAAATGACGCAAGCGGCGGCGCCGTTTTGTGATTTTTTGGTGATCAATGTTTCGCATCCGTCTTCCTGCCTGTATCAATTGATTTCCGATGAATCTTCTTTGCAGCCGTTAATTGCCACCGTGAAAAAATCGGCTTCGGTTGCGGCACCGATTCACACGCCGAAAATATTGTTAAAAGTGCCTTATGATATTTCCGATTTGGAAGTAAAAGCCATTTCTCAAATGGCTCTTAAAAATGAGCTGGACGGCATTGTTATTGCCGGCCCTGCCATTTATCAAAAAAACAGATCATTATTAAAAGCCAAAGAGCTGAACGAATTAACCAGTGATACAACGTTTATCACAGGAACCCCCATTCGCAAAGGGTTATTACGATTGATTCGGGAATTTCGGCGCCGAACAAACGGATTGATTCCGCTGATTGCTTCCGGTTGTGTTTTTTCCGGACAAGACGTGTATGACTTTTTGGCAACGGGAGCCAGTGCCGTTGAAGTCGGATCATCTTTTCCGTTCGGCGGGCCGAAATCGTTGTTAACGATAACGGCGGAATTTGCCAAGCTTTTAAAAACAAACAACATTGCTTCCGTATCTGATTTAATCGGAATGAACGAACCGTTGTCAAAAGATGTTCAAATGGCTGATTTATTTAATTAAGAAAGCAACCGAATGACCGAGAGAAACAAGGCCCGGGCAATTTATTTTTTAAAAAGATGTCTTTTAATTCCCGTAACGTTATTCGGGATTATGGCATTGAATTTTTTGTTTGTGCAGTTAGCGCCCGGCGGCCCCGTCGAACAGATGATGATGAAGCTGGAAAGCGCTGCGCCGTCCGGCCTTGTCAGTCGCATCGGCGGAACGGGCGGCAGTGAAAGTTTTACGCCGCAAGGGGGAACGTCATCACAGTCCCTCTATCGCGGAACGCAAGGATTAAAAGCCCAATTACGGCAAGAGCTGGAACGGCGTTTCGGTTTTGATAAACCGCCGTTGCAACGGTTCGCGCAAATGATGAGTCAATATCTTCGTTTTGATTTCGGCAAAAGCTTTTATCAGGATAAAACGGTTTTGGAATTGATCGGCGAAAAAATGCCCGTTTCCGTTTCTTTGGGGGTGTTCAGCACGCTTTTGATTTATTTGATTGCTATTCCGCTCGGGGTTCGAAAAGCGGCAAAAGCCGGCTCAAAATTTGATGTATCTACCAGCTGTTTGCTTACAATCGGCTATGCGGCACCGGCATTTTTACTGGCAATTTTTCTGATTGTCGTTTTTGCCGGTGGGCGTTATTTCAGTTGGTTTCCGCTCAAAGGATTAACCTCGGACGGCTGGGCGGATTTTCCGCTTTGGAAGCAAATTTGCGATTATTTATGGCACATGGTTCTGCCCGTAACCGCCCTCACGGTCGGCGGATTGGCCGGATTAACGTTTTTAACGAAAAATGCTTTTTTGGAAGAAATGGGAAAGCAATATGTTTTAACGGCCAAGGCAAAAGGCGCATCGGATAAAAGAATTTTATACGGGCATATTTTTCGAAACGCCATGTTAATTGTGATTGCCGGCTTTCCCTCCATGCTCATCGGTATGTTATTTACGGGTTCGGTTTTAATTGAAGTTATTTTTTCGTTGGACGGATTGGGTTTGCTTGGTTTTGAGGCCGTTCAAAATCGTGATTATCCCGTTGTGTTCGGTACGCTTTATTTGTTTGCGCTTTTGGGGCTGATTTTAAATTTAATCAGTGATTTTGTCTATACGCTTGTTGATCCGCGTATTCATTTCGGAAAGAGAATGTCATGATAAGCCCGATGTTACGACGCAAAATTCAAACTTTTAAGAAAAATAAACGGGCTTATATTTCGTTATGGCTTTTTCTCATTCTTTTTTGTTTATCTTTGTCCGCACCGTTTTTGGCGGACAGTCGTCCGTTGGTTTTAATGTATAAGCATGTGTTATTTTTTCCGTCTTTGCAATATGTTTCCGATAAAATGCTCGGCGGTAATTTACCGACGGAAGCCGTGTATTCCGATCCCTTTACGCAACGACAAATTCGATTAAACGGTTGGGGTATTTATCCGCTCATTCCCTATCATCATGACACGGTTGATTATTTCAGCACCGAACCGTTTCCGGCGCCGCCGAGCGCGCGGCATTGGTTGGGAACCGATGATCAGGGGCGTGATGTTTTGGCACGGTTGTTATATGCGTTGCGCATCAGTTTAATTTTCACGCTTGTTTTAACCTTTTTTTCGGCCTTCATCGGTATCGGTGTCGGCGCCGTTCAAGGCTATTTCGGCGGTAAAACCGATTTGTTTATCGGGCGCTTTTTGGAAATTTGGAGTTCTCTGCCGCAACTTTTTATTTTAATTATCATATCAAGTTTAATCGAACCGGGATTTTGGGCTTTGCTCATTATTTTACTTTTGTTCGGCTGGACATCGTTAACGGGCGTTGTGCGCGCCGAGTTTTTAAAAACGCGCGGGTTAGATTATGTTAAAGCCGCCAAAGCAATGGGTGTGAGCGACGGCAGAATTATTATCCGCCACATTTTGCCGAATGCGCTTGTAACGGCCGTTACCTACATTCCCTTTTTGTTGGCGGGCGGTATTGTTTCTTTGTCCGCCTTAGATTTTTTGGGCTTAGGCTTGCCGATCGGCACGCCGAGTTTGGGTGAGTTAATTCGTCAGGGCAAGGAAAATTTGGCTGCGCCGTGGTTAGGCATTACCGCCTTTTTAATGATGACGTTTTTATTATCACTGCTGTTGTTTATCGGAGAGGGTGTGCGAGATGCCTTTGATCCGCATCAGGGAAAAAGCGAATGAACATTTTGGAAATTAAAAATTTATGGGTTCGTTTTAATAAATTCGCGGCGGTGCGCGGGGTATCGCTAGCCGTTAAGCCCGGAGAGTTTGTCGGACTTGTCGGCAACAGCGGATCAGGAAAATCAACCATCGCTGCTGCTGTTTTGCAATTACAAAAAAACGTAACGATTAACGGCGAGATTTATTTTCAACGGCAAGATTTATGCGAATTAAACGAAAAACAATTGCAGGAAATTCGCGGATCTAAAATCGCCATGATTTTTCAAGAACCCATGACCGGTTTAAATCCGCTTCATTCTGTGGGAAAACAAATTACGGAAGCGTTAAAATTGCATCATCAGCCGATGACGAAAGAAAAAGTGACGGAGCTTTTAAAACTGGTTGAATTAGATGATACGGAACGCATTTACGACTCCTTTCCGCATGAGCTTTCGGGCGGGCAACGGCAGCGGGTTATGATTGCCATGGCTTTGGCCGGCAAACCCGATATTTTAATTGCCGATGAGCCGACAACCGCATTAGATGTGCGCGTTCAAAGTCAAATTTTAAAATTACTTAAAATTTTACAACAAAAATTGGGATTGGCCGTTTTGTTTATTACACACGATTTAAGCATTGTGCGCCAAATGGCCGATCGGGTTTATGTATTGAAAAGCGGTAAAATTGTTGCAACACACCTGCCGCCGGTTGAGCAGGCACAAAGTCGTGTTTTTACGCCTGATTCCGGATCGCCCGTTTTAACCGTCAAGCATTTGCGGGTTGTTTATGATTCGTTGGAAGCCGTGCAGGATGTGTCTTTTTCCTTATATGAGGGGCAAACGCTCGGCATTATCGGGGAAAGCGGTTCGGGAAAATCTTCTTTGGCGCAGGCAATTATGCGATTGATTCCGGCGCAAGGTTGTGTTTTGTTAAATGAAACCGATTTTTTTAAATTATCCGGTAAAAATTTAAGAAATGCCCGTGCGCACATACAAATGGTTATGCAAGATCCGGCCGGTTCTTTAAATCCGCGCTTATCCGTTCGGCAAATTATTGAAGAAGGGTTGCGGGTTCATTCAAAATCGTCATCGGCCGAGCGATTGGCAAAAATTGAAGCGGTTTTAAAGGCTGTTGATTTAAGAAGCGATCTTTTAAATCGTTACCCGCATGAGCTTTCGGGCGGACAGCGGGCACGCGTGGCTTTGGCGCGCGCTTTGGTTCTCAATCCGAAAGTTTTGGTGCTTGATGAAGTCACCTCTTCTTTAGATGAAGCAACGCAAAAACAGTTAATGCAATTACTAATTCGCTTACAGAAAAAATATCGCCTGTGTTATCTGTTTATCACGCATGATATGCGGCTCATTCGGGAAATTGCCGATTATTTATTGGTTATGAAATCGGGGCGTGTTGTTGCCAAAGGAACATTAACGGAAGT
>CANREI010000017.1 GCA_947629595.1 uncultured Alphaproteobacteria bacterium | reverse complement strand
ATAAAGATGCCTTTGATTTTCCGTTGAACTTTAATAAAGTTTCAAACTCGGCGGGTGCGTTGTTTGACTTTCAAAAACTGAACAGCATTTCCAAAGAAGTGATTGCCCGTATGACGGCCGATGAGGTTTATCAGGCATTATTATCGTGGGCAAAAACCTATAATCCCGCGTTTGCCGACAGATTAAGCGCGAATCGGGATTATTATTTGCATATTTTAAACATTGAGCGCAACATCGGTAAAAAATCACGCAAAGATTTTATCAAATGGTCGGATATTGAAGCTGATACCGCCTATTTCTTTGATGACACTTTCACGCGCGATTTGGAATCTTTCGCCCAAGAAATTAACTTGTCCGTTGAAGAATTAAAAGCCGTTGCCGCAGAATTTAAAGCCGTTTATCGGGCGGAAGACGATAAAAATACATGGTTTGAAAAAATTAAAGTCATTGCCGAAAAACACGGGTTTGCTTCGGATATGAAATCTTATCGCGAAACGCCCGAAAAATTCAAAGGCAGCATTTCCGATATTTCAAACGTGTTACGCATTTTCATCACGGGACGCACGCAAAGCCCCGACTTGCATGCCATTATGCAGGTGATGGGCACAAACCGGGTTTTAAGCCGATTAGAGGCATAAAAAACTTAATCGCGATGATAAGGGTGATTATCCCAAATGGTTTTGACGCGGTAAAGCTGCTCGGCTAAAACAACGCGCGCTAAAAAATGCGGCAGTGTCATCCGCCCGAAGGAAAGTTTATAATCGGCTTTTTGCTTTAAAAAATCGGCATGTCCGTCTGCGCCGCCAATCAGAAACGCCACGCAAGAAACACCTTCCTCCCGCCAATTTTGAAGCAGCGCCGCAAAGGTACGGGACGCAGGCATTTGTCCGCCTTCGTCCAGCACGACAATTTTAGCCCCCGGGGGTATGGCCTGACATAATAATTTTGATTCGGCCGTCTTTAATGCCTCTCCCGATAAAGACTTTTTTTCTTCCAATTCTTTAACAACAATCGGCAAACGCGATTTTTTAATATAATCATCAATCAACACCGCTTCGGGCGCATTTTTTTTCAACTTTCCGATAGCGGCAATTATTATTTGCATTCACAAGCTCTTTTGCGATACTTGTTCGGCAACAGTGAAGCAATATCAACAACTTCCCAATCGGTATCATCGGCATTCGGCACAATCACTTTGGCTTGACCTCCGCTATAATCGGCAATATATTCCCGACACCGACCGCACGGCGAAATCACATAACCGTTTTCACCGCGAACGGCAACAATGGTATCAATTTCCATATTTTTTTCTTGCGTCATGGCAATGCCGATGGTAATAATTTCCGCACAGGTTGCCAAAGAGGGTTGCGTTGAGCCGATGTGCAATCCGGCATATAAATGCCCGCTTTTGGTGGTGAGCGCCGCTGCCACAACGGTGTGATGCCCTTCTTTTTCATATCTGTCTTTTAAAAGCGTTCGCGCCGCTTCAATAATTTCTTCCGGCGTGTATTTTGTCATTTTTGATTTCCTTTTTCCATAATTTGCTCGACCATATTATCCAAAGATTCTCTTTCCTTTAAGTTATACTGCGGCGCTGATGCGGCATTCGGTGCGGGCAAAACGCTCGGTGCGGGTTTCTCTGATTTTTCCGCCTCTTTTTTCGGTTGAGGCGTTTCCGCTTTTTTCGGTTGAGGTGTTGTTTTGCTCGGTGACGTTGACGGTTTTTCTTTAATTTCTTCCACCAGATTCTTCAAAGCTTTCTGATGTGATTTTTCCGGCAATTTATGATTCCGTTTTAAATCGGTTCCGATTTTCTTTGTTTCTTTTTGCTCGTCTTCTTCCCCTATGCCTAAATCGTTTTGAACATTTTGCGGAACAAACTTCTTTAAAAATTCTGCCGTTTGACGAATATAGGCCATGGAAACATTTTCTTTTTCCATATCTCTCAAAGCCGGCTCGGATAAGGCCACAACGGCGCCCATATAAAGCAACGCCATTAACAATACGGCCCGCAAAATGCCGAAAATCATACCCAACGTTCTGTCCAATCCGCTCAAAGAGCTTTGCCGTAATTTTTGGTTAATATGCGCGTTAATGAGCGTCATAATCACTAAAACGCCGAGCGCTACCAAAACAGATCCGCATAAGCCGGCCAATTTTTCGTTTTCAATGGCTTTTCCCATAATCGATTGCATGGGCGTATAGCTGTAAATAGCGCCGAAACACGCCAAAATCCAAGAAGAAATGCCCAGTAATTCGGATACCAAACCGCGATATAAGGCAAATAAAATGGAAAAAATCATTATACATAAAGCAATGGTGTCTATTACGCCGATACTCATTTTGATACTCCTTTATGATCCGTAAAACGTTTCAATCAGTGTTTTCAAGTGTCCGATTTGAACCACATGTAAGCTTGTTGTCTTCATTTTTTTCTCTTGACGCAACGGGGGAATTAACGCTCGCTCAAAGCCTAACTTTTCGGCTTCTTTTAACCGTAAATCCGGCTGAGAAACCGCCCGCACTTCACCCGATAAGCCGATTTCGCCGAAAATCACCGTATCGGCCGGCACGGCATGTTGCGTTAAGGAAGAAACAATCGCCGTTGCCACCGCCATATCGCATGCCGGTTCCGTCACCCGCATACCGCCCGCCACGTTTAAATAAATATCTTTGTTAGCCAGTGAAATACCGCATCGGGCTTCCAAAACCGCCAACACCATGGCTAACCGATTGGAATCCCACCCCACAACGGCGCGACGCGGTGCCGATCCGCTTTGAGGCGCCACAAGCGCTTGTATTTCCACCAACATCGGACGCGATCCTTCAATGCCCGCATACACACAACTGCCGGCAATGTTGCCGCGCCGTTCGGCCAAAAATAACGCCGACGGATTCGGCACCTCCCGTAACCCTTCTTCACCCATTTCGAAAACGCCGATTTCATCAGTGGCGCCGAATCGATTTTTAACCGATCGCAAAATGCGAAAATGATGCCCTCTGTCGCCTTCAAAATATAACACCGTGTCAACCATATGTTCCAACACGCGCGGACCGGCCAACGTTCCTTCTTTGGTCACATGGCCTACCAAAAATAAAACAAAATTCCGTCGCTTGGCCAACCGAATCAATTCATGCCCCGCCGCACGCACCTGTCCCACCGTACCGGGTGCCGAATCAATGGTGTCGGTAAACATGGTTTGAATGGAATCAATCACGACAATATCGGCCGAATCGGCTCTGTCCAAAGTAGCCACAATATCACGCACGTTGGCTGTTGCGGCCAAATCAACGGCTTCATGCGCCAATCCCAGTCGCATAGCCCGCAACCGCACCTGATCAACCGATTCTTCACCGGAAATGTAAACGCATTTTGTGGGTACACCCGTTTTGTTCACGCCGCGCGATAATTTCGCAACGGCTTGTAACAAAAGTGTTGATTTTCCGATTCCCGGATCACCGCCGACCAAAATAACCGACCCCGGCACCAATCCGCCGCCGCAAACTCTGTCGAGTTCCGCGATTTGCGATTTTAACCGAAACAACGTTTCGGGCGCACCGCGTAAATCGGAAAATTGAATTTGTTTACCGCCTTGTCCGCCGGTTGCCGTAGGGCTTGTTTTTTCCGGCATTTCTTCTTCAACAATGGTATTCCATTCACCGCAGGCATTGCATTTTCCTTCCCAGCGCGGATAAACGCTGCCGCAATTTTGACACACAAACCGTGATGTTTTTTTTGCCATTATTTTTCGGCCTTTACTTCCACATTAATCGGCCCGTTCGCATTGCCCGCCACAAATTGACGAACATACGGATTTGTTGTCGTATCCAATTCCCGAACGGTACCGACCCAAATGATTTTTCCTTCATACAACATAGCGATTCTGTCGGCAATTTTGCGCGCGGAACTCATATCGTGCGTAATGGTTAAAGCCGTTGCTCCCAAAGTTTTAACGGTTGAAACAATCAATTCGTTAATTACATCCGACATAATCGGATCAAGCCCCGTTGTCGGCTCATCGAAGAAAATAACCGCCGGGTTTGTGGCGATGGCGCGCGCCAAGCCGACACGCTTTTTCATACCGCCCGACAAATCGGCGGGATACACTTCGGCAACCGATTTGTTTAAGCCGACCGCCGCTAATTTTTCGATGGCAATTTCTTTGGCTTTGTCGCGATTGAGTTTTTGATTTTGCAACAATGAAAACGCAACGTTTTCCCACACGTTTAAGCTGTCAAACAACGCGCCGCTTTGAAACAACATGCCGATTTGCGCCCGTAACGCTTCCTGCTCTTTTTGCGGCAGCGTATTTAATTTTTGCCCGTCAATTTCCACATGACCGCCATCGGGATTTAACAAACCCAAAATGCATTTTAACGTGACGGATTTTCCGGTTCCCGATCCTCCGATAATCACAACCGATTCGCCTTCGTAAATATCTAAATCAACACCGTCCAATACCTTTTTATTTCCAAAACTTTTTTTCACGTTCACCAATTTGATTTTGGACTTTCGAGCTGATTTTGTTTTTGTTGAAATAGCCATTGAATCCTCCTAAACGGAAAAGAACAACTCTGTTAAAATGTAGTTAAAGATTAAAATTAAAATACTGGAAGAAACAACGGCATTTGTGGTTGCCTGTCCCACGCCCTGTGCACCGCCCTGCGAATGAAAACCGTTATAACAGCCGAGTAAGGTAATGATAAATCCGAAAACGGAAGCTTTCGTTAAGCCGGAAATAATATCCATGGGTTTTAAATATTGCCATGTGCTGATTAAATAGGTTGATGCGTTAAAATCAAGCTTGGAAACGCCGATCATATATCCGCCGCAAATACCGATGACATCACCGATTAACACCAACACCGGCAACATCAATATGCCGGCAATCACGCGCGGCACGATTAAATATTTAAACGGGTTCGTGGAAAGCGTTGCCAACGCATCAATTTGTTCTGTCACGCGCATGGTGCCGATTTCTGCCGCCATGGCCGCGCCGATTCGTCCGGCAACCATTAAGCCGGCCATAACGGGTGCCAATTCACGCGTTACGGCAACCAACACCACCATGGCCACGGCGCCTTCCGCCGAAAATTGCGAAAAGCCCGAATAAGTTTGCAAAGCAATCACCATACCGGCAAAAAGCGTTGTTAACGCCACAACAGGCAAAGAGTAGAACCCGATTTCGATGAATTGTTTTAAAAACGCCTTTCCGTAAAAGGGCGGCGTGAGACAATGATGTACGGTTTCAAAGGCAAACAAGCCCAATTCGCCGGCCGATTTTAAAAACTTTAAAACAACATGTCCCAACTTGTTGACAAACTGTATGGCTTTTCTCACGAATCAATCCTTTCCTGTTTTTTCAAACTATACCCTTTCTTCTTTAAAAAAGCAAACAAAAAGTGAAAAAACACGCTTAAAAAATCTTTTTTCAAGCTTAAAAAACGAGTAAAAAATCAATTTTTATTAAGTTGTCACATCGGGGTGTGTTCGTCCCGTATAAGTTTCCAATTGAACCAACTGCGTGAAAATTTCTTGCAGCGGTTGCAAATAATCGGCGGCATTTTCATGCAAACGCGCCGGATTTTTTTCGTGTTTCATATAATAAACCCGCAACGTTGCTCCCGAGCTGCCCGTACCCGATAATCGCCAGAAAATACGGCTGTTATCATCGAACAAAATATAGTCTCCCTGATTTTTTGCCGTTTCCTGCGTGACGGGATCCGTATAATTAAAAACGCCGACTTCTTTAATTTGATGATTGTTCACCTTTGTACCGACCAGATCGGCGGCATGCTGTTCATAGGCCGCAAACATTTCCCGAACGGTTGCGGTTTCCAAGCCTTCATAACTTTGCGTTGATGTATAAACTCGTCCGAAATGATGCCATAATTCTTCATTTAATTCCTGCACGGATTTACGCGTGACGGCTAAAATATTTAACCAAAACAAAATGGCCCAAATACCGTCTTTTTCGCACAAGTGAAACGATCCCGAACCGAAACTTTCTTCGCCGCAAAATGAAATTTTTCGAGCGTTTAACAGCGATGAAAAATATTTCCACCCCGTGGGTGTTGCAAAAACGGGCAGATTTTTTTGGGCCGCCACAAAATCAACGGCATCGGCCGTGGGCATGGAACGGGCAACCCCGTAAATACGGCCGGCATAAAACGGTATTTGATCGGCATATTGCATTAAAACGGCCAAGCTGTCCGAAGGCGCTACGAAAAACTTTTTGCCCAAAATCATATAGCGATCACCGTCGCCGTCGGAAGCCGCCCCGAAATCCGGCGCATCATCGGCAAACATTTTTTCCACAAACGCATGGGCATATGTTAAATTCGGTTCGGGGTGAAGCCCGCCGAAATCGGGCAGCGGTTTGGCGTGAATAACCGTTCCGGCCGGTGCGCCGAGCAGTTTTTCGAAAATATGAACGGCATACGGCCCCGTCACGGCATTTAAGGCATCATAAGTCATACGAAATCCGCTTTGAAACAGTTTTTGAATAGCATGAAAATCAAAAATTTCCTGCATATAAAGAGCGTAATCTTCAACCGAATCGACCACTTCTATAACGGTGGAACCGATGAGTTGTTCGCCGATTTCCGATAAATTAACATCGGGGATATCGCATGTCCAATAATGATCAATCATTTTGGCTTTTTCCGATATTTTATCCGTCACGGCTTGCGGGGCAGGTGCACCTTGTGCCGTATCAAACTTAATGCCGACATCACCTTCCGGCCCGCCCGGATTATGACTGGCGGATAAAATAATACCGCCGAAAGCTTTTCGTTTCACAATCAAATGCGAGGCGGCCGGCGTTGATAAAATACCGTTTTGTCCGATAATCAAGCGTCCGAATTGATTCGCCACCGCCAGACGAATAATCGATTGAACGGCCGTATCGTTAAAATAACGGCCGTCACCGCCGATAACCAGTGTTTTTCCCTCAATATCGCTTAAAGCGTTAAAAACGGACTGCACAAAATTTTCAAGATAGTTTTTTTGCTTAAAAACACTTGTTTTTTTTCTTAAACCCGAGGTGCCGCAAACCTGATCGGTATAGGGACTTGTTTGAATTGTTTTAATTTCCATTTTTCCCTCCTTATTTTCATTTCTTTCTTCTTTATATTATCATCAAGCGTTATTATCAACCTCATTCAGAAAAATATTTTTTAAAAGCTCCGTAATTTCCTGTTTGGCCGTTAACGCCGAAGAAGAAGTCGGCATATTCAAACCGTTTTCTTTTAAATCAAGCATTGTTAAGCCTTTTAAAAACAATTCCCGATAAATAACCCGTTCGGATATGCCTTTTGAAACGGTATAATGAATGCGTCGTGCCAAAGCGTTTAACAAAACAAGCATCAATTGTGTGTTGCGACTTTTGGTATAAGTCAGCCGATTGCGCACGATAACCCAATGCAGCGGCGGTTTTCGTTCCAACATACGTTGTTGACGCATAGACCACACGATTTGTGAAAAATGACTGGGTCCTTTAATTTTTAAAGTGTTTGTATCAACTTTGGCCAACACGTCCAAATCAATTAAACTGTCGTTTAAGGGCGTGACCAAAATATCGGCGGCTTTAACGGCTTCCTGCGTTAAGTCATTCACGTTGCCCGGTGTGTCAATCACAATAAAATCTGCCGTATTTTTAGCCTTTTCGATTTCGCCTTTTAACGTGTAAATGCGGGCGGTTTCCTCATTCCAAAGCAAGTGTTTTGAATGGGGCAAAGCCACTTGTTGCGTTTGCGCGAAAGCTTTGCGATTTTCCATATAATGTGAAAGCGTTGCCTGCGGAAAATCCAAGTCGAATGAGGCTACTTTTTTACCGAGTCGCAACAGAGCGACAATCACATGCATGGCAAGCGTTGATTTTCCCGTACCGCCTTTTTCATTTGCAAAAACAATAATTTGAGCTGACATTTTTTTAACCCCTTTTGTTTGAATGTTTCATCATAATATTTGATGATATTTAATTTTTTTTCCTTTGTCAAGCACTCTGCTTCGAAAACATTTTTTTATTGACTTTTAAGGCGTGACTGATATAATAACATCGTTTCATCACACAAACGAAAGGATTTATTATGACAAAATTGATTTTATGGGATTGGGATAACACGCTTGTTGACACATTCGGGGCTATTTTTGCCGCGCAGAATGTAATGCGACAAACATTCGGTTTAGCGCCCTGGACAAAAGAAGAATCGGCGGCGGCCATGAATAAGTCGGGGCGGAATCTCATTAAAGATATTTTCGGGGAAGAAAAAGCGGCGGAAGCACGAGAAGTTTATTTAAACGCTTATGCCAAAAGCGCCTCTCAAATCAGTTTAAAGCCGAATGCCATTCCCGTGTTGGAAAAAGCCAAGGCAAACGGTTACATCAATGTGTTGGCCAGCAATAAAGCCGGCAGTATTTTAAGAAACGAAGCGCATACTTTAAACGTTGATCATTATTTTGATCGCATTATCGGTGCGGAAGACACATCGAACGATAAACCCTCCAAACCGTTTACCGATGCCGCCATTGAAGGATATAATCCGACGGAAATTATCAGCATCGGTGACGGTAAAGCCGATATTCAAATGGGGCATAATTATGCCAACGGAAAAGGCATATTGATTTCTCCGAACACCACATCGGAAACGGCGTTATCGGCCGAAGAAGTGTTTACCGATTTGTTTCAATTGGAAGCTTATTTATAAATTAAACGAACATGTAAAGAGGGGGCTTAAAATATGCGCTTCAAAACAATATTAACGGGTATTTGTTTTATCGGATTTTGTTCGGCCCTCCTGTGTGGCGGATATGTTTATTTAACGCAACCGGCTTATGAAATACATTTTGTGCATACCAACGATTTGCATGCGCATTTGGTTCCGTTTCGAGCGGAAAAGCCGGTATGTGCTTATGATGAAAAAGAGTGTCATGGCGGATTTGCACGTCTTTTATCGTTTATCAAAGCCTATCGAACAAAATATCCCGATGCTGTTTTATTAGACGGCGGCGATCGGTTTTCCGGCACGTTTTTCTATACCCTTCGCAAAGGAGCGGATATTATTCGGTTGATGAATCAAATGAATTATGATGCCGTAACGCTCGGAAATCACGATTTTGACGACGGCTTAACAGAAATTGAAAAAATGATGACAATTATCTCGGCACCCGTTGTTTCCGCCAATGTAATTTTTCCGAAAAGCTTTCAGCCGAAAAACAAAATTAAGCCTGCCGTTATTGTGAAAAGAAACGGCGTGAAGATTGGTATTATCGGCTTATTAACGCCCGATATTAAAACGGAAACGAAGGGGGGCGGGGGTATCGATTTACGCCCTTTAACGCAAGCGGTTCAAGCGCAAATCAATGCTTTCAAAAAAGAGGGTGTTCAAATGATTGTGTTGTTATCTCATACGGGTGATGAAACGGAAGAACGCCTTGCCAAAGAAATGCCTGATGTTGATATTATCATCGGCGCTCATTCGCATACGAAAAAGTTTGAACACTTCATCGGAAAAGACGGGCAAACGGTTTTGGTTTCATCGGCCGGTTACGGCGGGGAAAACATCGGCGCTTTTACGGCGGTATTCAATCGGTTGGGAAAAATTGTCGCATTTAAAAATGAAGCCGCGGTTGTTGATTATACGCTGGCACCCGATGAAAAAATGCAACAACAAATCAATTCGTTGCAGGCCGCGTTAAATGAAGAAACCCGTAAACCCGTCACCTTTTCCGAAACACCCGTTTGGGCGAAAAAACCGCAAGAAAATCAAGTTGTTTCTTCATTAAACACCCAAAAATATGAACCGTGTTTGGAAGAATGTTACATCGGCGAAGTGTTATCCGATGCGCTTTTAAAAACAACACCGTCGGCCGATTTTGCGTTCATTAACAGCGGTGCCGTTCGGGCGGGATTGCCGCAAGGCGATGTAACCGTCGGCGATTTGATTGAAGCTTTTCCGTTTGATTCTTCCGTTGTTTCGGTTCAAATGACGGGCGCGGAAATTGAAAACTATTTAAAGCACGGATTAAGCACCTTTCAAAAAGGGCGCGCTAACGGATTTATTCAAGCGGCAGGGCTTTCTTACACGTTTTTTCCTGATTACACGAAAGCTCCCGTTATTCAACTTTCAACGGGCGCTTGGGATTCTTTAAAAACATACACTGTTTTAATTCCGAGCTTTTTGGCCGAAGGCGGTGACGGATTTCCTGTTTTTAAAACCAAAAAAGAAGTGGCGCCGAGTTTCAGAGATGCCGTTATTGACGTAATGCGTCAAGAAAATTACAAAATTCCGCCCTTTGAAAAACGCATTCAAAAAACAACGGAATAACAATGCTTTCGGCGTTTAAGATATGGAATGATTGAACGTTTTTTTATTGATTATGAAAAAATTGTCTTGATGAGTGACGAGTCGGCAGCGTCAGGGGTAAAAGACAGGTTATTTTTGAATTTTCTTTCTTAATTTTTGGCGGGTGTGGCGCTTCACATCCGCCGATAGGGGGAAAGGATGGTTTTTTTGGGGAGTGTTGCATAAAAAAAACGTACGTTTTTTGCAACACTTTTTTTTGATTTTTTCAAAAAAAATTTATTTTAAGGTAATTTTAATGCAATATCAACGGGTTATAAAAAGACTGTTTCACCAAAATTTAAGGGTAATTTTACCCTCGAATCAGCGTTGCATTAAAGGTACGTTTAATTTATGCTTTATTTATTGAAAGGGGTTAAAAAATGAGCAATAAAATGAAGAAAAAACAAATTGAAAATCAAACTCAACAAGGCCGTTCAATGGTTGAAATGCTGGGCGTTTTGGCAATAATCGGTGTTATTTCAATCGGCGGAATCGCAGGTTATCGGTGGGGCATGGATAAGCATGTGTCGAATCAGATTCTTTATGAAATGAACCTCAACAGTGCCCAGTTGGCTATGCTATTACAAAAGGGAAATCCCGACGGCGTAACGCTTTCATTGGGTTCGCCCTATGATGAAAACAAGTTTCGCACGGTGGATTACGGATTCGAATATGCTTGCGGGGAAGAAGCGAGTTTCGGACATGACTGTAAATTTATTGATGAAACAATGTATTCCATGACGGCAACAGGGTTGCCAAAGCGCGTATGTAATATGCTGGGTGATGCGGTGTTCGGTATGGCCTATTATTATGACAGTGAAATTAACGGTGGTGATAATGAGTGCAATGATGCGGACAACACCGTAACGGTGTTTTTTGACACGGATACCACAATTGAGGGTGGCATTCCGCGCCCGGAGGAATCGGAAACTCACACGCCCGTGCCGGAAGTAACAGAGCCGACTACGACAACCACGACTGTGACAACGACGCCGGAAACCACGACAACGGAGGCCACAACAGAGACTACAACCACCACATTAACCACAACGACTGAAACAACGGCTTCCGGTGATTGTAGCGGACATGGAGAGTTGATGTATTATTCCGGCGGTGATCCTAATGAAATAGGATCTTTCTGCTATTGTGAGGACGGTTATGCAGGCGAACGGTGTGAAAAACAAGAAGAAAACAAAGAATGCACAAGTAATACGGATTGTGGAACAGGTCAGTATTGCTATTTTTACCACTCCGACAGTTGTACTGCACAAACAGGTTATCCAGGAAAATGCAAAAGTAATATGCCTAACGTAAAGATAGAGGTAAATGGAAAGACATTTTTTGTGAAATTTGAGAGGATGAGTTGGTGGAATGCCCAGAACTTCTGTGAAAGTCATAATGGGAAACAGATGGTAAGCATATCTGATTTGCAGTGTTCTACTGAATCTGAGGCTCAAATCAAGAATAGCAACTGGAATTATTGTTATAAAGCAGGGACAAGAGGTGAACTATCAGAGACGATAAAGGGGTTGTCTAAAAAATTTGGAAACGATGGCTATAGCTATTGGTTATCTGATTTGAAGGATTCCTGCCACGCGTACTACGTCTACCTCGGTGACGGTTACGTCAACTACAACAATCGCACCTACTTCAACTACGCCTTATGTGTCGATAAGTGAGGCCGGCTTTTGAGAGGACGAAGCCATCGCCCCACTTTAAAACTTTCCCCGTCGGGCATTTAAAAGCCCGCGGGGAGGGCTCCCGAAAGAGGCAGAGTAGGGGACAACAGGGAGCACAACAGAAAACGCGCCTGCGGGCTTTAAAATCCGTTTAAAACGCAAACGAAACGGAAGAGAAGAAACGGAGAAAAGAAAAAGAGATGAAAACACAAAAAAGGAGTTTAAGAAAGGCCCCGGTAATAACGCCCGCAAATCCCCGAGTCGGCGCTTGCGCCGAAGTTTTTTGCATAAAATGCATTATTTCGGCACGCTTTCGGCCCCGCTTATGGATATAAAAATTAAAAAAATGAGTTTTGTGTTTAATTCTTACTTCGGCTTTTTAAAACATACCGAAAGTTATGTTTTACGCTTGCGCGGCTTATTAAAACTGGGAATTTATCGGTTTTTTTTTAATGTTTATTGCTCTTGCCGTAAGTGTTTGTTGAAAATTGCTTGAAAAAATATTTCAAAAAAATGATTCTTTATTAAATTAAATTATCCCGCCGAAATGACGGGATAATTGCTACAATTTAAAAAGGAGGGCGCATATTGAAGCGGGTTTTTAAAGGGGAGGGAGTGTTTGATGCCCGCTTCAATAACCGACTGCGCCGGTCGGATTTATCCCTGAACGGGATACCTAAGAAAGCTCTGCTTATTGCACATTTTTTCGCACGTTTTTTTAAAAGGAGGTTTGTGCGGCTTTCTTATTGCTTTGTCAACGCGAAATATATTCCCCTTTCACAATATTCGGCGCGACTTTTTTCCATTCTGCCAAGGTGCGACATTCGCCCGTTTCCAATGTGTCAATGGCTTTGCGATAGTCATAAACATTCTGTTTGCCGGAAACAAAAATTGTGCGCTTATCCATGGCCACATATTCATAGGTGCTTCTGTCACCGTCGGTATCTAAAAACAAACGCGTAAACAATTCGCCCTCATGCACAAATTGCGCCCGTTGCCCGGGGCCGTTGATTAACCACGCTTCTTGTTCCAATTCTTTCCCTTCGGGATAGGCTTTCGGGCGCTCACATGAACAAAGCGCTGCCGTTAAAGCCCCGAAACCGGCTAACTTTAAAAGCATTTTTCGCGATTCGTTTGTCATGAGTAAACCCTCCTTGTCAGTTCGATAAAAAACATCTTACACGCGTTTTTCATATTTGTCAAGTTATTTTTCAAAAAAAAATATGAAAAAATGAATCAAACACAAAAAATCCTTTCTTTTTCAATGAAAAGACAAAAAAAATGACAAAGCTGTAAAAAAATGACAAAAAATGCTTGCATATATGTAAAAAAACTGATATAATGAAACAAAATCAAAAAAAGGAGTGAAAGTTATGCCCGATCGTTTTACGTTAATACATGTCCCCGGTAATCAGGAACTGGCTGATGAGTTTAAATCAAATGTTGATTTTTACATGCGTGATTTACAAAATTGGAATTGGCATGATACGCAAAAAGATGCGTGGGCGCATGATTCAATCGGCGGTAAACGGGAAGAATATAATTTCCGCATTTCTGCCAACACGAAATTGGGCAAAATTCCGTTTGATAAATTTAAAAAGGCACGGGCGGCTGAAATTGCAAATAAATTGAACGATGCGTTATCCGATGAAGAAAAACAATCCCTGTTAAATGAGCAAAATTTGTTGAATTCATCAAGCACTTGGATTGATTTCGGTTCTAAAATGGAAACTTATGAAAACGCAAAAAGAAAAGGAAACGTGTTTTTGTCGGATACGCATGATCGCGATAATAAAAGCGATATTGCTCCTTCTGTGGTAATGGCGACTGTCAGCACTGTTACCGCGCCGATTTTTGCGCCATATACCATAAATGTTGCACTGGATACTTATCAAAACGAAAAGCATAATATGCCGCAAATCAACTGGATGCTTGAAAAGGCAAAACCGTTGCTGGAAGGACGCTATGAAATGATGCAGTCGGTCAATTATAAATTGGCTGCTCATGAAGAATTACCCGATACGTTGTTCGATAATAAAGCGTCTCATTTTAAAAAATTGGTTGAAAACGGTTTAATTCATTATAAAAATCATAAAGATGACGGAAAGTATTTTACAAGCACCGGAAGAAAAGAATATCAAGATCAACTGTCATTTTCACATATTCGAAAATATGCGCATCAGGCAAACGGTTTAAGTAAAGCATATGATGATGCCGTTGAGGCAATGCATCATTCAAGCGAATGGGATAAAATTTGCGCTTATTATATTGATAAAGCTCAAAAAGAAAATGATACGGCCGCCATGTCAGCCTGGAAGAATATAAATAATTTAAGAGCTTATGCCCGTGATAAAGGACTGCTTCAAAAGGTGTATGCCGATTCGTTATATTCCGTGGGTGTTGATAAAGATCATTTGAAAAATCTGGTTGTTCCGGCACTTAATAAATTGAGCGAATCAGAGCAATTTTACACTTTCTTGGCGAACTCGGTCAATGAATATGCCGCTTATGCGAGAGCTCATCCGCAAGAAATCGAAAAACAAGAGGAAGAAGCGAAAAAAGCGGGTAAAATTGATGAAAAAATGGCAACCCTTGATTACAGCGGTGTTCACGATAAAGAAGCGCTGCTGCATAAAACAATGCTTAGTCAAATGGATTTAATGTTTTCAAAGTCGGAATATCAGGAAGCAGCGGTAACAGCATTGAAAAATGCCGCCGTTGTCGGCACATTCTTCATCCCGGGCGTGGGTTGGGCGGCAGGATTGGCCGTTGCTGCGGGAACGGGCGTGGCTCTGGAAGGGGTTGATTTGGCAACGGCTTATTACGGCGGCTACAAAAAATTAAGCGATGAAGAGCAAAAAGAAATTCGGGCGCAATTGGCGGATAAATGTGCTTTGGAGCGCCGATTAACAGAAGCGGAATTGGGTAAAGATAAAAGAAATGAAGTGTTTGGTGACGGTGCATGGTTTACCTCAATCAAAAACAGTCACTTAACCCAAGATTGCAAAAATTATGCCCAAGAATGTCATCAAGATGAAATGGAAGCCAAAAACCGCTTATCTCAAATGAATAATGATGAATTAAAAGCGGCATTGGCGTGGGCGGTTCATAGCGGCAGTACCAGCGGAAAACCTGTTTTTGAAATGGTGCAAGGCTGTTTTGATTTAGCGGATATGACGGAGGAAGGGCGCGCTCAATACATAGCCAATCATGAAAAAGCAATGACGAGCGCTATTGCCGCCAAAGATGTATCGCCGGAATTAAAACAAGAAGACGATGTGATTAAGGTTTATAAGTCCGGGCTGTATTTATATGGCAGTGAACAATTATTATCGGCAATGGCGGGAAAAAATCCGTTGGCGGAAAAGCGGGCAAAGTTGTATCAGGATTTTAACGGCGAGGAGGCGGAAGCTATGAAAACGCTGGAAAAAGCCATGATGGAAAGCAATGCCGTTGTTTCCGAAGCCAATTTGCGTAAACAACTGATTGATAAGTGGAAAATGGCCGGCAAACCCAAAGTGAATAATGAAGAAAATGAAGAAGACGCCGAAGGTACTTTATTGCAAACGTTAAGTAAGTCTGCCAACGGGCCGACCACAAAAGATACATTAGAAAAAAATGCTCAAACAAGAGAGTCAGAAGAATCATTTGATGAAGAGGGAATCCCCAAAGCATTCCAAGATGTCAATTTATTCAACGATGATTACTATAGATAAAAACAGTTTCAAGTCAAAGGAGGAAAAAATGGCTGAAAATACACAACAAAACACACAACAAAATCAACCGAGACTCATGGATTTAAACTTGGTCGGATCCATGCAGGAGGTTTCGGCAGAAGCCAGCCAAATAATTGGTAATGTCAATCAAAATATTGAAGAAACGGCTAAAAATTCCAGTAAAGTGCCGGAAGCTGTGGCATGGCAGGTCGCAGCGGCTTTATCGGCAACGGCTTCTTATAAATCGTTTCAGTTAATGAGAAATCGGAATTTAACAACAGCGGTAACCGAAAATTTATCGGATTATTTGTTAAAAAATAAGGAAGCACGGGCCTTGTTGGAAAAGGGGGCCGGTCAAGAAACGAAAAATATGATGGCTCAAATTGAACAGTTGGAAGAACAACTGAAAACAGCCGGTAAAAAAGATGCCAAAAAATTGAATGAGCAGGTAAAAACTTTAAAGAATCAATTTATTTCGCAAGTCAAACCGGAAGAGTTTCAACAAATTTCCAATATGATTGACAATGCAAAACCCGAACGGGTTGCAAAGTTTCGTGATAATGTGATTAAAAATCGGGGAATGTTATATGAAAAACATGCTAAAACCTTGTTTGATAAAATGCCCGATTCGCCTGAAAAAGCTAATTTAGTCAACGGTTTAAGCAAGGGCGAATATACATTTAGAAACGGCGCTGTCGTTGATGAAAAGGTTGTTATGGGTGCTGATAAATTTACCGCTCAAGCTATGAAAGATTATCGAGATATTCCGGTGAGACGGTTTGGAAGTCGCGACTTTCGAGCATATTTCGAAGATGTAACGGAGGATAAAGAGCTTGTTAAACAACTTCAATCTGAGCACAGTAGAGGACATATCAGAATCGAAGACGGAAAAATTGTTGATGAGTCCGGCTTGTTGAAAAAAAACGGCTTAACTAAAAACGCTAACAAACTATGGAAAGAAAAATACAGCAAAATATATACTCAGAAAAATGAAGCAGCTCTTAATGCTTTTATGAAAGACTTTACCGGAACCCCTGAAGAAGCCGCTAAAGTAATGGAAGGATTGAAGAGCGGAGCTTATAAATTTGAAGGCGGTCAGTTGGTTACTCAAAAAACCGTTATGAGCGCTTCCGATGTTGCGAAACATGTCGGTTTCGATGCGAAGGATCAAATTCAGGCTTATGAGGCAGCGCAAAAGCAAGTTTTGGATCGCTCGGAAAAATGGTTAGCCGGTGCGGAAAATGTTAAAACGGCTTCGAATATAGTTGCAAGAGATTTTCAATTCGTTGAAGAATATTCCAAAGCCATGGCTGCCGGCGATACAAAAGGAATGGCTTCCGTTTTGAAAAAAATGGGTGCTTCCGCTAAAATGTCGCCCGAACAAGTAGAAAAAATCATTAAAGAGGGCAATTTCGAAGGATTTAAAAAATGTTATGAACGCGCAAGTTCGCCAAAGGCTGCCGGTCATTTGAAAACATGGAGTAAAAATCTTTATTCCAACGGTAAAAAGTTGTTAACAAGACATGCCGGAAAAGTTGCTATCGGTCTTGCTGCAGCTGCTACCTATGCTGAATTTGAGGCCATTAACAAATTTACTGAAAATCCGAGCGATGCGGAGGCAATATCGAATCTGCAAAAAACGCTCGGAAAAGATTTAAGTATTAAAAATTTAAAACAGTATTCTCCGGAAGAAAAAAGAAGATTGATTGATTGGGCTATTGATCATTCGGGAAATGAAGAAGATAAAAAGTTTGCTCAAGAAATTAAAAATAACGGATATGATATTGTTGTTGCCATGCAACAGCGGGGTATGTTGACAAAGCAATTGATGGTTTCAAATGATGAGGTTGCAAAAGCATATGCCGATGTTTGCGGTATGGATGTTAAAAGTTCCATTGAATCAATGGCGTTGAAAAAAATTGAAGATGCCTACAATAAATACAAGGAAAATGATAACCAACAAGAAGATCATGTCGTTATCTCATCTATTGATGAAAACCACTCGGAAGACACGAATACCGACACGAATACCGACACGGATACGCATACGGATACAAATACGGATACCGATACGGACACAAATACCGATACGGATACCGATTCGGGTGATGAAACCGACACGGATTCAAAAGACGAAACCGATAATGATAGCAAAGATGATGAGACAAAGGGTAAAAAAGTTTCCAAGGACGAAATTTTTAAAGTCATTGAAATTGAAAAGAAAGGTGATCAGGCAACCGAAGAAGAAAAGAAAAAGCGGGAGGATATTTTAAAGCGCCTCCAAGAAAACGGTGTTGATGCATCCGTTCCGGAAGAAATGAAAGCCGAATTGAGAAAGGCTAACCTCTTGCCCAAAGAAGGAGAGAAAGAGCCGGCCAAGCCGGGAAATGATACCGGCAGGAAGACGGATCGTCAGATTTGCACCGGCGGTGGTACGGTAACAACCATGCCGGGCGGCGGTGGTACGGTAACCGTACCGGGCAGTGGCGGCACGACAGTCGTTCCGGGCGCAAGCAGCGGCGGAGCCGGTACGAATGGCGGTACGGTTTTAGGTCCTGACGGGAAGCCCGTTAAAACCGATGATTTGCCGATGGCTATTGCCCAAGCGGAGCAAAAGAGCTTTTGGTCAAAATACGGTACGTGGATTTTGGGCATATTGGGTATTGGCGGTACCATCGGACTTGGCTGGTGGTTAGTCAGTCGCGAAAAGAAAAAGACGAAACAGGCAAAAGCCACGGCCAGTGAGGCTCAATCGACCGTGAATGAATTAACGGGCAAAGTTGCCGAATTGGAAAAACAAGCGGCAGAGAATGCTGCCAACAGCGGTTTGGCGCAAGATACCGGCAATACCGGTACAACGCAAAATACAACCAACAGCAGTGGCAGTACGTTGAGTGATTTTGCGCAACCGATTACCGATACGGCTACCGCCGATGCGGCAATAGCGCTGATAAACAATTCAAACACAAGAGCGTAAACGGCTTTAAAAGAAAAGGGTTCGTGTTATGCGAGCCCTTTTTTTGACAGAAAAGCAGTTTGAATGCATAAGATGACGGAAACACAAACGAAAAAACAGCTTTTAGAGAAATTGACGCGGTATGAAGCAACGACGCCGACTGTTTCGTTGGTGAAAAACGAAAATAATCGGCCGCGTGTTTTTTATCACGGCACACTCACGCAGTTTGAAAATTTTTATCCGCTTTCGCATTTCGGAACAAAAACGGCGGCAAAAGAAGCAATGATTGCTCAAGCAGAGCGCTTCGATGACCAATTTTCCGAAGAAGATTTGATTGATAGAAATGAAGAATATCAGGCATATTGCAAGGAAAAGCTGCAAAAAAACGGGCGATTGATTCCGGTGGCGTTAAATGTTTCGCATCCGGCTGAAATTATTGATATATTCGAACATAATATGTTAAATTATCGCCAAGTCGTCTTGAATGTTTTGGAGCGGGAATCATATAGTATGCTTTTATTGCAAGCGCAGCCGTTTTTGCGCACGTTTGCCATTGCCGGTTTGTTTTTAAATTATAAACTGCCCGAAGTGCCGCCCGTGTATGATATGATTTTTAAAGATCCGTTTCACATACCCGATAAACAAGTGATTGCCGAATTACAATCCGAAACGTTGTATCAGCCGTTAAAAGGCACTTCGAATATGGGAAAAAATTGCAAGAATTTGGCTTTTCAACGGATGATTCGATTTTTCGAACGGCGCGGAATTGACGGGTTTAAATATGTCAATCAGTGGGAGGATAAAGGGCATTATTCTTATATTGTTTTTCGTCCCGAACAGGTGATTCAATTGAATAAAGAGTTGCCGCAACACTTAAAAAAACGGCAATGTACGGCTTTGTCGGATTATGAAAAGCAGGCATTGGACAGATGTATGAATCGGTCGTTGTCGGAGGCGGAAAATCGGCAGCGGTTGAGTTTTCAAAAAGATATTTTGAAATATATTCCGAAAAGTAAGGTACGCAAAAACAGAGAACTCCTTGAATTAACCATGCAATATTTTCCGCACAGGCGTTTGTAAATTTGATGTGTTGAAATACCGTATTGAATAAAGTTTCATAAAAAATTTTTTATCTGATAAAAAATTTGCACCAAAAAAACCTTGGTTTTTTTGGTGCAGTTCATTGAAGGCGAAAAATATATTTCAACGAAAAATCCGGATTTTTTATAACAGTTTGATTTTCATTAAAAATATCAGTCTCATAAAAATATCTTGACAGATTTTATTATTTTTTATATGCTAGTAAAACATTGCACCAAAAAAACCAAGGTTTAAATGTGTCAAAAAGAAAAAAAGTTAAAAAAATAAAGGAGTAAAAAATGCTGTTTTCATCGATGACGTTT
>CANREI010000016.1 GCA_947629595.1 uncultured Alphaproteobacteria bacterium | reverse complement strand
AAGAGCGCGCGCGGGCAAGCGTTACGTTATTTACTGTATTTGTTTCGCAAAGATGAAGCCGTTATTAACGGTTTAAATTAACCGATTGAATTATCTGATAATAAGGCAAAAAGATAAACGCTTTCAATTTAAAAAACTTTTGATTCTCTTTTTTTCTGCTTGACATTGGTATGAAAAGCTTTTATTCTGAAAGCAAGGCAAGTGATGTGTGCCCCGAGGTATGGAAACCTCTCTGGAAAAGTCCTTAATGGACAAAGTTATTCTCTTTTGAGCAACCAAAAGAGATTTGCTCAAGTGGCCGGAAGGCGGTAAAATAGCCTTTTGGTCAATATATCGCACTATTCCAGATAGTTTCCAACTTCCGGTCGCCTCTCATCAAGGCGATTTTTTTTGAATATGCACCAAAAAAACGTACGTTTTTTGCAACACTTTTTTTGCATTTTTTCAAAAAAAATTTATATGGAGGTAATTTTAATGCAATATCAACATGTTATAAAACGGTTATTTTGGCAATTTTTGAGGGTAATTTTACCCCCGAATCCGCGTTGCATTAAAGGTACGTTTAATTTATACAATTGAAAGATAGAACACGGGAGGAAGAACCATGAAAAAACAAAAAAATAAGCAATTAAAACAAGTTCAAAATCAAGCCCAAGAAGGCCGTTCAATGGTTGAAATGCTGGGGGTGTTGGCCATTATCGGCGTTTTAAGCATCGGTGGCATTACCGGGTATCGGTGGGGAATGGATAAGCATGTGTCGAATCAGATTCTTTACGAAATGAATCTCAACAGCGCCCAGTTGGCTATGCTTTTACAAAAGGGAAATCCCGACGGCGTAACGCTTTCGCTCGGGTCGCCTTATGATGAGGGTAAGTTTCGCACGGTGGATTACGGATTCGAATATGCTTGCGGGGAAGAAGCAAGTTTCGGGCATGACTGTCAATATCTTGATGAAACAATGTATTCCATGACGGCAACGGGTCTTCCGAAACGGGTATGTAATATGCTGGGTGACGCGGTATTCGGTATGGCCTATTATTATGACAGTGAAATTAACGGCGGAGATAATGAATGTAATGACACGGGTAACACCGTAACGGTATTTTTTGACACGGATACCACGGTTGAGGGTGGCATCCCGCGGCCGGAGGGACCGGAAACTCACACGCCCGCGCCGGAAGTGACGGAGCCGGTTACATCAACAACGACCACAACAGAATCAACGACGCCTGAAACCACGACAACGGAGGCTACAACGACGACAGAATCAACAACCACTTTAACCACTACGACTGTGACAACGGTTACCGGTGATTGTAGCGGACATGGGCGGTTGCTGTATTATTCCGGCGGTGATCCTAATGGAATAGGATCTTTCTGCTATTGTGAGGACGGTTATGCAGGCGACCGGTGTGAAAAACAAGAAGAAACCAAAGAATGCAATGAAAATACGGATTGTGGAACAGGTCAGTATTGCTATTTTAGCAGTTCCGGCGATTGTACTAAACAAGACGGTAAAGGAAAATGCAAAAGTAATACGCCTAACGTAAAGATAAAGGTAAATAACAAAGAATTTTTTGTGAAATTTGAGTGGATGACTTGGTGGAGTGCCCAGAATTTCTGTGAAAGTCATAATAAAAGCATGGTAAGTCTGGCTGATTTGCAGTGTTCTTCTGAATCTGAGGCTCAAATCAAGAGCAACGGATATGGTTATTGTTATAAAACAGGGACAAGTGGTGAACTATCAGATACGATAAAAGGGTTGTCTAGAAAAATTGGGAGTTACTATTGGTTGTCCGATTTGTACGGTAATGATTCCTGCAGCGCGTACATCGTCTACCTCGACAATGGTCTCGGCAACAACGACAATGGTCTCGTCAGCAACGACACTCGCTACCACGGCTTCGCCTACGCCGCCTTATGTGAGTGAGGCCAGCCCGCCTGCCGCATTCCCTTTCCCTCTATCGGCCCATAGCGACAGACGACATAAAGCCGTCTGTCACATCCGCCGATAGAGGAAAAAAGAGAGAGTGCCATATACAGGTAATAGAGTGGTATATTAAATAAATATGCCGCTTTCGACTCACTGCCTTTTCTTTCTCATTCTCGGCACATAGCAGGACGTCACTTTTCGCGACGTCCCACATCCGCCGAGAATGAGAGACAGAGACACAATTTCCGTTCTCTGCCTTTCTTATTTTCGGCACACCGCGCTGTCCCATATTCCATGCGCCGACACTTCCCGCCGAAAATAAGAAAAGCCTCCCGATCATCAACTATCATCTGCCTGAAAATAAGGGGAAAAACCAATATATCCTCTCAAAAAAATTATCATCAACCGAAAATAAAAAGAAAAAACGCCTCTTTCCTCCAAAAAATAAACATATCTCCTTCAAAACAATTCCATCACCCGAAAATTAAGAAAAAAAACTCCGAATGTCTCCCCCCAAAAAAATAAATACCCCTCAAAAAAACGGTTTGCCTTGATTATAAAACGGGTTTTAAAATCATCATTTGTATGCTTTTTGCGCTTTTTTCTTGAATAATAAACGTTTATGTGCTATAAAGACTTGTTTTTGTTAAAACGAGGTATTGATATGTTTGCGCAATTATTTAAAAATAAAAAATTTTTACCGTTATTGGCCTCCCGTTTTTTGTCGGCCATCAACGAGGGATTTATTCGCTATGTTTTCCTCTTTTTAGTCACATACAAACTCACTCAACCCAATCCCGTTTTTATGATTATGGCTGTTGTTTTGTATGCGCTTTCGTTTTGCTTTGCCACCTGCTATATCGGACAAATTGCCGATAAATATTCCAAGGCAAAATGTTTGCGCGTTGTTCGGCTGTGTGAAATCGGCATTATGGGCATGGCGCTTGTGGGTATTTCGTTGGATTCTCCCGTTTTGTTTTTAAGCATTTTAATTGCCATGGGGCTCATCAATGCCTGTCAAAAGGTTTTGGATACGTCGCTGATTACCGAGTTAATCGCGCCCGCAAAATTAAATGCGGGTAACGTTTTAATGAAAATCGGCGTTATTTTTGCCTCCGGTTTGTCATGCCTGTTATTAACCAGCATTTTAAAGTTTGATGTGGCCTATATGGCTGTTTGCCTGCCGGGATTTATTTTATCCGTTATCAGTTTTATGATTTCTTTAAAAATTGAGCCAAACGATCCGGCCGATCAGGAGACCGTTATTTATCGCAACCCCTATAAGGCTTTCGGTTTTGTGTCGGAAAAGCTGAAACATCACTTTGATATGTGGACATATTTAGTCGGCATTGCCTGGTTTTGGATGATTTCAACGGTGATTTTCTTTTTCTCCGCCGATTACGGCCGAACCGTGTTACATGCCCGCTGGTCGGTTGTTATGTTTTTATCCGCCGGCATTTTTACTGTCGGGTATATTTTAGGCGGCATTCTTTATGCCCGTTTTTCGCGTAAAAATAATATGGGCGCGCATACATGCGTTGTTTGTTTGCTGATTTCGCTTTTTTTGTTTAACTTTATTTTTGCCAGCTCCAATGCGCAACAAATTGTATTGGCTAAAAATATTACCGTTTTTCAAATGCTCACCACCGGTTTTAATTATTGGTGCATTATGATTGATGTTTTGGTGTTGGGCGCGTTGGCGGCTTTCTATATGATTCCGTTTTACACGTTAATTCAGTTAAAAACACCGAAATTCATGATGGGGCGCATGATGGCCTTTTCCAATATGGTGAACGCCTGCGCCGTTGTGGCTTCGTTAATGATTACGTTAAGTTTAACAATATTATCCTTCGGTGTGTTGAATATTTTGCTTATTTATGCCGTTGCCAATCTGCTGATTGCCGTTTATATGATTCGACTGCTTCCGATGGATGCGCGAAAAAAAGTGTTCCGTCGGGTTTTAAGCTTTTTATTTAAAGTGGAAGTGAAGGGAATTGAAAACTTAAAGAAAGCCGGACAAAAAGCGTTGATTATTCCCAATCATACTTCTTATATGGACGTTTTGTTAATTTCCGCCTTTTTAGATGAAGAAATTACGTTTGCCGTGAGTGATCAGCTGATTGAAAAAACGCTTGTCAAGTTTATGACCAATTTAACGGATGTGCGCCCGCTCGATCCGCAAAGTCCGTTCGCCGTGAAATATATGGTGGAACAATTAAACGAAAATAAGCTTTGTATGATTTTAACCGAAGGCATTATTGACGGCGGTAATACGCGTATGAAAATTTATGAAGCGCCGGCCATGATGGCGGTGAAAAGTAACGCGCCGTTATTGCCTATTCGGATTGACGGGGCTTCAAATGCCGTTTTCTCTCGCATTTTAGGCACAAAATTCGTCTTTAAACTGTTGCCGAAAATCACCTTAAATATTTTGGAACCGGTAAGTTTCCAATTCCCCGAAGAAATGACCACGCGGGAAATTCGGGAAAAGTCAAGTTCTAAGTTGCACGATATTTTAATGCAAATGACGTTTGACAGCTATGATAAAAACAGAACCTTGTTTGAAGCCGTTTCCGATTCCATGCACATGGCGGGATATTTAAAACCCATTATGGAAGATACGTCGCGCAAACCCGTAAAGTTTTGCCTGTTTTTCTTGAAAGCTTTCATTTTAGGGCGCTTAATGCAACGTGCCGTCGGTGATGAAAAATACGTCGGCTTAATGATTCCCACATCCAACGCTTGTGCCATTGCCTTTTTCGGCTTACACGCTTTCGGTAAAATACCGGCCATGATTAACTTTACATCCGGCCCGAAACAGGTTGTGTCCACCTGCGAAACAATCGGGTTAAGAACCGTTATTACGGCACATAAAGTTGTGAATATGGCAAAGTTGGAACACTTGATTGAGGCATTGGAAAAAAATAAAATTCGCGTTGTTTATTTGGAAGATTTAAAACCCTCGTTAAAAACGAAAGATGAGCTCATCGGTATGGCGGGCGCTTTATGTCCGAAAACGATTTATCAAAAAACATGCGAACGAAAGGTTACGCCCGATGATACCGCCGTTGTGTTGTTTACATCGGGAACGGAAGGGTTTCCGAAAGCCGTCTTTTTATCGCATAAAAACATTTTATCCAACTGTTATCAATTACCCTCTATTTTTGATGTGTATCCGAATGACGTGTTTTTAAATTGCTTGCCTATGTTCCACTCTTTCGGACTGGGTGCCGGCGTTGTTTTACCGCTGTTACTGGGCATTAAAACGGTGTTATATCCCACGCCGCTGCATTATCGGATTATTCCGGAAATTTGCGCGTCGGTGAAAGCAACCGTTTTCTTCGGAACGGATACCTTTTTGGCCGGCTATGCCAAGTGCGCCAATCCGTATGATTTTAACAGCCTGCGCATTGTAGCCTCGGGTGCCGAAAAGGTAAAAGAAGAAACACGGCGTATTTGGGCGGAAAAATTCGGTGTTCGTATTTTGGAAGGATACGGCGCAACGGAATGTTCGCCGTTTATTGCCGTTAATACGTTTTTGCATGCCAAAAAAGACTCTGTCGGCCGTCTTTTGCCCGGTATGCATTACAAATTAAAGCCGGTCGAAGGCATTACCGAAGGGCAGGAATTATGGGTGAAGGGGCCGAATATTATGCAAGGCTATATGCGCCATACCGCGCCGCTTCAATTAGATCCGCCGCATGACGGTTGGTATGATACGGGGGATATTGTTTCTGTGGATGAAGAAGGCTATATATCTATTAAAGGCCGTTGCAAACGCTTTGCCAAAATCGGCGGCGAGATGGTATCATTGCCGGCAGTGGAAATGGTTGTTGAAAAACGATATCCCGATTTTATTTCGGGTGCCGTTAACATTCCCGATGCCAAAAAAGGCGAACAGATTGTTTTAATTACCACCTGCAAGGATATCACGCGCGATGAGTTGGTCAGTGCCTTTAAAGCGGCAGGCATTACCGAACTGGGATTGCCGTCCCGCATTATCGTCACCGATCAACCGCCCCTTTTGGGAACCGGCAAATTCGATTATGTGACCGCAAAGGAAATGGCTTTAAAAGAAACAGGAAAATAAAGGAGTGTACATGGCAAATATCGGTGTTATCGGCGCAGGAGCATGGGGAACGGCGTTGGCCGTAACGGCCGCAAAAGCAAAAAATAATGTACGGTTATGGGCGCTTGAACCCGAAACGGTTCGCACCATTAACGAAACGCATCACACCTCCTTTTTACCGACGGCAACACTTCCCGACACAATTAAAGCCACCAATGATATGAAAGAAGTGCTTTTGTGGGCGGATTGTGTTTTACTTGTTGCACCGGCGCAATTTACCCGATCCGTTTTTACCGAAATGGCACCGTTTTTAAAAACCGTAACGCCGGTTGTGTTATGTGCCAAAGGAATTGAACTCTCAACCGGGTGTTTGTTAAGTGAAATCGTGAATGAAATTCGACCGCAAACACCGTTGGTTGTGTTATCGGGGCCGAATTTTGCAACGGAAGTGGCGAAAGGCTGTCCCACGGCAGTTACCATTGCTTCGCCCTCACAAATGTTGGCAGACAGAGTGTGCCGTTATTTGAAAACCGATTATTTTCGCCCGTATTCTTCCACCGATTTAATCACGCCGGAAGTGTGCGGTGCCATTAAAAACGTGTTGGCCATTGCTTCGGGTATTTCCGACGGGTGTCGGTTGGGCGATAATGCCCGTGCGGCACTTCTCACGCGCGGATTGGCGGAAATGTCGCGGTTTGCCGTTGCGTTGGGCGGCAAGAAAGAAAGTGTTTTAGGCCTTTGCGGTATCGGCGATTTAATGTTAACGGCTAACAGCCGACAATCACGGAATTATTCGTTCGGATTTGCCGTCGGCGAAGCGGGTGATGCCGAGAGTGTTTTAAAAACCTGCACCAAAACGGTTGAGGGTGTGGCAACGGCCTCTTCGGTGATGAAACGGGCGCGCCAACTTCAAGTCGACTTACCGATTTGCGAATCGGTTGAAGCCGTTTTATATCACAAAAAACCCATTCACGAGGTTTTAAAAGAAATGTTGGCCAGACCGTTACGCAAAGAATAAAAAAACGGGTTATCAGCTTGTAAAATCATTCCAGATTTTCTTAATCTGACACAAAAAGTCATTACAGGCTTCCTGATTTGATTCTTTGGATTCGGCCGCAAACTGTTTGAGCAATTCTTTTTGTTTGGCGCTTAAATGCGTGGGTGTTTCAACCCGAAACGTTACGAATAAATCACCGAACTGATCACTTCTTAATAAAGGCATACCTTTTCCTTTAAGTTTAAGCTGATATCCCGATTGCATACCGGCTTTAATTTCCGTCGGAATCGGTTTTCCGTCCATGGACGGCACATTCACCGTTCCGCCCAAAGCCGCCGTTGTCATCGGCACGGGCATTTCGCAATATAAATTGGCCCCTTCTCTGTCAAAAATCGTGTGTTTTTTCACCACGACAAACACATATAAATCTCCGGCAGGCCCGCCGTTTCTGCCGGCATCGCCTTCACCGGCAAGACGCATTCTGACGCCCGTATCCACGCCTTTGGGAATGGTAATTTCAAGCGTGCGTTTTTTACGAACACAGCCCGTTCCTTTGCAAACGGAACACGGTTCCTGCACCGATTTACCCGTTCCGTGACAATCGGGACAGTCGGTATCCATCACAAAAAAGCCCTGCCGTTGCCGAATTCGCCCGTATCCGCCGCATGTCGGGCAGGTTCCCAATTTTTTACCGCCTTTTCCGCCGCATTTTTCACACGCAACCGCGGTATCAACCGTAATGGATTTTTTAACGCCTTCATAAGCTTCCTGTAAGGTTACGGAAATATCATAGCGCACATCGGCACCGCGTAAATTGCCGTCGGTAGCACCGCCGCGCGCTCCGCCGCCGAATCCGCGAAACATTTCTTCAAAAATATTTTCAAAACCGGCACCGGCAAAATCAAATCCGCCGAACCCGCTGCCCCCGCCGAAACCGGCTTGCCCGTTCGTAAAGGCTTCATGCCCGTAACGATCATACGCTGCCCGTTTTTGATCGTCTTTTAAAACTTCATATGCTTCGTTGATTTCTTTAAATTGCACTTCGGCATTCACATCTCCCGGATGCATATCCGGATGGCATTCCTTTGCTTTCACACGAAACGCCCGTTTAATTTCTTCGGCAGACGCATTTTTGGAAACGCCCAACATATCATAATAATCTTTTTGTGCCATATTTAACCCCTGTCCCGTTTTCAATCAAACCCGATGAACACCGAAAGGTCCTTCCCGAACATATTTGGTTATGTTATCGGAAAAGACCTTTCAAAATGAAGTGCCGATTTTTTTATTTTTTAACTTCTTCAAAATCCGCATCAACAACCGTATCATCTTTCTTTTCATCGGTTGAGGCACTGCTTTCGCCGGAGGCACCGGCAGCCGTTGTCGCATCAGCCGATTGTTTATACATGGCTTCACCGAGTTTTAAAGAAGCTTGCGTTAAAGCATTTGTTTTCTCTTTAATTTTTTCGGCGTCGTTACTGTCTAAAACATCTTTCAACTCCTGAACGGCTTTTTCAATGCCTTCTTTGTCGGAAGCACCGATTTTATCACCGTTTTCCTTCAAGAGTTTTTCCGTTTCGTGAATGAGCGCATCGGCATGATTTCTTGCTTCGATGGCCGCTTTCACTTTTTTATCTTCTTCGGCATGTTGTTCGGCTTCTTTGACCATTTTTTCAATATCTTCGTCTTTTAAACCGCCCGAGGCCTGAATACGAATATTCTGTTCTTTGCCGGTGGCTTTATCTTTGGCCGACACGTTAACAATACCGTTGGCGTCAATATCAAACGTGACTTCAATTTGCGGCATACCGCGCGGTGCCGGCGGAATACCGATTAAATCAAACTGACCCAACAATTTGTTGTCGCGCGCCATTTCCCGTTCGCCTTGGAAAACGCGAATGGTAACGGCAGTTTGTCCGTCTTCGGCCGTGGAAAAGACTTGACTTTTCTTTGTGGGAATAGTCGTGTTTCTGTCAATCAGACGCGTAAACACCCCGCCCAATGTTTCAATACCCAGCGAAAGCGGCGTTACATCAAGCAACAGAACATCTTTCACGTCACCTTTGAGCACACCGCCCTGAATGGCAGCGCCCATGGCCACCACTTCATCGGGGTTCACGCCTTTATGCGGTTCTTTACCGAAGAAGTCTTTCACAATTTCCTGCACTTTCGGCATACGCGTCATACCGCCGACCAAAATCACTTCATCAATTTCGCCTTTATTTAAGCCGGCATCTTTTAACGCTTTTTCCATCGGCCCTTTGGTGCGATCCAACAAATCTTCGACCAAGCTTTCCAATTTGGCACGAGTTAAAGAAATGTTGAGGTGTTTCGGCCCCGTTGCATCGGCCGTAATAAACGGCAGGTTAATATCGGTTTGCGTTGCGGAAGATAATTCGATTTTCGCTTTTTCGGCCGCTTCTTTTAAGCGTTGCAAAGCCATTCGATCGTTTCTTAAATCAATACCGTTTTCTTTTTTAAACTCATCGGCCAAATAATCCATCACGCGGGCATCAAAATCTTCACCGCCCAAGAACGTATCGCCGTTGGTTGATTTCACTTCAAACACCCCGTCGCCGATTTCCAAAATCGAAACATCGAATGTACCGCCGCCCAAGTCATAAACGGCAATCGTGCCCGATTTTTTCTGATCCATTCCGTAAGCCAAAGCGGCCGCCGTCGGTTCGTTAATAATACGCAACACCTCCAATCCCGCAATTTTGCCGGCATCTTTGGTGGCTTGACGTTGTGAATCGTCAAAATAAGCCGGTACCGTAATAATGGCTTGCGTGACTTTTTCACCCAAGTAACTTTCGGCATCTTCTTTTAATTTTTGCAAAACATATGCCGAAATTTGACTCGGTGCATATTTTTTATCGGAAACATCAACCCATGCATCACCGTTATCGCCGGAAACAATTTTATAGGGCATTAAACCTTTATCGCGTTGCACCATTTTATCATCATACCGCCGACCGATTAAGCGCTTAATGGAAAACAATGTTCCCGTCGGATTGGTCACGGCCTGACGTTTTGCCGGCTGTCCGACCAAGCGTTCGCCTTTGCCCGTAAAAGCAACCATGGACGGCGTGGTGCGGGCTCCTTCACGGTTTTCCAACACTTTGGGATCTTTTCCGTCCATAATGGCCATACAAGAGTTTGTTGTACCTAAATCAATTCCTAAAATTTTAGACATTTTCTTCTCCTTTTTGTTAAAATTTAAAACTGATATGATGTATATAGGTCATAACATTGTATTTAACAACCCCCCTTTTGTATTTTTTTTCATTTTTTTTTGTTTTTTTTAAAAGAAGGAAAAATATTTTTCTTTCAAATAACTTATTTTTAATTAAAAATCAAATACTTTACGGATATTTCATTTCTATAAAATAATGTTGTCATTCATGAAAAGATTTTCTTTTTTATTTTTTTTCAACACAAGCTTCTTGAACAATCCCCTCATTGATTAAATCAATATCCGATTGTTTAAATTCTGAAATTTTAAAGACATAATCGGCATTTAAAGGTCTGCGATTATTGGGATTGTTTGTTGAAAGATTTGTTCCGTCCATAGATACGCTGTATATAACAACATCACACGATTCTTTTAATCGATTCAAAGCGCCCACGTCAGTATAATCCGTATCCCAAAACAATATAACAATCAGTTTCACTTTTCCTTTTTTGTTTTTGCAATATTCCTCTACCTCTTCTATACCGTAAAGAAACGCGGAACAGCCTTCCGGCATCTTCCAAGAAGAATCATAAAGAGCATTTCTAATCTCTTGCACGGAATGCTTACTATAATTTAATCCTTTCATTATCTTTGAATAATTGCATTTATTTGCACACGATGCCACGGTGTAACATCCCGTAAAATAAACGGCTGAATAAATATCTTCCGGAATTTTGAGCTTCGCTTGGGTTTCTGCTATTTGACGCAAAGCAATATCATATTTTTCCGCTCTTGTTTTATCCGGTTCTTGAAGTATATCGGCAATGCTTCCCGAACGATCCGTCATAATAATCAAGCCGACTTCCTGTTCGCAGTAAGGCAAACAAACGGCTTGACCGGAACCGGTTTCTGATTTGGCATAATCTTCGGGACAAACGCATTCACTGCCGTTCCACGTCATGAGCGGATCTTCACAACAAGCGCCGCTCTCTGTATCACAAATCGGTTTGTTTGCATCAGGGCATTCATCATCAACAGCGCACCCGACACAGGTTGCCGTTTCTTCATCACATATCGGGCGCGGATTGACACAATCCGAATCTGAGACACATTCGCCGCAAGTGTGATTTTTTCGACATACATTTGAGTCACAATGCGCATTTTCCGTACACTCCACACACATATTGTTTTCCTCATCGCATACTTGCGGTTCTTCACAATCTTCATCATCGGCACACCAGCCTTCCGGACGATTCGAATCGTAATTGCCGTTCACTTCTTCCGCATCAAACTGAATATAAAATTCATTGGCTTCATCACTTGAACATAAATCATCTTCTTTATAGGGCTGTTTATTGATTTCCATATACATTAAGCCGTCCATGCCATTAAGAAGTGTTGTAAGCGGTTTACAGACGCCTTTTGAAATGTTTCCAACCTTAATATAATAAGCATCTGTTTCGCGGCAGTTATAAAATTCTGCTTTGTCTTTGCGAATGCAATCATAATCAACGGGATAACGATCATATTGTGTTGATAAATGGCCGCTGTAATGTTCATTTTCGGGTGTATCATCATAAGGATCCCCCAATAACAATTCTTCATTTCCGAGCGCATATTTTACCTTTAAATCGTTACGCATGAGATTGATTTCATTGGCTATTTGGTCAGCCTGATAATAATTCATGGCTAATTTATACCCGACAATGCCACCGATAGACAGAATAGCAATAATGGCCAATACGCCCAGCATTTCAACCATACTGCGTCCGCTTTGGGATTGATTTTCAATTTGTTTGAATTGGTTTTTCTTCATTTTATTGCTCATTTTTTAACCCCTTTCACTCTACGAATAGCATAAAATAAACGTACCTTTAATGCAACGCGGATTCAGGGGCAAAATTACCCTCAAAAATTGGCAAAGCAACCTTGTTATAACCTGTTGATATTGCATTAAAATTACCTCCAAATAATTTTTTTTGAAAAAATGCAAAAAAAGTGTTGCAAAAATCGTACGTTTTTTTGGTGCAAATTTTTTTGATGCATGTTCAAAAAAAATCGCCTTGATGAGAGGCGACCGGAAGTTGGTAACTATCTGATTGACATAGTGCAGTATATTGACCAAAAGGTTTATTTTACTACCTTCCGGTCAGTTGACCAATTTCCCTTGTGAATAAGGGAGTTTTGTCCTTTTTCAAGGACACAATCAGAGAGGCTACCATACCTCGGGGCACACATCACTTGCCTTGCTTTCAGAATAAAAGCTTTTCAAACTAATGTCAAGCAGAAAAAGTTGCATTGTTTATTTTTTCTCCTATCGGAACAAAATGTCAAAAATATCGGCAAAAGTTAAATTTATTTCTCAATCATCATTTTTACCGAAAGTGACAGAAAATATAAATATAATAAAATCACATATAATTTCATAAAGATATATCATAATATACTTACAAACGGAAATAAATGCAAAAAACCATTTAAATGTAAGTAATTCTTTCAACGGAAGAATAAATTTTTTGAATTTTGAAGTAATTTTTATTCTATATTTTGAATTAATAATTTTATTGATAAATTCATACCATGCTGTTATTTTAATTGAAGGATCGCAAAATTTTCGATATAATTTTAACCAATCTATGGGATGCATAGTCTCACTGTTTCCGAATTGATAAGTATATTTTTGACACAATATATCAAATTCTTTTTTATATTCCAACAATGTCGTGTTATTAACGATGGATAATTCTGATAAATCCTTAAAATATTGATTATAAACCCAATAATTATCATAATTTAATTTAACGCCGTTCTTCTTTAAAAATGCAAGCCAAATGTATTGTTCGGCATGCCACCGTGTAAGGCAACCGTTAGCATGCGGCAAATCAGGATGTGCCGCAAAATATTGACTGGTTTGCGGTTCCGGCGCCAACGGAATATTCCAAACATTTAAAATATCTTCTCGCAATCCGAACATCATCCAGTCGGAAGGATGGAATAAATAGGGTTGTTGCACGCCGTTGCCTTTTTCCCAGATTGAATTTCTTGTGTAAAGACTGTTAATTAAAATTCTTTCTTTTAAAATGCGGCATTCTTGATGACGCTTATTATATTTTTTAAAGTATGATAAAAATTTTGTTCCTTTTATTTCCATATCAGAGCGTATTTTTAAAACATATTTACGTGTTGTTTTTTTAATTCCGTTTCGAGAGGAAAGAATTTGCCGATTTTGGTTTTGTCTTTTACCGTCCGGCGTGAAAATTTCTGCGCCCGGATCTTTATTCAGAACCAAAATATCATAATCTAAATCCGAAATATTTGTTCCTTCCCAAGTTGATAAAACAATTTCCGCATTCGGTAAAAATTTTCTGATACTGCGCAGCGTATTATAAATATAATCGGCATTGACAGCACCTTGAACAACAACGGAAATGTCTTGACTTTTTATTTTTGTTTTGAAAAAAACTCGTTTTTCTCGAATATAATTTTTTACGACATATTTCAATTTTTTAAAATATGAAGAAGCAAAAACAAATAAAATTCCGTTAACGGCAAACCGATTGCGTAAACAAAATTTTCTATATAATTTAAACCATTTTTTAAAAACGGAAACAGTTTCAATTCTCAAAATATTTTTATATTTTAAATCTTCAATATTCAATTCTTTTTTATAATCCAATACCACAAAGTTATTTATTATGAATAATCGACTTGAAATTAAAGAATCAAATGAAATGTCCGTCCAATCTTTAAAATAAATTTCTTTCTTGTTTTTCAATAAACTCTGAACGAAAATATATTGCTGATCCAAATATTGTGCGCCCGGTTTATTTCTTTTGGACAATAACAATTCATGATTTGACATAGAGTTCAATAAAGCATAAGTATGTTTTTGCGGTGCTAACGGAATATCAAACAAATTAATTAAATCTTCCGTCAGTCCAAAAAAGAACCAATCCGATATTTCATATAAATAATTTGTTGCCGTATCCGAATATTGATCTTCTCCGTCACCTAAAACCGTATAATGAGAAGGAATTAAAATTCTTTTTTTAAATATTTTATATTGAGGTAAATAATCGTTAAATTTATCAAACCACTTTAAAAAACCGTTATCGTTAATCACACATGTACTTCTTATTTTAATGGCATATTTTGTTTTAACTTTTTTTAATCCCTGAATGGTTGAATAAATTTGTCGGTTTAAGTTAAAAGAACTTCCGTCAGAACAAATATTGGCTCCGGGATCTTTATTTAATATTAAAACATCATAGTCTAATCCGGAGGTATCTGTTCCTTTCCAAGTGGAAAGAATGAGGCATGCGCCGGGAAGATTTTTTCTGATGGATTTTAACACAAGCGGTGTCCATTCCGGATGAACGGCACCTTGTACAACCACGGATATGTCTTTATAATTTTTCATTTAATTTCCTTCCTGTTTTTTAATATTTAAAATATTTTTTATAACGTTTTTGATTCGGCGTTAAAAAACACAAAACCGCCTCGTGAACCTTTTTTTGTTTTCCGATTAAAAAAGAAAGACTGTTCGCTATCCATAATTTCCATAACGGTATTTTTAATTGAAGCGGCTCTTTTTCAATATCTTTAAAAATATGCTCGGGCTTATCAAAGGAAGCGCACCATGCCCACGTATTGGGTACATTAAAAGTTCGGCACAAATCATCATACATGGCTTTTTTATCAAAATCGAAATAAAGATGCTGTACAATTCTGTATATCATATAAGATTTATCCATTTCGCCTTTAAACTCATATTCAAAATCAAAAAAATGAAAATCGTGTTGTATTCCGTTAACAATAATGCAATTTTGAGGAAGCATATCAAATGCACATCCTTTTAACTTATTACCGTGTTTACTTTCAAAACGAACAAATAATTCCTGAATGAACAATTCCATAAAATATTTAAACGCATGCGGTTTTTTTGTATTATAAACATTTTCCGCCAAAATTTGATAAACGCTTTTCTGGTTGATAAATTCCCGAACGGGTTCAAACCCATGCAAAATTAAATGATCCATTCGAACGGATTGTTTTAAACCGATAAAATCTTTTTTAATCCATTTTCGGTTATTTTTACAATAACATTTGGTTCTGCCGATTTTACCGTATCTTTTTGTATAAGTAACAAACAACGTGTTTTGTTTTAAATCATGACGATACACTTTAAATAATTTACTTTTATAGGGTAACAAATGATCTTTCAGCTCTATGAACTGCGAAAATCTGAAAGCAAGACTGGTTGCAATTTCGGGATGAGAACGAATTAACTCGGAATTAAAAACAGACGTGCCCCATTTATTTCTGAAAAGATAAAAATCGGCTTTTTTCTTTAATAATTTTCGATTGACAACATTTTCATTATGCAAAACACCGTGATCCAAATGTTTTGTATATTTATAATTATAAAACTTCATCCATCGATACAAAAGATTTTTTAAATAATCAATATCATCTTGATAGGTCAATTTTAATTTATCGGATAATCTTTTAAAAATATCTTCATATTTTTTATAATTGACTTTATGAATTAAGCCATGATAAAGAAGGGAATAAAATTGCATTTCATCATTTAACACATAAATACCGTTTTTATTTAAATATCTTCTTTCCAATTGACGAATTTGCCAATTTCTGTCAAAATAATCATCTCCGACAAATTTAGCATGGAACAGATTTTTTTCTCCGCCGACTTCAAGCCAATTATAAAAAACAAATGCATTTGTGCGTAAATCGTTATTATCTCTTAAAACAGAAATAAGTCTTTGTAAATTATCCGTTAAAAGATCAATATCTCCGTCTCTTTCATGGCTGATAAAATCATGAGGTAATTTTTCATGTCCCCACAAAACAACATAATTGCAAGCCTCATTCAGCACGTAAAACACTTGAGACATACTTTTCCAACCGTCAACACACGGTAAGTTTTGTTTTAAGAAAATAACTTTGTCCGACGTTTCCGTTTTCAAAATATCATTAATGGATTTGCCCGTTAACAAGACAACATCATGTTTGGCTTCTTCCAAATTATCACTCGCATGAAAAGTAAATCCGCCGTTCAGAAAAGTTTTTCGAATATATGTTTTAAAATCGAGTGTGTGAATATTAACCAAAACAGTGCCGTGGTTTGTTTCTCTTTTTTCATAGAGAGGCTTTTCATCTAAACATAAAACAGCCAAAAAAGGACCGGTGCCGCGCATTTTCTTTTGGGCCGGTTGATGATAAACATCATCGCTGTAAAAAGAACTTAAATTATTTAAAAATTTTTCTTCCGACCACTGAATTTCATATTTTTGAAGTATTTGAAATTCCGATTCAATTTTTAATAAAATTTCTTTTTCTTTAACCCGGGCCTTTTCCCATATAATAAAGAGTGTAAAATCAGAATTCGGCATAATTTCTTTCATTTTTTAATCCTTTCTTTCAAGTTTAAAAGATATTGAGCAGGGGTTCTGTGCCAATTTATATTTTCTTTTTTAATATGTGCCGGATTTCCCGCAATAAGTGTATTTTCCTGTTTAAAAACCTTATTTACAAAAGAACAGGCACCCACAACACAATTGTCGGGAATAACACTTCCTTTTGCCATAAATACATTTTGAGCAATCCATACATGATTACCGATAGAAATATCTTTTGCCAAATTCAAAGGATTTCCTTCCAAATCCAAAATGGCATGAGCATCACTGGTTCGCATTTGAATGCCGTAAGAAAGCATTACATCCTTTCCGATATAAATACCGACTCCCGTTTCAACATCAATATTTAAATCAGCTCCGTTGCAAGAAAAATCAGTGCCGATTAACAATTTATTATTGTTTTCAATTCTGACATTAAAATTACTGATACGAGAATTATGATTAAGCACCTCTTTTATTTGCACAAAACTGTTACTGCCGACAAAATTAATGCAAGAATTGAAAAATTGCGTTAAAGGTTCATGTAAAATACATGTATTCCCATGTCCGGATCCGAATTTCACGGAAAATCCGTCTATTTGAGGATTATATATTTTTTCCCCGTTTTTCTTGATCAATATAAACACATTATCATTTGGCATTATAAGTACTCCTTCAAACTTGCATTTCGGGGCAAAGTAACGGCTATTCCGGACGGATACGGATTTGTGGGTGCAAAATCATTGATGACAACACGCGCCGCATGATTCATACCCGTTAAAACAGCATACGGATAAATACCGTTTTCATTTAATATTTTTTCAAGTTCTTTTCTCAATTCTTCCGGACGAGAGGTTGTAATAACAATTTGGGCGCCTTCTTCTTGCAGTTTTCTGATTGTTTCCATATTTTCCGACAGAATCTCCGTATTGTTATACCAATTACGACTGCCGTATTTACCGCAATTTTTCATTAAAACGCCGTCAACATCAACAAAATATGTTTGACACTTTTTCTGAACGGCCTTCCATTCCGTTAAAGTTCCCCAATCCTCATACGAAAGCGCCATTATTGATGAAAAAATATATTTATTTGATGATAACATGTAAGAAATAATATGACTGATATATACTTCACCGACTATTTTTTTCGTGTGCAGTTCATCATAGGCCGTTATAAAGTCCGATACGTTCTCAAAGCAATATACGCCCAAACAAATGATGGGGGAAACAATCCGTTTTTCTATAATGTCTTGTATTAATCCCTGTTCATTGATAATCAAAAAACTTTTTCCGGGAATATTGGAAATATTCGGATGCTCATGCAAATTATATCCGACAATTGAATTTTGAATGATATGCGAAAACCGAACACCGACACAGTTATCCGAATCTTTAATGGCAAATGATCCCGTTACATTCATTTTCTTTAAAGTTAAATAAACGGTTTCACCGGCAGAAGACGTAAAATCATCCAAAACACAAATTTCTATTTGGTGATTATCTTTAAAAACCTGTTCTAAAACAAGTTTGGCCTCATACTTAACATCATGCGGCTTGACAATGGTAATGATAATTCTGTCAAATACATCCGTATTGATTCTTTCCATGGATTTTTCTATCATTAACTTACCATCGGGGTGCGTTAACATATATTTCGGTTTCATATTGGGAAAACGACTGGATTTTCCCGCACAAGGAATAATCAATGTATTCATGCTGCCTCCATTTCTTGTATTGAATTTAAAACGCTTTCAAGAGCATTGTTTAAAAAAAGTATTGTCATTTTATCTTTGGCATACGGATAAATACGTAAAACATTTAAAAGCAAAATATGATATATAATTACCACATTTTGTTGACCGTTTTCCATGGCATACAACTTATCTAACAAAGCCTGTTTTGCCGTTGCCAATCGTAAATTAAGATTATAACTTTTTTCCTGATGCCGATAAGACCACCCCAAATCAATATCTTGCAAAAGTTTAGCTACATCGATCATCCAAGAATTATAAAATGAATCCAATAAATCAATAACGTAAATCCCTGACGGCGATAAAATAATGTTCTCCAATGTTAAATCTCCGCAACAAGGGGAAAGCGGCACATTTTTAAAATGAAATGTCGATAATTTGTTTAAAGATTTTAAAATGAGTTTGTTTTTTGTATCGCATGTATGATAAAGTGATGAAATTTTATTTTGAAAAATCAATTCGCTTTTATGGCTTATCGTTCCTTTCTTGATTTGAAGAGAGTTAAAAAGTAAATCCATAAGAACAACAATTTCTTTTATTTTTATTTGATTCATATATTCCGACATACAAATGCCGTTAATAAACTCCATGTCAAAATAAAAAAGATTGTTTTGATCATAACCGTATCTTAAAACTTTCGGCGTTTTCACCGAATCAAGTTTAAACCATTTTTGTTTCGCACATTGTTTTTTCAATCGCTTGTTATAAGAAATGACACCGGCATCTTTCCGTAAAAAGAACGTATCGGCGTTTTTATAAAGATTTAACTGACACCCGGAATGTCCGGTTAATGTTCTTACAAATTCTAAATTATCACTCATTATCTTGCCCCAAACCAATATCAATTAAAAACAAATTTCCTATGTAAAATTTTAAATTTACAAGTGAAACGGATAAAAACCGAAACAAATGAAAATAAAATAAATTTTTCCGAATTCTTAATCTGACAATGCTTCTTCTAAACTCCTTCTTGTTAGGACTTCTCAATATTTCCCAATCCGACTGGTATTGATAATTGATAAAACGACTTAATATGCCGGATTTTTCAAGTTCTTGATTAAACAATGTTTCGGGATTCCACATATCATTTTTATGTTTTTCAAAATCTATATTGTTCAAAACAGAAAGCGTTTTATCAATGCTTTTCGGTCGTCCGAAATAGAGTGTGTCACTCATAACATTGCCGATAATCGGAAAATCAGCATGATAAGTCAGATTTGCGGCACAATATCTTGTTGTCGTTACTTCTTTTTTTATTTCTTTATCTGTTTGATTTAAAATAAAATCTTTTTTTAATTTTATATCCGGTCGAATCATTAAAACATAATCATATTGAATATGATTTTCTTTTTGATATTTCTTCCTTAATTCATTAACTTTTTTCTGGGAATGAATCATAAATTCCATTCCCGATTTTGAAATTTGAGACTTACCTTTGTTGTGTTGACAAGGAATAACAACATCATTTTTAATCGGTTTTTGTTTTTCAACGATAATGTCTTTTAAGGCATATAATTTTTTAATCTTTTCTATCGTTTTAGCGTCAATCAACCGTACCTTTGTATTTAAAGAATGCCAAGTTTTTGTTTTGTGATCCGATTCCGCCCATGTATGCATAAAAACATCACAATCATATCGGGAGATTAAATGCTTTTTTATGCTGTCGACACATTTCTCATAAGTACGCAAATGACCAAAAAATTGAACCGCTATTTTCATTCTTATTCCTCAAAACACATCACCAAATCAAAATTCATCTGAAACACTCCTCTTTTGCTTGCCTTGAAACACATCTTTTTTCTTGCTTTTCCGGCGCGTGCTTTTTGTTTCGGCTTAACTGCAATTCTTTCGCTTTGTTGATTACGGTTTGCTTATGACAGTGAAAAAGACCCGCCATTTCCTCATATGTTTTGCCTTCATTGAAAGCTTTTAAAAACAAAGTTAAATCTATTTTCTTTTTGCGATACGGATTCGTTTCCTGCCAGCCCATTTGCTCTAATTTATTGAACAAGGCCTCCCGACTCACGCCCAATTCTCGTGCAATGGCCGCTTTTGTAACGCCTGTGTTTAATTTTTGCAAAATATATTCTTCTTTTTGATACAATTTACTGCGCACTTTAATTTGCCGATATGTTTCCGGCACAAGATACGGATGTTTTTTCAAATAATAATGCACCGTAAACACGCTGACGTGCAGTTCGGCAGCAATATAATTCATCGGCATATTTTGTTTAAGTAATTGTTTTATTTCTTCTTTTTTAGTGTCTAACAAAAACTGTCCCTGACGTAAGCCGATCGGACGCCCGGGTTTTAAGGCATTTTTACGCCGTCGGTGTCTTTTTTCAACACCTTGATTTCCTTCACTTTTTATGCCTCTCTTTGTTTGCATTAAACCTCCGTTTAATTGGTGCAACTTGTTAAACGAAGGCGATGCTCTTTAATAAAAATTTAAAATATTTTATAATAATTTGATTTTTATTGAAAATATCCTTTCAATAAAAATATCTTGACAGATTTTATTTTGTTTTATATACTGAGAAAAATATTGCACCAAAAAAACGGACGTTTTTTTGGTGAAACAACCCTAAAAAATAAACTGTTGCTTTTTCCCCTATCGGCCCATAGCGACAGACGCCATAAAGCCGTCTGTCACATCCGCCGATAGAAGGAAAATCCCGATATCATCCAATGCAGATAAAACCCCTTAATTGTCAAGTTTATGCCTGTTTTTACGCGGGAAGACATATTGTATCAACTCATATTCATTCAGCTTCTTTTGATAATATCTCAAAATAAACAAGCGTACGGCCGATGATAATCCGTATCGACCTCGACGCAAATCCAGATCAGAACATAGTTTATGTATCGTCAT
>CANREI010000015.1 GCA_947629595.1 uncultured Alphaproteobacteria bacterium | reverse complement strand
CCGTTGGGAGAAGTAAACCACGTTCAGTTAAACGGCGAAACATTTTACGGTTCGGATTTGGCATTGGCTTGGTGGGACGGTTGTCGGTGGTGTGAAGCACGTTCAGGGCAATCAGGAAGTCAATGCGACAATAATACTTATGAACCGAATACCATGGTTGATGTTGATGATATTGATTGGCAATGTGCTGAGTTACCTGATTTTAAAAACGGAATACAGGATCAAATATGTTGCAAGGGAGATGGTACCACAGAGCATGTGTTACCCAATGCCGAAGCTACATGTGATACTCAAAATGTATCACCCGTGATGAAAAAACTTCGGTCGATGTATTTGGGCGATGAAAATAGTACATCAGATGTTTATATATGGTTTAAAAATTATTCTCGCGAAGAGGGTAATAATTGGCGAATTATGTTTGCCAATCTGAAATTCGGAAGTATATCAAACAACGGTTATCGATATGATAATCAATATATTGACAGATTCCGAACCATTTGCAAATAGCTTGTCATTATGTTTGTTTCAAAATATTTCTTTTGACTCTTTTAAAGACTTTACAAATCAAGAAAAAAAGAGTAAACTCTTTTAAAAAGGATGAAAGAAAATGAACAATGTTTCAACCGGTTTAATTATCAGCCCGAACCCGAAGGCGCAACAAATTGCCGGCGAGCTTTTGAATATTTTGCCGGCCACGGTGGTTGATGTTTCGTTTTCGCAAGATAAATCGCTTCAAAAACAATTGCATCCTTATAAAAAGATGCATCGGTTGATTGCCGTCGGCGGAGACGGGGCTTGCTTAAAAGCCATGCGGGTTGCTTTTGAATTATCAAAAAATAATGCGCAAAAGCCTGTTCGCGTGTTCGGGTTGAATTGCGGGCATATCGGGGCTTTATCAAATGATATCGGCAATATTTATGATTTGCCGCAACGGTTGGAAACGCTTTCTTATCAACTGATTCAGCCGCTGGAAGTGAAAACAACTTTTTGCGAAAAAGTAATGTATCACACTTTCTTTAACGAAGTGATTTTAAAACCTTACGAAAATGTTACAAAATTGCATATTGTGTGGAAAGATAATGTGTGGCATCAAAAAAACATTCGCGGCGGATTGATGATTGCAACCAAAATCGGCGAAAATGCTTCAAACGCCTGTAATTATACGGGACCGGAAGAAATTTTGCCCATTCCGGATATAGCGCATTGGCGCATGAGTACCGTTCATGCCATGCCGAACGATCAAACCTGTGATAAGCCGTTTCAGGAAATTATTTCCGCCGATTCCACCGTTACCGTTGATGTGGTTAATCCGTATGAAGACAGAAACGCCCAACTTGTGGGGGACAGTCATTATCATGACGGCGATCGCGCTTTAATGCAAAAGGGAAAATTGGTCGGTCGGCAATGTAACGTGTTGTTTGTGGAAAAAATTAAAGTGGCAAAAGCGGCACACGGTGTTTTGTTGGAACGTGATAAGTGCCGTTCTTAAAAATATAAAAAAAACTCTTTAAATTTTGTTTTTTTTATAATATGTTTTATTTTAAAAGCGTTTGTTAGCAAACTGTTAAGCTTTTTGCGGGTATATTAAACAAAGCAACAGGAAAGGGATGGATGATGACTGAAAAACAATCAACACATAAAATAACCGCTGCCGAATTACAACGGCGGATTGAGTGGCATATTAAATATTCGCTGTCGAAACGGGTGTGCGAAGCCGATAAAGATCACTTGTTTACGGCACTCGCCATGGCGGTGCGGGATTTGTGCATTGACAGTATGTTTGAAACGGCTGCTCGGCATGAAGCCAAAGATCCGAAACGCATTTATTACTTGTCGTTGGAATATTTACTCGGGCGCTTGTTACCCAATAATCTCTATAATTTTGAAATAATGGATTTGTTGGATGAAGTGCATTTGGATAATCCGATTCCGTTGAAAGAAGTGTTGGATTGCGAATATGATCCCGCGTTGGGCAACGGCGGATTGGGTCGGCTTGCCGCGTGTATTTTGGATTCCATTGCCTCGCAAGGCATGCCCGGCTACGGTTACGGCATTAACTATCAGTTCGGCTTGTTTAAGCAATATTTTGAAAACGGGTGGCAAAAAGAACGCGCCGATTCTTGGCTGGAGCGCTCCTCGCCGTGGCAGATTGAACGCGCCGATCGGTCGTGTTTGGTGCAAATTAACGGACATGTCGTTTATGAAGAAAAAAACGGCGTGCGCGAACCGCATTGGGTCGGCACCAATCAATTACTCGGTGTGCCGTATGATATGCCGATTGTGGGGTACGGCGGAAAAACCGTTAATTATTTGCGCCTGTTTGCGGCGCGCTCAACCAATGTGTTGGATATTGAAGTGTTTAATCGGGGCGGTTATGTGGAGGCCGTTGAAAAAAACATTCAGGTGGAAACCATTTCCAAAGTTCTTTATCCGTCAGATGCTGTTGAACAAGGTAAATTTTTGCGGTTAATGCAACAATATTTCTTTACGTCGTGCGTGATTAACGATATTATGCGCCGATTCTTGGAAAATCACACCGACTTTAATTTATTGCCGGAAAAAGTGGCCATTCAGTTGAACGATACGCATCCGACGTTGGCGATTGTGGAATTGATGCGCGTGTTGCTTGATGTTTATCGGCTGGATTGGAATCAGGCGTTTGATATTACGCGCCGAACCATGGCTTATACCAATCACACTTTGCTTCCCGAAGCGCTCGAAAAATGGCCGGTTTCGTTGTTTGAAAAACATTTACCGCGTCACTTGGGTATTATCTATGAAATTAACGATCACCTGATGAAAGAGGTAATGGAACGGTTCCCCGGGGATAACGGCCGATTAAGTCGCGTTTCTTTAATTGAAGAAGGGCCGCAAAAACAAATTCGTATGGCAAATCTGGCCATTACGGGCAGTCATTCCGTAAACGGCGTGGCGGAAATTCATACCAAACTGTTGGAAACAAAACTGGTGCCTGATTTTTATGAAATGTGGCCGGAAAAGTTTAATAATAAAACAAACGGCGTGACACCGCGGCGCTGGATTTTGGATTCGAACGAAGGCTTGTCCAAGTTTATTACCGACCGAATCGGAAAAGAATGGATTACCGATTTATCAAGCATTAAAAAACTGGAACAATTTGTGGATGACGATTCTTCGTTGGATAAACTGCATCGCATTAAGTTTGAGAATAAAAAACGACTGGCGGCATTGATTGATTGCACAACGGGCATTCATGTGAATCCCGACACCATTTTTGATTGTCAGGTGAAACGTATTCACGAATATAAACGGCAGCTTTTGAATGCATTGCATATTGTTTATGAATATCTGAAAATCGTGGAAGACGGTGTGCTGTTGCCCATCGGCAAAACATATATTTTCGGCGGAAAAGCCGCACCCAGTTACGATTTTGCCAAGCTGATCATTAAGTTTATCAACAATATCGCCAAAGTGGTCAATAACGATCCGCGCGTGAAAGATCAGTTGAAAGTGGTGTTTATTCCCGATTATAAAGTTTCGGTGGCCGAAGTGGTGTTTCCGGGGTCAGATATCAGCGAACAAATTTCAACTGCCGGGTTTGAGGCATCGGGTACCAGCAATATGAAGTTTATGATGAACGGTGCTTTAACGTTGGGTACGCTGGACGGTGCCAATGTGGAAATTTTGGAAGAAGTCGGAAAAGAAAACTTTTATCTTTTCGGTATGACGGCGGAAGAAGTGTCGCAAAAACACGCCTCCGATTCCTATCGGCCGTGGGATTTTTATAATGCCGATGCGCAAATTCGGCGCGTGATGGATTCCATAACGTCCGGCTTGTTTACGCCGAATGAAGATAAAAATTTGTTTGCGCCGATTTTCCAAAATATTATGTTCCGCGATTATTATATGTTGTTGGGCGATTTCAATTCCTATTGCGAAGCGCATGACAAAATCAGAACGGATTATCTTAATCATTTGGCGTGGGAAAAGAAAGCTTTAATCAATATTGCCCGTTCGGGTAAGTTTTCCATTGACAGAACGGTTGCCGAATATGCACGCGATATTTGGCATGTCAAACCGAGTTCGGAGAAATAGGCTATGCCGCAATTGCGTGATTTGCGTTTCTTCGGGCGACGCAAAGGAAAAGCGATTAAACCCTCCAAGCAACGGTTAATCGATGAATTGCTCCCGAAACTCAAACCCGTTTTGCCGAAAGAGGGCGAACAATTTGATATGAACACCTTTTTCGGTATTCACCCGCAGGAAGTGTGGCTGGAAATCGGGTTCGGCGGCGGCGAACATATTGCCGAGCTTGCCAAGCTTTATCCGACTGTCGGCTTCATCGGTGCCGAACCGTTTCTGAACGGTGTGGTGTCTTTGTTGGCGCATTTAAACGGATCACACGAAAAGCAAACAACGCACGCGCATTTGGAAGAAGGGCGAACGGATAACGTGCGTATTTGGCCGGACGATGTGCGCGATTTGTTTCCGTTTTTTAAAGACGGCTTGTTTCAGCGGATTTTTTTGTTATATCCCGATCCGTGGCCGAAAGCGCGTCACGCCGAACGACGCTTTATCAATGCGGCCAATTTAAAACATTTATATCGGCTTTTAGCGCCGAACGGGCAATTGTTTGTGGCAACCGATGTTGCCGATTATGCCGCTTGGGCAATTGAACAGGTGGCAGCGGACGGATGTTTTGAACAAATCAATGAAGATATAACGTGTCCGCCGACCGATTGGGTGCCCACACGCTATGAAAAAAAAGGCATTGAAGCCGGAAGAAAACCGATCTATCTTGTTTTTTCAAAAAAAAGAACGAAATAATACTTGACGAAGCCATAAAAACAAGTCAATATTAAATAAGCAAAGGAGGGTTGCATGAATTATAAAACAACAGATGTTAAAAACGGAAAAGAAATCTTTTTTTCGGGTTCTTTCACGTTTCGGGATCACGACGGCTTTTTTGAAATTGTTTCTTTAATCAAATCGGCAACGGTTCCGAAAATTGTTTTTGATTTATCTGACTGTGATTTTATTGATTCGGCGGCACTCGGTATGTTTGTCATTGCGCATGACGAAGCTTCCTCCCATGCGGTTAACTTATCCATTCGCGGGGTGAAGGGAAAAGTAAAAGATGTGATGTATGCCGCGCGGTTTGACAGTCTTTACGTTTTTGAAGAATAGTTTTTTGAACATTTGAACGGTTTCTTCGTTTTAAACAAATGAAATGAAAAAAAACGGAGGAATCAAATGTTATATCATCAATTCATTACTCTTTCTTTAACGACAGCTTTTGCGTTTTTGAGTGTGTCTCCCGCGTGGGCCGGTTATGTTTATGTACCTGATACGGTTCCGCAAACGCAAACCGTTATTTATCAACAAACGCCGGCGCAAACGGTTATTGTGCGTGAAACGGTGCCCGCACCCGTTTATGTGCAAGAAGCGCCGCGCATTTCGGGTGAAACGCTCTTTCTGGCCGGTGCCGGCACGCTCATCGGCGGCGCTATATTGCACAGCATTTGGGACAGACATCATCATTATCGGCCGGCGCCGCCGCGCCTGCATTTCGGCGGACATAAAGGTTCGCATCGGCGTTGAAAAATGCTTAGTTATGTTGCGTTAAAATACGCCGTTTTACGATATTCCATTCGCGCTTTTTAATATCTTCGCGCTTATCGGCATGATTTTTACCGACGGCAACGGCAATTTTCACTTTGGCAACGCCGCGCGCGTTAAAATAAAGCTCTAACGGCACAAGCGTTTTTCCTTTTTGCTCGATGGCGCCGCGTAATTTATTGATTTCCTTTGCGTGAAGCAATAATTTACGTTTTCGTGCGGCCGATTGTTCGACAAAACCGCCTTTGGCGTTGACATATTCGGCAATATGCGCGTTGATTAAATAAACGGCGCCGTCTTTTTCAATGGAGGCGTAACTTTCGTTAACGGTGGCTCGTCCCGCGCGCAAAGATTTGACTTCTCCGCCGGTTAACATAATGCCGGCCTCATATGTTTCTTGAATCACATAATTAAATCGTGCTTTTTTGTTGGTAGCGACCGTGCCGCTTGAAATGAATGCTTTGCTCATTTTTCATCCTTTTGAAAAGCCGTGATAAACGGTAATAAAATTTCTTGTTCTTTAAGACTTAACATCGGAAAAACGGTTTCATAAACGGTTTGATGATAATTTTTCAGCCATAATAATTGTTGCTTTGTTAAGGCGTTAAAATCAATCAACCGATAATCAAACGGTGCAAAAATTAAATTTTCAAAAGAAAGACCGTTTGCCCCGTTCACCGCCAGCAACATATTTTCCAACCGAATGCCGAATCCGTCGGTTTCGCTGTAAAATGCCGGTTCGTTTGAAAAAATCATACCGGCTTGAAGGCCGAATGTGTCATAGGGCGATACGGTCGGCGGCATTTCATGCACGGCAAGCATCAATCCGATACCGTGTCCCGTTGCATGCAGAAAATCAACCGAATCCGCGCGTAAATAAGCGTGCGCTTTTTCATCTAACACCGAAGCTTTTGCGCCTTTCGGCAAAAGGGTTGTTGCTAAATCAATATGCCCCTGCAACACTTGTGTATATCGTTTTTTCATGAGTTTTGTCGGCTTTTGAAGGGCAATTGTTCGCGTCATATCGGTGGTGCCGTTTAAATAATGCCCGCCGGTATCAACCAACAAAAGCGGCGCGCTCATCAAGGCAACGGTTGATGCTTTATCCGCGCGATAATGCGCCAGTGCCGCATGGGCGCCGACAGCGGCAATTGTTTCAAAACTGTCACCGAAGTAAAGCGGATTTTCTTTGCGTAAAGCAATGAGTTTTTCATCACAGGCGCATTCATCGACCGAGGACTTGTTTTCTTCCACCCATGCCAAAAAGCGACAAATAACCGCGCTTTCATACAGACATGCCAGGCGAATGTTTTGAATTTCCGTTTTGTTTTTAACGGCTTTCCAATAATTAACAATATCGGGCGCATTTTCCAAAACGGCAATTTTTTTTAAGGCCTGATATAAAAAATACGGCGTTGCCGGTTCAAAAAGGGCCACTTTTTTGCCTTTAAGCAAAGAAACGGTTTGCTTATTTAAGGGCCGATAAACGCCTTGTTTATCAACAAACCCTCTTTCAAAAAGAACGGGATATTCCAAAACCGTGCGGGCGCGTTTGTTTAAGAGCCATGAAACATTTTCGGGCGTTGAAATGAGATAAGCATCCCATTTGTTTTGGCGAATATGCTTTCCCAAACGCGCCAATTTATTTTCCGATGATTCCCCGCAAAATTGAACGGAATAATCAAAAATATTTTTCTGCCGAAAAGTTTGTTTTGAAAAAAATTGCGTGAGTTGTTTGAGCGATAACGGCTTTAAACAAATGTTGGCTTTTTGTAATCGTTCCGCGCTTTTTTGAACCCATGATATCGAATGCGTTTGCGGATTAAAATAAACGGTTTTTCCTTTAAAGTTTTCAATAATCCATTGCAGGGGCGTTGTTTGTGTGGGCACTTCAAAAACCTGAAAAGACGATTGTTTTTTGGCTTGAACCGTATAGCGCGAATCAACGAATAACACATCTTGAACAGAATCAATGAATGCCAGTCCCGCCGATCCCGTAAAGCCCGAAACGGCGCTTAATCGTTTGGCTTCGGGCGGATAATATTCTCCCAAAAACGAATCGGTTCGGGAAATAAGAACGGCACTGTTTTGATGCGTGCGCACAAAGTTTTTAATTTGTTGATAAGCGTTTTTCATTGCTCCTCCTTTTGAAGAACAAGCGTACTCCACCCGTTAATGCGATATCGGCGCACCAAGCGCAGGCCGATATCGGTATGCGCCTTTAACACCCACCGTTCCTGACGCGTTAAAAAGCCCGAAAGAACGGCTTGTCCGCCCGGGGTTAAGTGCGCTTTTAAATCCGGCGCCATTTCAATGAGCGGGCGCGCCAAAATATTGCATAAAATTAAATCATATTGTCCCGAAACGGCGCTGTATCCCGTGCTTTCCCACACATGCATCAGCGCGCTTAATTTGTTATTTTCGGCATTTTTTAAAGCCATACGCACCGATTCGGGATCAATATCCACCGCATCAACCGGTTGATGATAGGTTTTGGCATAAGCCATGGCTAAAATGCCCGATCCGCACCCGATATCAATCACGTTTTTCGGCCGGAAGTTCAAATCGTTTAAGGCTTCCAAACACCCGTGTGTTGTTTGATGTTCCCCCGTGCCGAAGGCCGTTGCGGCATCAATTTTTAACGCGATTTTATCGGCAGGCGGCCGATCGGTAATGTGCGAGCCGTAAATATAATATTTGCCGATGGTAATCGGTTGAAAACTTTGATAACATTCCTGTAACCAGTTTTTATCGGGGAGTGGTGTTATGTTAAACGACGGAACGGCAATATGCGCGTTTTCGGCGGCCGTTTTTAAGCAATGCCGAATCACTTTTTCATCGGGCTTTCCCTCAAAAATGGCTTGCAATTCCCATAAACCTTTTTGCGCACCTTTTTCAATCATCACGGTTAAAACGGCGGCGGCCGTTTCTTCCAAAGCCGCTTCAAAAAACGGAACGGCTTTTTTGGGTAACAAAAATTTTGTTTCATAATTGATAAACTGTGTCATTTTCAAAACTCCTTTTCGGGAATTATGCTTGATTTATGAAAAAAAAGCAAGTATTTCGTTTTATTTAAATTTTTGTTGCAAAAAAGAAAATAATTGTGTATGCTGAAAAAAGCTTTGATTTAGAGGGAGGAAAACCAATAAATGTATCAAGGGAAAAAAATTATCGGCATTATTCCCGCCCGCGCGGGCAGTAAAGGGATTCTTAATAAAAATATGGTTCTTTTAAACGGGCAGCCGTTGATTTATTGGACAATTAAATCTGCCAAAGAAAGTGAATTGTTAGATGAAATTGTTGTTTCAACCGACGGGGCAGAAATTAAAGCTTTTTCGCAAGAACAAGGTGTTTCGGTTGTGGATCGTCCGCCCGAATTGGCGCTTGATACATCAAAAACCATTGAATGTATCATGCATACATTAAGTGTTTATGAACAAAAAGGGCAACATTTCGATTATATGATGATTTTACAGCCAACCTCTCCGCTTCGGCGCGCTATGCATATTGACGGTATGATTCAATGGCAAATTGATCACAATTATAATGACGGCGTGAGTGTTTCGCCCATTCCCTATAATCCGACTCTCATTCGTTACAAACGCGGCGATTCTTTAGCGAATGTGCTCAATCACACATCAACCGTTCGGCGGCAAGATATGACGCAGGCTTACTATGTAAACGGGTGTTTATATTTATTTAAAACCGACGGATTGACGTTACAAACATCGTTAAACGATGCGCGGCACGGATATGAAATTGACAATTATTTTGCGCTGGATATTAACACGCCCGCGGATTTACAATCGTGTGAAATTTTATTGTCAACAAATCAAACAAAGTAGTTATCTGCCGTCATTGGTTTTGGGTTGAGCTGCTATATCTGCTATATCTTCTCTACCTTCTCTATCTTTATCAGAAGGAACAGGTTGTGAGCTTCCTTCGAGCGCGTTTTGTTGTACCGCCATTCCTCTAACCAGTTCTCTTGCATCATTTATAGCTTCCGAGCTCACGGAATTGGAAATTCCTTGTTCGGGCGTTATCGGCTGTTTGTTTAACGATTCATTTAACTGAAAATTATGGGGCTGTCTGTGCGGTTGGTGATGAAAATGTTGCAATCCTGCTCTGGCGGCGGCAACAAACCCCATTTGTTGTTGTAAAGCTTGTTGCTGAATCTCGTTTTGCAGTTTGCTTTGCATGGTGTTTTGCATATTGTTTTGCAGTTGCATTTGCTGCATCATAATCATATTATGAAAATCTTTCTGCTCTTGTTTTTGTTGCTTTTGAATGCTTTGTTCAACTGTCGGATTGAGTTCGGCTTCTTTTTTTTCTTGACGCTTTAACTCGGTAACGGTTAAAGGTTTTTGTGATAACACTTCGTTTTGTTGAACGGGTTGGTTTTGTCGGACGGGCAGTTTTTGTTCCGTTTGCCGAACGGGTTGAACGGCTTGCCCGATTTTTTCTTTTAATCCGTGTGAAACAGTTGTTTTTGTTTCATTGAGAACGGTTTGTGTTTGTTGCGGAACAAACGTTTGATGAGATACGGGCTGTTTTTCCGGTTTTTGATTTAAAATGCGAGAATTTAAATTCTCCGGTTGTCGGTTCGGTTTGGCCGAAACCGCTTCCTGATTTTTTTGTTTTATCAATCGTGTTAAAAAGTTTGTATGTTCACTTGCCTTTTCTTGTCGGGTTTGCTTATTTTGTTGAACGGTTTCTTCATTTTTTATTTTTTTGGTGATTTTATCCGTATTTAAAAGCGAAACATCGGCTTTTTGTCCGGAAAATTTTTGCGTCCAATATTTTTTGGCCTGTTGCTGCAACAGAATATCTTCTTTAAACGACTTAAAACCCAATCCGAGCAGTAATTTATCGGCAATTTGTTCTTTAATGGAAATATCGCCGTTTTTAATCATGGCTCCTTTGGCACCGTGTACAAGAAAATCAATCATTTGTTGCCACGGCGTCCGATCAATTTTTTCAGGACCTTTAATTTTTTCTTTTTTCGGTATTTTCGGTTTAATGTTTTCCGGTTTCAAAAATTGATTTTTGGTGTTTTTTTCTTCTTTTTTAAGCCAAATCAATTCATTTTCATCTTCTTCGCCGCTGCTTGTGCCGCTGCCTGTTTCACCGTCATCGTCATCATCGTCATCATCGGGATTTTCATCATCGTCATCACTGTCGTCACCCTCCGAATCGTCTTCATCATCGGAATCATCTCCCGATTCGTCATCATCACCGGTGGTATCTTTTTTAACGGGTGTTTCTTCATCGTCTTCTTCTTGTTCGACGGCCGTTTTCGGCGGACGTGACACCGTTTTTTTCGGGTCATTTTCCTCATTTTCGGCAGGTAAGACTTCGGGCGTTTCCATGCAAACCATCCTTTTAAAAACTGATCACATAGCTTTATTGTACAGGTGTTTTTTTGTCTTTGCAAGTTTATTTTTTGTTTTTTTTGCGTTTTTCGGAAGATAAAAAAGTTTTCATAAGGCTTTTAAAGCGATTTTCTTTTGTTTTTTTATAAAAACTTTAAAAAGATACTTGCTTTTTTGTAAAATATATGCCTAAATAGCAACTGATTTTTGAAATACGGAAAAATTTCGTATGTAATTTAAAATGAAGGAGAAAAAAATGACAATTCGTGTTGCAATTAACGGCTTCGGTCGTATCGGTCGGTTGGTTTATCGGGCATTTTTGGAATCGGGACGGAAAGATATTGATATCGTCGCCATCAATGATTTAGGCGATGCCAAAGCCAATGCCTATTTATTGAAATATGATTCCGTTCATCGGGCAACCTGCTTTGATGTTCGGGCAGAAGGTGATTACATTATTGCCGGTGACTATAAAACAAAAGTCATTGCGCAACGGGATCCCACGCAATTACCGTGGAAAGAAATGAATATTGATATCGTGATGGAATGCACGGGTATCTTTACCGCCAAAGAAAAAGCCATGGTTCACATTCAAGCCGGTGCCAAACGGGTTTTGGTTTCCGCGCCCTCGCAAGGAGCCGATAAAACAATTGTGTTCGGCGTGAACCAAAAAACATTAACGGCTGATGATATTGTTGTTTCCAATGCTTCCTGCACCACAAACTGCTTATCGCCCGTGGCGTATGTGTTGGATAAAGAATTCGGTATTGAACAAGGCTTTATGACAACCATTCACTCTTACACGAACGATCAAAAGATTTTGGATCAGGTGCATAAAGATTTATATCGTTCTCGGGCAGCAGCCATGAGTATGATTCCCACCTCCACCGGCGCTGCGAAAGCCGTCGGCTTGGTCTTACCGCAATTAGCCGGTAAATTGGACGGTGTTTCCATTCGTGTTCCCACACCCGATGTTTCGTTGGTTGATGCCAATCTTATTATGAAACGCACGGTAACGGTTGAAGAAGTGAACGCCACCATGAAAAAATATGCCGAAGGCGAATTGAACGGTATTTTGGGTTATAATGATTTACCGCTCGTTTCCATTGACTTTACGCATAATGCGCATTCCTCCACGTTTGATGCGAACGGTACAAAAGTTATCGGCGGCACGCAATTACGCGTGATGAGCTGGTATGATAACGAGTGGGGTTTCTCCAACAGAATGCTTGATACGGCTGCTTATATGGGCGCTTTGATTAAGTAATTCGGTTTTTTTTGGCAAAATGGAGGGATTCGTTGTCTGAAAGGCATTGATTCCCTCCTTTTATTTGAAAAGGAACAAAAAAATGACTTATAAAACACTAGATGATTTTGATTTTAACAATAAAACGGTTTTTGTGCGCGCCGATTTAAACGTGCCGGCCAAAGAGGGCAAAATTACGGATATGACACGCATTGATCGCTTTGTTCCCACGTTGAAAGAATTGGTTGAAAAGGGTGCAAAAGTTGTTGTGGCTTCGCACTTCGGTCGTCCGAAAGGTGAAAAAAATCCGGAATATTCCATGACATTTATTGCCGATGCGTTATCTAAAGCGTCGGGATTAAAAATTTTGTTTTCGGAAGATTGCATCGGCGATAAACGCGATATGCTGGTGCGCGGTATGCAAAAAGGCGATGTCATTTTGCTGGAAAACTTGCGTTTCCATAAAGGCGAAGAAGCCAACGACAAAGAATTTGCCGAACATTTGGCCAGCGGTATTGATATTTATATTAACGATGCCTTTTCAACGGCGCATCGGGCGCATGCGTCTACCGAGGGAATGGCGCATTTATTGCCGCGCGGTGCCGGTCGGTTAATGCAGGAAGAGTTGGAAGCGTTGGATAAAGCACTGGGTAATCCGGTTCGGCCGGCAGTGGCATTGGTCGGCGGATCCAAAGTTTCCACCAAGCTTGATTTGTTGGGCAATTTGGTGAAAAAAGTTGATTATTTATGCATCGGCGGCGGTATGGCGCATACCTTTTTGGCAGCGCAAGGCATTGCCATGGGAGAAGGATCGCTGGTTGAGCCGTCCATGATTGATACGGCAAAATCTATTTTGGAAAATGCCGGAAATTGCAAAATTGTTCTGCCGAGCGATTTAACGTGGGCCGATCAATTCGGTGAAGGACAAACGCCGCATGTTTCCGATGCTGCTGCCGTGCCCGCGGGCAAGGTTTTGTTGGATATCGGGCCGAAATCGGTTGAAACGTTTATTCACGTTATTTCTCAATGCAAAACGTTAATTTGGAACGGCCCTGTCGGCGCGTTTGAGATTAAGCCGTTTGATAAAGGCACGAATGAAATTGCCGCCGCGGTTGCCGCTTTAACGAAAGAGGGCAAGCTCACTTCCGTTGCGGGCGGCGGTGACACGGTTTCCGCTTTGAAAAAAGCCGGTGTGAATGAGGCGTTAACTTATGTTTCCGCTGCCGGCGGTGCTTTCTTGGAATGGATGGAAGGCAAATCATTGCCGGGTGTTGCCATTTTGGAAAAATAAGGCATTTACGTTTAAAAAAAGCGGTCTTTGGGATATCTCAAAGGCCGTTTTTGTTTTTCGGCATTCATAAAACTTCTTTTTTCGATTGACAAGACTTTTGTTTTATGCTTATTGTTAAGGGCAAAAGAGAGAAAGAAAAATGTCGTTCGATTCCACCCTTTTATTGGCGTTTGTGCAAAGTGCCACTGAATTTTTGCCCGTGAGTTCGTCGGGGCATTTAATTTTAATGGAAAAACTTAATTTTTCGCATCAAACTTTGTTGATGGATATTTCTTTGCATTTGGGAACGTTAATTGCCGTAATGGCTTTTTTTGCCAAAGATATTTGTCGCTTGCTCATCGGTTTTTGGCATAAAGGCGCCGAGCAAAAACTGGGGTTCGAGTTAATTATTGCCACGCTTCCGGCATTGATTGTCGGCTTTTTTTTGAAAGAAATTGTGGAAACAACCTTGCGTTCGCCGTTGGTGATTGCTTTCACGGCAGTTTTTTACGGTATTTTACTATGGATTGTCGATAAAAAAGCGCCCAAAACAAAAACAATCGGGCAAATGACATATCGCAACGCTTTTTATATCGGATTAGCGCAGGCGTTGGCTTTAATTCCCGGTACCAGCCGATCGGGCATTACCATGACATGCGCCCGTTTTTTGGGTTATTCCCGCACCGACAGCGCCAAATTTTCCATGTTGATGTCAATTCCCGTTATTTTTTGCGGTGCGGCATATATGTTATTAACGGCTTATCTTAATCAATCGTTATCGGGTGAAAGTCTCTCGCAAATCGGCACGGGTATTTTGGCGGCGGCCGTTTTCGGATCGGTTGCCGTGTGGTTTTTAATGCGGTGGTTGAAAACGGCGTCTTTTGCCGTGTTTGCCGTTTATCGCATTGTGTTGGGGCTTGTGTTGTTTTATTTGTTTTGGTAATTAAAACCGAAAATAAATAAAGGCACTGTATCCGCTGCCCGTTAACAGCACAATTACAATGAACAACAGGAAAAGCAGCCAGAGATTGATAAACAAGTGCGCCCAAAAATTCCGATAACGCAGAACAGATTTAAATACGCCTGTTGAAGCAATCACGGCAAAGGCAATAATGAACCATAACAGCCCTTGCACATAATAAGAAACGCCGAACGCTTGTTTATAGGGAAGAAATCCGAACATTAACCGAATGTAATCATAAGCTTGCGAGAGTGTTTCCGCCCGAAAAATAACCCAACCGAGCAGTAAGGCGATTAAAGCATAACACCGGCCGATAACGGCATAAAAAACGGCGGGAATGTGCGTGATATGCAGGGAATGTGCCACGGCTTTTAACAGTTTTTCCAAAATCACGAAAAAGCCTTGCCATAATCCCCATACAACCATGGTCCAGGCGGCGCCGTGCCAAAAGCCGGTTAAGCAAAACACCGTTGCCAAATTGAAAACGGTTCGCAACAAGCCGTTTCTGTTGCCGCCCAAGGGAATATATACATACGATTTAAACCAGCTTGATAACGAAATATGCCACCGACGCCAAAATTCGGAAATCGACTTGGAAAGATAAGGATAATTAAAGTTTTCCAAAAAGCGAAAACCGAACATACGTCCCAATCCGATAGCCATATCGGAATAACCCGAAAAATCGAAATAAATTTGTAAGGCATATAAAACCGCGCCGAGCCACGCAATGGCAGGTGTTAAAGACGAAACGGAACTTGCAAAAATAACATCAACGCTATGCCCCGCCATATCGGCAATAATTACTTTTTTGGCAAGGCCGATTAAAAACCGGCGCAACCCCTGATAAACCTTTGCCACGGAGTGACGCCGATTTGTCAATTGTTTGGCAACGGTATCATAGCGCACAATCGGGCCGGCAATCAGTTGCGGAAAACTGCTGACATACAGCGCCAGCGCGGAAAAACTTTTTTGAACGTTCGCTTTTTGGCGATAAACATCAATCACATAAGAGAGCAATTGAAACACATAAAAAGAAATGCCGAGCGGCAGGGCAATATAAAACAACGGCAGGCTTTTTTTCGTTAAATCGTTGAAGGAGGCCAGAGCAAAATCACCGTATTTGAAAAAGAAAAAAATGCCTAAAATGTAAAAACAGCTTGCCGTACATATCATTTTGGCTTTTTGCGGATAACGCGTTATGCCTTTGGCGGCATAAAACCCGATGACAATAAAGCACAGCAATACCAATAAATGCGCAGGTCGCCCCCACCCGTAAAACAACAGCGACGCCGAAAGCAGAAACACATTGCGAAAACGATTGGGTAATATGTAATAAATTCCGACGACAATCGGCAAAAAATAACAAAGAAACGTGAATGATGAGAAAACCATTTAAAAATACCCCATTAACTCTTCCAGTTTTTGATCGGAAATGCTTAAAATTAAAATATCAATTTTATCATCTGCCAATTCTTTTTCACGCTCCGACCAATGAATACCCCACGGCGCACCTGTTCCGTTTTCATTGAAACGATGCATTCTGAAATGGGAAAACGTGGGCATTAAAAACGGAAGCAGATAATAAGAAAAACTGTCACCGATGATATAAGCCCGATATGGCGCGCCCTTTTCATAATCCGAAAAGCGAAACTGCTTATCACGGTTAATTTTTAAGGCGTCTTTATCTTTATAAATATAATGCCGATATTGCGTTTCGCCGTAATCAATGCCGTTTAAGTAATTAGACCCGTTATAAAAATACGGTTTTAGTGAATTTTGATAAGGCGACCACACTTTTTGTGTTAATTCAATATGATAATCATCGGGCGTGACGGCACGAATATCTTTAAAATCTTTTTGTATGGCTTTCATTAACAGTTTATAGGCTTCAAACGCTCCGTCTTCCGACCAATGCGTGTCGGTTTTGTAAATTAACGGAAATTGACTGCGGGCTTTGGAAATAAGATGTTTTTCAATCGGCACCACGGTTATTATGTCTTTCACTGCCTTTTCAACCTGTTCCGCAACGGAGGGATTGTTTTCTCTTAAAACATAATCGGGCATCCGTTTGTGATAAATGCGAGAGACTTCCGGCGGAATTATCAGATAGACTTTAATGTTATGTTCTTTGGCAAAATCGGCCATTTGTTGAACATTTTTTTGAAGCAGATTGATTTGTTCGGGTGTGAATAAATAAGAATTTTGATAAACAGATAAAATCGGCAAATTACGGGAAGCGTTTAGACTCGAAAAGATAAAATTTTCTTTACCGATGATTTGCCTTTGTGTTCCCAAATCGCGTCCTAAACCCGATTCAAAATAAAAATCAATCAGCTTCGGCCGTTTCGGTAAATGATCGGAGATATATTTTTCAAGCTTTTCGCTTTGCACCCAAAAATAAGGCGGAAAAGTTTCTAAATTGCGCCGTTCACGCACACTTTGCGTTTGTGTTGTGTCCAGCATAAGACCAAGAGTTAATAAAGCACATAAAGGAAAAAGAATGAATAAGCAAAGAAGGTATGTATGTAGTCTTTGTTGGCGAGCGTTTTTATCGGCTTTAAAAAACGGGGTAAAATTTTCATTTGTTCTCCTATGCATACAATTTACTATATCGGATCGAAAAAAAATGTCAATAAAAAAATAAAAGCCGAAAAAAACAAAAAAAGCACCGCTTTCGCAGTGCTTTTTTTATGCAAAGAATTTATTTCTTTGTTCCACATCCGCAACCCGGCATAATGCTCCCCCTCCTTTCGAACATATTATCGTATCCCACAAACTCTATGTAAGAATTAAAATAACACTTGTCAAGACGATTTGAATTTGTTATATTAACGTTTATGAAAAAATTATTTGCTTTTTTAGGCCTCTTTTTTTTAACGGCTTGCGCCACGCAAAACCCGTTGACGGACTTTCGGTTTCAAACGCAACCGGCCCCGCCGTATATTTTGGCAAGCTGGTATCGCATTAACGCCCCCGGTGAGCCTGTTCGCATTTATATTGAGGGCGACGGTGCCGCTTTTAATGCCGACGGTACTCCTTCGGATAATCCCACGCCGCAAGAAGCGTTTTGGCGCAAAGTTGCGGCGGATGATCCGCATGCCAACACGGCCTATTTGGGGCGTCCCTGTCAATATATGCAAGCGGGTGCCTGTTCGCAGGTTGATTGGACAACCGGTCGGTTTTCACCGCAAATTGTGCGCAGTATGAATAGTGCCGTAACGGCGCTCATGAAAAAAGCACAAACCGATCAGGCGGTGTTAATCGGTTATTCGGGCGGGGCGCAAATTGCCGGATTGATTGCCGTTCATGATCCGCATGTGGTGAAAGTGATTACCGTTGCCGGTGTGTTGGATACCGATGCATGGACGGCTTATCATCATGACACGCCCTTAAAAGAATCGCTGAATTTAAAAGATTATCAAATTGAATTTTTAAAAATTCCGCAAATTCATTACGTCGGCGAAAAAGATACCGTTGTTCCGCCTGCGCTCACAAAAGCTTTCGTGCAAGAGGCAGCACCGATTGTAACCGTTCGAAAAGCAACGCATAATGACGGGTTTGAGTCAATTTTAAACGAACTCTATCAGCAATAGGATAACAAATGCTTGTGTGGATATTGGCAGATGATCGCGCCGGAAACGTTAATCAGTTGTTGGGCATTGCCGAAGCACTGGGTGGTTCTTTCGAACGCAAAAACATTGCTTATACAAAAGCCGTTAAATTGCCGAATTTTTTGCGAGACGGTACGTTAATCGGACTCACGAAAGAGGCAAAACAAGCGGTACAAACAACCGTTTATCCCGATGTGGTGCTCAGTGCCGGTCGGCGTGCCTTTCCCGTGGCGAGATATATCCAAAAAAAATCAAAAGGCAAAACAAAAGTCGTGCAATTGATGAATCCGGGCATCAGAGGATTTAAAAGCGCCGATTTAATTGTGTTGCCCGCGCATGATTTATATAAAGGAAAGGCCGAAAACGTGATGATTGTTGACGGTTCACCGCATCGTGTGACGGAAAAACGCTTACGGGAAGAGCGGCAAAAATGGTTGCCCGTTTTTGCCGATTATCCCGCGCCGCGCTTATCGTTAATTATCGGCGGAGCTACCAAAAACAAGCCCTTTACCGTGGCCGATGCCGAAAAAATTGTTGCGGCGGTGCAACAATTGCATCCGGCTTCCGTTTTAATAACAACATCAAGGCGAACACCGGCCGACGTGGTGGCGTTTCTCAAAACGGCCTTTCCGCCGAAAACAACTTTCTTTTATGCTTTCGGTGATAAGGGTGAAAATCCGTATTTCGGATTATTATCTTGCGCGGACTTGATTGTGGTAACGGGCGATTCGATGTCTATGTGCTCGGAATGTTGTGCCGGAAAGGTTCCCGTTTTTATTTTTGCACCTGCTGAAATGATGAGCGTGAAACATCGGCGTTTTCATCAAACTCTTTTCCGAAACGGCTATGCGTTACCCCTCGGCAGCGCTTTAAAACCCGTTAAAGGCGGATTTAATCCCTCCCTTGCGATTGCCGAACGCATTTTAAGTCTTTTGAAGGTATCGGACGCAAAAAAATAAAGAAATTACCTCTTTTTGTAAATTTACAATTTACATTTGATTCTTTTTTCTTTATACTCTATTGTGTTTTTTATTCTATATAAGGAGTTTCACTATGAGAAATATCGGTGATTTAATGAAAAAGGCGCAAATGGTTCAATCTCAAATGAATATTTTGCAAGCCAAAATGGAAAAGCAGGAGTTTGAAGGCGTTTCGGGAAACGGTGCCGTTAAAATTATGATGACGGGAAAAGGATATCCGGTCAAAGTGAGCATCGATCCGGAAATTGTGGATAAAGATGATGTGGAAACTTTGGAAGATTTGGTTTTGTTGGCGGTTCGCGATGCCCGCGAAAAAGCGGATAATACCATCGCATCGGAAATGGAGCGTATTCAATCGTCTTTGGGACTTCCGGCCGGCTTTAAACTGCCCTTTTAATTGATGAAACGGATTTAAAAGCAAATGGCAGCTCCGGAATTGGAACATTTAATCGCCTTGTTGGCAAAACTGCCGGCCTTAGGGCCGCGGTCGGCGCGCCGGGCGGTATTAAGCCTGCTCGGACAAAAAGAAACACAGTTTGCCCCGTTGGTTGCGGCCATGCAAACCGTGTTGGAAAAGGTGAAAACCTGTCCGGTTTGCGGCAATCTCGATACAATTGTTCCCTGTTCCGTTTGTCAGGATTCAACGCGGGTGCGTCATCAGTTTTGCGTGGTGCAAGACGTGGCCGATTTATGGGCGATTGAGCGTACCGGCGTTTTTAAAGGACAATATCACGTTTTGGGCGGTTTACTTTCGGCTTTGGACGGTATCGGTCCCGATGAGTTAAACATTCAATCGCTTTTGGAAAAAGTGGATGCAACTGAAAATTGTGAAGTGATTTTTGCCTTGCCGGCAACGGTTGAAGGACAAACAACCACGCATTATTTATCCGACAGATTGGCAAACTTTCCTTGCTCGGTTTCGGCGTTATCGCGCGGGGTGCCGATCGGCGGAGAGTTAGATTATTTAGATGACGGCACGCTGCAAATGGCGTTTAAAGCCCGTCGTAACTTGTGAGGCAAACATGGAAAAAATTAAAAGTGCCGTTTCCCATTTGGAAGAAGCTGTTTTAGAATTGGAAACGGCGGTTTATACGGTTAAAAAAAATTACAATCAGTCGTCGGAGCGGGCGGATGTTTTGAAAAAAGCCGTAAAAACGGCCTACGATAAAATAGATGATATGCTCACAACGTTTAAGCGGGGAGAAGAATAATGGCTATTGTTTCGTTAAAAATCGGCGAACGATTTTATAAGTTTTCCTGTGCCGACGGACAAGAAAATTATATGCGTTCGCTTGCGGAAAATTTAGATGCGCGCGCCGCCCAGCTGATGAAATCGGTCGGCTTTATGCAGGAAGGGCAGCTGCTGGCTATGATGTGCTTAATTTTGGCAGAAGAAAAAAATAAACTGGAACGAACAACCAATGCCGTTGTTTTAGATGAATCCGCCAAAGAACTGGCCGAGCGCATTCAAAATATTGCCGCTAAAATCAGCGCAACGGCGCAAGATTTAAATGCTTTGGTGACAAATCCGAAAGAAGAATGATGAAACTGTTGTTTTGCGGTGATGTTGTCGGAAAATCCGGCAGAAAAGTAATCAATGACTGCTTGCCGAAACTCAAACGGCAATTCGCGTTGGATATGATTATCGTTAACGGCGAAAATGCCGCACACGGGTTTGGAATCAGCCCGAAAATTTATGCCGAATTGTGTCGAGCCGGTGCCGATGTGATTACACTGGGGAATCATTCGTTCGATAAAGCCGATATTTTCCCGATTCTGGAGTCCGAATCCAACATTATTCGGCCGTTGAATTGTCCCGAAAACACCATCGGAAAAGGCAGTTGTTTATTTACTACGCCGGCGGGTGTTCGGGTGGCGGTTGTGCAATTGTTGGGTCATATTTTTATGCGCGCCGTCGATGATCCGTTTGCAGCCATGGCAAACTGGCTTTCGATGCATACGCGCGGCAAAGATTATGATGTGTTGATTGTTGATTTTCACGCCGAAGCAACGGCGGAAAAAGTCGGTATGGGCTATTTTCTGGACGGAAAGGCCTCACTGGTTGTGGGCACGCACACGCATATTCCGACGGCCGATGCACGCATTTTACCGCAAAAAACAGCGTTTCTGTCAGATGTCGGTATGTGCGGTGATTATAATTCCGTTATCGGTATGGGGGTGGAAGGGGCGCTCTCCCGATTTTTGTCCCCCGAAAACAAAGGACGCTTACAACCCGCTGAAAATATAGGAACTTTTTGTGCCGTTTATGTGGAAATCGATGAAACAACCGGTGCGGCCGTTAAAATTTTTCCGATTCGAATCGGTGCCATACTTGAAAATACACATCAAATATGATATAAAGGAAAAAATTGTTTTTTTGAAACTGAAATTGAGAGGAAAAAATTATGTCAGGACATTCACAATTTAAAAACATTATGTATCGCAAAGGGGCTCAAGATAAATTGCGCGCCAAAGTGTTTTCAAAACTCGCACGGGAAATCACGGTTGCCGTGAAAGCCGGCGGTGCCGATATTTCTTCGAATCCGCGGTTACGCTTGGCCATTCAAAACGCGCGTTCGGAAAATATGCCGAAAGATAATATTGAACGCGCGATTGCCAAAGGTTCGCAAAGTGCCGATACAACAAATTATGAAGAAGTGCGGTATGAAGGTTTCGGCCCCGGCAAAGTTTCCGTGATTGTGGAAGC
>CANREI010000014.1 GCA_947629595.1 uncultured Alphaproteobacteria bacterium | reverse complement strand
TTCCTTTAATGTATGTTTTGGTTCAATCAATTTATGAAAAAATACACGGGAAGAAATAACACAAAAAACGGCGGAGAATTTCCGCCGTTTTTTTAGCCTGTGTGCTTGAAGTTTAAGCCTCGTCGGAGCTGACTAATTTATTCCACCAACCCCGTTTTTTCTTTTTGGGTTCCGTAATCGGTGTTGCCGCGGCTTCCAAGGTTTCCGTCATGCCGGGTTTGGGCATTTCCGTTACCGTTTCTTCCTTTTTGGCATTTTCGGCTTCCCGTTGCATTTTGGCGGCATGACGACTTTTAAACGACCGATATTTTTTCGGTTGTTTTTTGTTAAATTTATTATTGGAAAACTCTTCTTCGTGTGAAGCAGTTTCATTTGCTTCAACTTGTTCTGCGGTTGCTGCCGTTTCGGTATAATTTTCCAGTGATTGCTGTTCAACAACCGTAAAACGATTCTCTGCCGGCGTATCGGGTGTTACTTCGGTTGTCATCTCGGATTGCATAAACCGATCGCGCTGTTGGTCACGCCGTTTTTTACGCCAGTCGTACCGCCGCCGATTTTTGCCTCTCCGATTACCGAAGAAATTATTGTTTTCTTCTTCCGTTTCAGAAGAGTCCGTTAATTTTTCAGCGGGTTCTTCCGCGTTGCCTTTATGATGTTTGACATAATCGTTTTGTTTTTTATCATTTGTTTTAAAATAATGCGCCGTTAAAGACAAATTGACGCATTCACCGTCTTCCCGAAGCCGTTCCAATTTATAATCGGAGATTCTTTCAATGGAATTATCCGCCGAAACCGTAACGGAACAAGCATACCGTTTTTCCATATCAACCAAATTTTTGCGCTTGTTATTTAAAACATATGTGGCAACCGCTTGCGGTAACGATAAGACAATATGTGTGTCTCGATTTTTCAGACAAGCTTCTTCCAAAATATGCAATGCATGCATAGCGCAGGATTCAACCGACCGAATCACGCCTTTGCCGGCACAATGCGGACAGACATGATAGCTGCTTTCCAAAAAGCTGGAATGCAGGCGTTGACGAGACATTTCCATCAGCCCGAAACCCGACATTTTCCCGACTTGTATGCGGGCGCGATCGCGTTTTAACGCTTCTTTTAAATGACGTTCCACGGTTGCATTATTTTTGGCTTCATCCATATCAATAAAGTCAATCACGATTAAGCCCGCTAAATCGCGCAACCGTAATTGCCGCGCTAATTCATCACACGTTTCCAAATTCGTGCGCAAAGCCGTTTCTTCAATATCGTGTTCTCTTGTGGCCCGACCGGAGTTTACATCAACCGCAACCAGCGCTTCCGTTTGATCAATCACCAAATAGCCGCCCGATTTTAATTGCACGATATTGCTGTGAATGGCCTCTAACTGCGATTCGACCTGATTCACCAAAAAGAGCGGATCTTCTCCCTTATATTGCTTAATCTTTTTGGCTTGCCCCGGCATTAACATTTTCATAAAATCTTTAACGGATTTGAAAACACTTTCGCCTTCCACCCAAACTTCATCAATATCCGGTGAGAAAACATCACGCAACGACCGTTTAATAATATCGCCTTCTTCATGAATCAATTTCGGTGCCAACGATTCGAGCGTGTTTTCCCGAATTTTCATCCACGTTTTAATTAAATAGTCATAGTCGCGCTTAATTTCCGTTTTGGTTTTCCCTTGTCCGGCCGTGCGAATAATCACGCTCATTCCTTGCGGAATGGGCAGTTTATCAACAATGGTGCGCAACGATTTTCTGTCTTTGATATTCGTAATTTTACGGGAAACGCCGCCGCCTTTGCCGTTATTGGGCATTAAAACGCTGTATCGCCCGGCCAGTGATAAATAGGTTGTTAAAGCAGCGCCTTTATTGCCGCGTTCTTCTTTCACAACCTGAACCAACATAACCTGTCCTTGCCGAATCACTTCCTGAATTTTATATCTTTTATAGAAATACATACGTTGACGCGGTGTTTCTTCCGATTCGCCGATGACTTCCACATCTTCGTTCTTCTCGGTAACGGTTTCGACTTCCTCTTCTTCCTGCTTGGCGGCAATCATGGCTTTTAAAGCCTCTCTGTCCGCAACGGGAATTTGATAATAATCGGGATGAATTTCCCCGAAAGCCAAAAAGCCGTGCTTGTTTCCGCCGTAATCAACAAATGCCGCTTGTAAAGAAGGCTCGACTCGAATGATTTTGGCTAAATAAATGTTTCCTTTAATTTGTTTTTTGGTGGAGGTGTCAACATCTAATTCTTCAACCCTCCCGTTTTCAACAACGACGACACGCGTTTCTTCGGGATGCGTGGCATCAATAAGCATTTTCTTTGACATAAATAATAATCCTTTAAAATAATGTGTGGTGTTATTGCCTTATTTAAAAGCAATAAAATATCAGCAAACAAACCGATTCGTATCGGAAATATTCCAAAATGAGGCGAGAGAATAAATATTTTCATTGTTCATCCGTTCGGTTTGTTTAAAAAATAGTTCGGGCAATCATATTTTTGATTGCTTTTTTTATTATATCGGTATATGAATAAATAAGCAAGTTTTTTTTACACCTTTTTTATTATTTAAAGAAATGACACTGAAAAAAGTATGGATTTTTGCTTTAATATGCTGTTTATATTGTATCCAAACAGTGGCGGCAACCGTTAAAGACATTCGTTTTGCCAATTTTGAAACGGGAGACGTGCGCATTGTTGTCGAAACAAACGAGCGAACCGATTTTAAGCATCAGTTCTTATCAAACCCCGACAGATTGGTATTTGATGTGGAAAAATTAACCGTTCCGAATGAAATTAAGCAAAAAAAATATCCGACAAACACGTTAATCGACGGCGTTCGATTCGGATCGCATACCGGCAATATTGCCCGTGTTGTTTTTGATTTACGGCAAAAGGTCAGTGTGACGAGAGAATTTATTTTGCCGCCGCAAGTCGGGCAGACGGGCGGTATTTGGCGCTATGTCGTTGATTTGCGCGGAGAAGGGAAAACCGCGTCCAAAGCAACCGTTCAATCGTTAGTACCCAAAACAACGGCAACAGACGCTTCCGCCGGTGTACCGCTGATGAAAATAAAAGAGAGTTCGTCCGGCATTAAAGCCGTGAATACCCCTCAAAAAACAACCGGTACCAAGCAATCAACCGGCGTTAAAGTGGGATTACAACCGTTCAATAAAATGAAAAAACATATTGTTATGTTAGATCCCGGACACGGCGGAAAAGATCCGGGTGCCATTTCCAAAACGGGACACTATGAAAAAGATTTAACGCTGAAAATGGGGCGGGAAACCAGAAAACTGTTGGAAAAAGCCGGTTATAAAGTGGTGATGACCCGCGATTCCGATGTGTATATTTCTTTACGCGGCCGGGTTAAAAAAGCGCATCAGGCACAAGCAGACTTGTTTATTTCCATTCATGCCGACAGTTCCACTAATTCCTCCGCCAAAGGCTTATCGGTTTACACGCTTTCCGAAACATCATCGGATAAAGAAGCTGCCGCTTTGGCCGAACGGGAAAACAAATCGGATATTTTGTTTGAAATGGATTTGGGTGATGTGAAACAAGATGCCAGTATGGTCTTAATTGACTTGGCACAAGGCGAAACCATGAAGCAATCGCGCCGCTATGCCGATTTGTTGGCAACCGAAATGCGCAAAGCCGTTCACACGTTACCGCAACCGCATCGCCATGCCGGGTTTGCCGTGTTAAAATCACCGAGTGTGCCGGCCGTTTTGCTTGAAATGGGTTATTTATCCAACCGAACGGAAGAAGCGCAATTGCAAAAAGCCTCCTATCGGCAAAAGTTAAGCGAGGCGCTGGTGCGGGCCGTTAATCAATATTTTTCCGAATATGACAGCGCCATTTATGATCAATAAATTTTATGATTGGCACGCTTTTATTTTATTATTGACGGTTTTTTAAAAATTCGAATAATTTTTCCAACGCTTTGGCGCGATGAGAAATTTTATTTTTTTCTTCCGCCGGAATGCATCCCAATGTTTTATGATATCCGTCGGGAATAAACAACGGATCATATCCGAATCCGCCCGTGCCTTCGGGCGCAAAAGCCAATGTGCCGTGCAATTCGCCCTCAAACGTATAAACCTCCGTTTCGCTCATGGCCAAAGCAATCACGCACACATAATGCGCTTTGCGATTCGGATTATCTTTCAATTGATTGTTTAAAACATCAAAAACAGCCGGATAACCGCCGTGTTTGGCAGCAAACCGTGCCGAATAAACCCCGGGCGCGTCATTGAGTGCCGATATACACAAGCCCGAATCATCTGCCAAAACGGGCATTTTCGTTTGTTTAAAGCCTTCCGTTGCTTTTAAAACGGCATTTTCCTTAAAAGTTTCTCCCGTTTCAATCACATCGGGCAAATGCGCCGTTTCGGAATCGATGATTTGAATGTTTAACGGTAATAAAATTCGTCGGATTTCTTCTAATTTATGTGCATTATGCGATGCTAAAACAAAAGTTGTCATAAATCATTTTCCTTTTTATTCAATTTTTAAAGCCGTTTTTTGTTTTTCAATCAATTCCCGAATGCCTTTTTGAGCCAACGTCATTAACGCCGTTAATTCGGGAGAAGAAAAAGCGCCGTGTTCCGCCGTTCCCTGAATTTCAATTAACATATCATTGCTTGTCATAACAAAATTCGAATCGGTACCGGCATTTGAATCTTCCATATAATCCAAATCCAAAACGGGAACGCCTTGCACAATACCGCACGAAACGGCGGCAACCATTTGGGTAATGGGAAATTTTTTAATTTTTTCGGCCTTTTTTAAATATTGACAAGCCAAATAAAGCGCCACAAATCCGCCCGTGACGGAAGCGGTACGCGTACCGCCGTCTGCTTGTAAAACATCACAATCGATTTTAATGCAAAAACCGTCCAGTGCTCGTAAATCCGCACCGGCTCTTAATGCGCGTCCGATCAATCGTTGAATTTCCTGCGTACGCCCCGATTGGCCTTTTTTGGCTTCTCTGTCGGTTCGAACACCCGTTGCGCGCGGCAACATACCGTATTCGGCGGTAATCCACCCTTGACCGGTATTTTTAACCCATACCGGCACTTTATCTTCCACCGTGGCCGTACACAGAACATGCGTATCACCGCATTTGATTAAACAGGATCCTTCCGCATACTTATTGGGATTTATAATCAATTCAACAAAACGCAACTCATCGGGTTGCCGACCGGACGGTCTTGCCATATAATACTCCTTTGTTTATTTTATTTTTTCCTTATACTATGCTTTTTTATTCGTTTATGCAAGTTTTTTATAAAGATTCGATGAAATTAAAAATTTTTAAATTTTTCTCTTGATTTTTTCATAACTTACTTCTACATATAAACATAGTCATATTATTTTATTCGGAAAGGGTTATTATGAGTCATAAACATCATCATAAGCATCAAACGGCGGAAGCACAAAATGTGCAACAAGAAACAAACCCGGCGGAAACATCGGCCGAACAACAACCGGAAGTAACACAAGAAACATCGGCCGACACAATTGATGAAGCACAAACGCAAACCGATTCTTCTTGTGAGAACGAAGAAGTTGAAAAGTGGAAAGATTTGGCCATGCGGGCGCAGGCGGAAATGGAAAATTTGCGCAAACGCACACAAATTGATATTGAAAAAGCCAATCGCTATGCTAACGCCTCTTTTGCCCGTGATTTGTTACCCGTTGCCGATTATTTGTCCAATGCCATTGATTATGCTCAAAAAGAAATTGAAAAAGCCAAAGAATCGAACACCGATTGCGATTCGTTTTTAATCAATCTGCTCAAAGGCGTTGAAATGACGCAAAAACAGCTTCAAACCGTTTTTGAACAGCATCAAATTCGAAAAATGGAAACCGTGGGAACGATTTTTGATCCCAATTTACATAAAGTGATTCAAGAAACGGAAAATGCCGAAAAAGAACCGGGTACGATTGTGCAGGAATTGCAAAGCGGTTACACCATCGGCGGTGATCGCGTGTTGAGAGAAGCAATGGTTATTGTGACAAAACAATAATTTATCTGATTTTTTTTAAATCGGACAAAATGTTTATCAAATCCATACGAAAAGAATTTTCAAAAATTTGCTAAAATAACTTGCTTATTTTTCAAAAATAAATATACTAAACGCGAAAAATTCAGTTTTGTGAGGAGGATGTTATGGCTGATTTAACAGAAGAGCAAAAAAAGAAAGTTGATTTAATTGTGGAGCGTGTCAAAAAAGCGCAGGCCGTTTATGCAACTTATTCTCAAGAACAGGTTGATGCTATTTTTAAAGCGGCAGCTTTGGCGGCGGCTTCTCAACGGATTCCGTTGGCACAGGCGGCGGTTCTGGAAACCGGTATGGGTGTGACGGAAGATAAAGTCATTAAAAATCATTTTGCGGCAGAATATATTTATAATGCTTATAAAAACACAAAAACATGCGGTGTTGTTTGTCAAGATGCGGAACACGGCTTTACGCAAATTGCCGAACCGGTCGGCCTGATTGCCGGTATTGTGCCGACAACAAACCCCACTTCCACCGCCATTTTTAAATCATTGATTGCCTTAAAGACTCGAAACGGTATTATTTTTGCCCCGCATCCGCGTGCCGTTAATTGCACAAACGCGGCGGCCAAAATTGTTTTAGATGCGGCCGTCAAAGCCGGTGCACCGAAAGATATTATTGCCGGATTGGAAGAAATAACCCCGGCCGTGACCGGTTATTTAATGGCGCATAAAGATATTTCTTTAATTTTGGCAACCGGCGGGCCGGGTATGGTAAAAGCGGCTTATTCGTCCGGTACGCCGGCTATCGGTGTCGGAGCCGGAAACACGCCGGTCGTGATTGATGAAACAGCCGATTTACAAATGGCCGTCAGCAGCGTGATTATGAGCAAAACGTTTGATAACGGTATGATTTGTGCCTCCGAGCAAGCGGTTGTGGCGTTGGAATCCGTTTATGATGACATTAAAGCCGAATTCATTAAACGCGGATGCGTCTTTTTGAATGAAGCGGACAAGAAAAAATTAAAAGAATTGATTTTTAAAGACGGAAAACTCAATTCTGCCATTGTCGGACAACCGGCAGCCAAAATTGCGGAAATGGCCGGTATTAAAGTGCCGTTTACAACCAAAGTTTTGTTGGCGGAATCCAAAGAAATTGATGAAGCTAATCCGTTCGCGCACGAAAAACTGTCACCCATTTTGGGCTTTTTCAAAGCCAAAACATTTGAAGAAGCAGTGCAAGATGCCCAAAAACTCATTGTGCTCGGCGGTGCCGGACATACATCGGTTTTGTATACGGCCGAATCGAATCAAGATCGGATTAAATTGTTCCGTGATACGTTAACCACCGGCAGAACCCTGATTAATATGCCTTCATCGCAGGGAGCCATCGGTGATTTATATAATTTCAGACTGGCACCGTCGTTAACATTGGGGTGCGGTTCTTGGGGCGGCAATTCCGTCAGCGAAAATATAGGAGTGAAACATTTGATGAATATTAAATCCGTGGCGGAACGCCGTGAAAATATGCTCTGGTTTAAAACCCCCGAAAAAATCTATTTTAAACGGGGCAGCCTTGATTTTGCTTTGGCCGAATTGCAAGGCCGTAAACGCGCCTTTATCGTAACCGACAGAACAATGACGCAAATCGGTATTACGGGTCGCATCGGCGGTATTTTGGAAAAGAACGGCATGAGTTATCAGGTTTTTGACAGCGTGAAGCCCGATCCGGATTTATCAACCATCGGTTTGATTTTGGAACAAGTCAAACGGTTTGAACCCGATGTGTTTATTGCCGTCGGCGGCGGATCGCCGATGGATGCCGCCAAAATCGTGTGGCTTATGTATGAACACCCCGAATTGGCGTTTGAAGATATTGCCATGCGCTTTTTGGATATCAGAAAACGGATTGTGGAATTTCCGCGCTTGGGCAGCAAAGCGTTGATGGTTGCCGTTCCGACCACATCGGGAACAGGCTCGGAAGTCACGCCGTTTACCGTGATTACCGATGATAAAACCAATCAAAAATATCCCATTACCGATTATGCCATTTTGCCGAATATGGCCATTGTCGATCCCGATTTGGCCATGAGTATGCCGAAAGGATTAACGGCGTTTTCGGGTGTTGACGTGTTAACGCATGCGTTGGAGGCTTATACGTCGGTTATGGCGAACAACTTGTCTGACGGGCAGGCGTTGGAAGCGGCACGTTTGGTCTTTAAATATTTGCCGCGTTCCTATGAACACGGTGCCAAAGATCCCGAAGCGCGTGAAAAAATGCATTATGCCGCCACATTGGCCGGACAAGCGTTTGCAAATGCTTTCTTGGGATTGTGTCACTCCATGGCGCATAAACTCGGCGGTGAATTTCATGTAGCGCACGGGTTGGCAAATGCCTTGTTATTGCCTTATGTGGTCAAATATAACGCAACGGATGCCCCGACAAAACAAGGCACATTCCCGCAATATCGGTATCCGTTTGTTAAAGAGCGCTATGCCGAATTTGCCGATGCCATGGGCTTAACGGCGGGATTAACCGATTCGCAGATTGATGAAAAAGTGGCACGTTTAATTCAAGCCATTCAGGATTTAAAAAAAGCCGTGAATATTCCCATGTCCATTCAAGAAGTGAATGTTGACGAAAAGGCTTTCCTGGCATCGCTTGACGCGTTGTCCGTGAAAGCGTTTGACGATCAATGCACGGGTTGTAACGCGCGGTATCCGTTAATCAGCGAAATTAAAGAATTATTCTTGGAAGCTTACTACGGAAAACCCGTTTTATAAAAAGTGTTTATTTAAAACAGTAAAAAAGCCTTTCGCAAGAAAGGTTTTTTTATATCCATTTTCGGATAGTCTTAAAAAAAGAATTGATTTCAACGGGCTTTGAAATATAATCGTTACACCCCGCTTTTAAAATGCGTTTTTTATCTTCCTCCATCGCAAAAGCCGAGACGGCAATAATTTTGGTTGCCTTCAAGCGGTGGTCGGCGCGAATGCGTTGCGTTAATTCCAATCCGGAAATAAACGGCAGTTGAATATCCATTAAAACAACATCGGGATGATGCTTTAAAATCATATCCAACACATAAACTGCCTGATTGCATTGTAACACATCATACCCTTGTGATTTAAGTAAATCAGAAAAGAGTCGCATATTCATTTCATTGTCTTCCACAACCAAAATTTGTGCCATTTTGTGCCTCTTTAACAAAATAGGCAGAAAAAGCATTGAATCAAGAGATTCTTTTTTCCAGAAGAACGGCATAAAAGCCGTCTTGATTTTGAGTTGGTAAAATTTGTACGGCACCTTTATCGTTTAAAAAAGACTGCCATCTTTTCGGCAGAGAGACGCGCGCAATGTTTTTATTTTCGGCCAAAACGGCTTCAACCACCGCTTCATTTTCTTCCTTTTCCAGCGAACAGGTCGAATAAACGATATATCCCCCCGTTTTGGTTAAACGAACAGCCTTTTGCAACAATTTTTTTTGCGTTTGCGCAAGGCGTAAAATATCATCTTTCGATAAATGAAACCATAAGTCCGGGTGTCTTCGAACGGTGCCGGTTGCCGAACAAGGGGCATCCAGTAACACACAATCATATTTTTCTTCATCGGGCAGAGTTAACACATCAACACACCGAATCGATACCCGTTTTTCAAACCCCAACCGCTTCATATTTTCATACAGACGTTCTAACCGATGCGCGGAAATATCAAATGCCTCGACAAAAGCCCCGCGGTTCATCAATTGCGCCGTTTTTCCGCCGGGTGCGGCACATAAATCGGCAACTTTTTTCTCTTGTACATCGGGGAAAAGCTGTGCCGGAACGGAAGCCGAGGCTTCCTGCACCCACCAAACGCCGTTTGAATACCCGTTCATTTGTGTCACGTCTTTTGAAAAAGCACATCTGATTCCGCCCGTGGGTAAAAGTGTGCCGTTTAATTTTTTCGCCCAGTCAGCGGCATTGTTTTTGACGAAAATATCAAGCGGCGCTTCCTGCATAAACGTTTCGACAAAGCGTTGTATTTGTTCCGGCGTGTAATTTTGTAACCAGTTCTCATAAACCCATTTGGGCAAATTGAGTAAAACGGACGGTTCGGCAAAACGGGATATATTTCGCATAAACGAACGCAACACACCGTTAACAAACCCCGCAAAAGACGGTTGTTTTATTTCCCGCACCAAACAAACGCTTGTATCGACCGCCGCATGCGCCGGCGTTTTTAAATAATAAAGCTGCACCAGCCCTAAAACCAAAACAAGATGAATATCTTGCCTTTTGGCGGGAAGCGGTTTTGAAACAAGCTGTTGAATAAAGGCCGTTATTTGTCCGTATCGACGTAAAGCGGTTAAAACAAGCAATCGACAAAATTGTTTGTCCGAATCCGGCAGTGTTTCGTAAACGGGTAACCGATGAAATGCCGTCATTAACGTTTGACGCATTTGAACAATGCGTTCCAACACGCGCAAGGCCGCCAATCGACTTTGAATCGCCCGTTTCATTCAAAACCTAACGCCGATGACGTAAAAAGGCCGGTAAATCAACGTTTTCAAACGGATCTTCAAATAATTCGCTCCGGGTGTTATCTGATGTCGGTTGATTTTCTTGTTTTTCCGCTGATTTTATTGTTTCGTCCGAATAAATATTCAACATCGGTTCGTTTTTCGAAGAAGCGGTATTTAAAGGCGTTGTTTCCCGCCGCCGATTCGATTTACCGATAAAGCCGGGTAATAAGGTATCAAACAAACTGGCGCGCGGCGATTTCACGTTGGCATCAATTGTTTTGGTTTCCAAATTAACCGGTTCTTTTATTTCCGGCACTTCATCAATCGGCACAATCGGATCAATTTCCGGCACTTCTTCCGTAAACAACGGCGGTTGTGCAATCGGTGTTGCTTCCGTTAAATCAACAGCCAGCGGTTCCGATGTTTCTTCAAAATTCGTCGACCAATCATATTCGGTTGTTTCCTTTTGACTCACGGGTTCTTTGGAAACATTTTCCGAAATGAGCGGTAAAACTTCTTCCGAAGGCGTTTCCGCCGGTTGTTCTTCTTTCGGTTCTTCCGCAACGGGCGGTACCTCAACAACAGTTGGTTTTTCTTCTCTTACCACCGGTGTATATTTTGCGCCGGCGTTTTCATCAATACCCGTTGCGACCAATGAAACGCGAATTTTCCCGTGTAATGCTTCATCAATGCAGGTGCCGATTTTAATGTTGGCATCTTCTTCCTGAATTTCCTGCAATATTCTTTCGGCGGCATAATCAACTTCCATTAAGCCTAAATCGGAGCCGCCGGAAATGTTAATCAAAACGCTTTTTGCGCCCTGAATGGAAGAATTATCCAACAGCGGATTCATAATTGCCTGTTCAACCGCCACTTTCACCCGATTTTCGCCCTCGGCTTCACCGGTGCCCATAACGGCGCGTCCCATGGCGGATAAAACGGTTTTAACATCGGCAAAATCCAAATTCATAATTCCCGGATTGATAATTAAATCGGTAATGGAGCGCACACCTTGACACAAAACTTCATCGGCCGCTTTGCAAGAATCGGTCAGCGACGTTGTTTCTTTGGCAATGCGGAACAAATTTTGATTCGGAATGACAATTAAGGTATCGACATATTTCTGTAATTCTTCAATACCGGCCAGTGCCCGTTTCATACGTTGCGAGCCTTCAAATTTGAACGGTTTTGATACAACACCGACCGTTAAAATGCCTAAATCTTTTGAGATTTTGGCAATCACCGGCGCCGCACCCGTACCGGTACCGCCGCCCATGCCGGCCGTAATGAACAACAAATGTAATCCCTTTAAGTATTCTTTGATTTTTTCGGCGGCTTCTTCGGCGGCGGCCCGTCCGATTTCCGGGTTTGATCCGGCACCCAATCCTTGCGTGATGGTCACGCCTAATTGAATTTTATCGGGAACCAATGATTTTGCCAAAGCTTGCGCATCGGTATTTGCCGCAAAGAACGAAACGTCGCCCAAATCGGCCATAACCATATTGTTAACGGCATTTCCGCCGGCACCGCCGACACCGATAACGCCAATGTTGGGTGTGAGCAAAAACTCGGGTGAGGGCGATGCCAACCCGATGGATAAACTGTTTTCCTGTACTTCTAAAAATTCTGAATTAGCCATTGTATTACCTTTCCGATAAAACCTTTTCTGGGTGTTGGTTGTGATTTAAAATTTTCATTCAATAAACTTCTCTCTTGTATCATTACATATTTTAACAAGCCGATGCAAGTAGAAAATGTATATGGCGCAAATTGAGAAGATAAGCCCCGGATGCTATCCGGTTTGCCGATTCGAACGGAACTTCTGTGGTTCGAATCGCCTAAAAATGTTGCCGTTGTTTCTTTAATTCCTTCCAGCGTGCTACCGCCACCGTTCAGAATTAACTGTTTTCCGGCAATCATAAAATAGGAATCTTTTTGAAGAATGTTTCTGACTTTTTCCAAAATTTCCTCCAATCTCGGAATAATAATGGAAATCAGTTCTGCTTGCGGAATTTGAATGTTGGTGCCTTCTTCTCCCAAAACGGGAACAATCAATCGTTCGATTTCATCTCTGGGCGATAAGAAAGCGGCACCGTGTAACGTTTTTAAGCGTTCGGCAACGGAAAAAGAAGTATTTAATCCGCGCGTAATATCTTTCGTCAGCATATTTCCGCCCAACGGAATTAAATCCAAATGGATCAATCCGCCGTTTAAAAAGATGGCAACGGATGTTGTGCCGGCACCGAAATCAATAACCGTAACCCCAACGGATTTTTCTTCTTCCGTGACCGTTGCCAAAGCAGAGGCGTAAGGCGTTGCCACTTTTGTATCAATACTAACATGACATCTGTCCAAAGCGGCCACCAAATTCCGCAGCTGACTTTCCGGCAGGGCAATGATATGCATGTAAACCCCGAGTTTTGAGGCATAAAGTCCGCGCGGATCTTGAATATTCGGCTCCTTATCAACCGTGTAACTGAGCGGAAACGAATGAATGACTTCTTCACCGTCTGCCAAGCAACCGGCAATAACCCCGTCAACCAACCGACGGACATCATTGCCCGTGATGGCACGACTGTCGCTGATGTCTATTTCTTTATAAATATGATGGGCTTTCATTTGTGTTGATGAAATGTTGACAACAACACTTGTTGTTAATCGTCCTGCCTGCGTATCTGCCTGCGACAGAGCCGTTCGAATACTCTCCGTTGCCGCTTCCATATCAATAATGGCACCGGCTTGAATACCGTTGGCCGGCGCATAACCGCAACCGATAACTTCCGGCACGTTATCCGGACCGAATTTTACAATCAGGCAACACACTTTTGAAGTGCCCACATCCAACAATGTTAAAACGGATTTTAAATTCTTTTTGCTCATCTTGCTTTCCTTACTTCTTTTTTTCTTCCGTTGTCTTTTTGGGCGCGCTTACACCGGCTTCACTGCGTACGATTAACCGATCCGGCAGTTTTAAATCAATCACGTTTAAATCTCTTTCCAAAATTTGTCCCGTTTCATGAAATTCCTGTAATCGTTTTAAAGCCGAGGCAATATCTGTTTCCGGTAACCGAACGACAAGGCCGTTTTCCACATCGTTTAAATATAAATCCCAACGCCGTTTTCCGACGCGTGTTGCCGATAAAACCCTTTTGGCAATCACGGGATATTTGTTTAATTCTTCAATCAACTGCGGTGCATGTTGCGGGGCATCTTCCCCCACGACAAGAAGCACATTGGAAATAACGGTTTTATCATCGGCAATGGTTTTCCCTTCGGCATCAATCGGCCAATATTTTTTGTGATTTTGCCAAATGGCAATCGGTGTTTTTTCTTTGAGCCGAATGAGCAGTTGATTGGGTAATCGTCTTTCAATTAACACATCTTCTACCCAAGGCAACTGTTTGATTTTTTCTTTTTGCGCGTTTAAATCAACATCAAAAATGGGCATTCCCTGTTCAACCTGAACGGCGGCATTGATATCTTCAATTTTTGTGCGAATGCGACCCTCCACATTGACCTGATCCAATTTTAAATTTGATTTATCTTGAATCATGGCAACAACCTCTTTGCCTTTTTCAAGCATAATGCTTCCGTCAGGAGAGGTAAAAAACCAAGCCCCGCCGCCGATGAGTGCCGCCAAGAACAACAAAGAAAACAGGCGTTTTCTTGAAAACACTTTTTTCTTTGTTTTTTTATCCGTTGCCGTTTTTTTATTTTTCATATTCTGCCGCTTTCACCAATAAATCCACCAATTCGGGATAACTCATATTTTTTATTTTTGCCACCACTTCCGGCACCAACGAAAACGGTGTCATACCGGGGTTGGCATTTAATTCCAAAAACACGCAGCGCCCCGTTGCTTCATCAAATCGAAAATCGGAACGGGAAACCCCTTTGCATCCGAGTATTTGATGGGCAATCAAAGCCTGTCTTTTTAATTCTTCTTCATATTTTTGCGGAACGGGCGCCGGAATAATATGCGTTGCAACGCCGGCCGTATATTTGGTGTGATAATCATAAAAACCGTCTCCCTGTTTAATTTCCACAATGCCGACGGCTTCATCAAACAACACAACGACCGATAATTCCCGTCCGGCAATGTATTCTTCCGTTAAAACAGGCTTATTAAAGGGCCAGTTTGCCAATAATTTTTGTTCATCAGCCTCTGTTTTGATAATATAAACCCCGACGGAAGAGCCTTCATCGTTCGGCTTAATGACATAAGGTTTTAAAAGGGCTTTTCCCGCCAAAATATCATCTTTTGTAATGATTTTACCGGCAGGCACGTCAACGCCGGCCGATTTTACCAACGTTTTGGCTTCCTGCTTGTTCATGGAAAGCGCCGAGGCCAACACACCCGAATGCGTATAAGGAATGCGCATTAAATTCAATAACCCTTGAATACATCCGTCCTCGCCGTATTTTCCGTGTAAAGCGTTAAAAACAACATCCGGTTTATTTTCTTCCAAAAAACAAACTAACCCCGACAGTTTTTCGGGAACATCGAGTGCAATCGGTTCATAGCCTTTTTCCGCCAAGGCTTTCAGAACGCCTTTACCGCTTTCCAACGAAACGGCACGTTCCGATGATTGTCCCCCCATTAAAACTGCTGCTTTTTTCATTTATCTACTCCTATTTTTTTGACTTCCCATTCCAGTTGAATACCTTCTTTTTGAAAAACTTTTTCGCGAATTTGCTCGCCCAGCGTTTCAATATCTTTTGCCGTAGCATGGCCCGTATTGATTAAAAAATTGCAATGTTTGCGCGAAACTTCGGCACCGCCGACTTTGGCGCCGCGCATACCGACTTTGTCAATGAGTTGCCAAGCCGGCATTCCTTCCGGATTTTTAAATGTTGATCCGGCTGTTCGAACGCCCGTCGGCTGTCCTTTTTCCCGCTTTTGACGATTGGCTTCCATTTTTTCCCGTATCACGGAAGAATCTTTGACTTTTCGTCCTTTTAAAACGGCAGACACAAAAATCCACTCTTGCGGTAACAAACATTTTCGATAAGTAAAAGAATCGTGTAATTCTTCGGCTTGTAAAACACGAATTTCTCCTTCTTGCGTGACCACCGTCAGCGATTTTAAACAATTTTTCATTTCAAACCCGTAGGCCCCGGCATTCATTCGAACGGCACCGCCGACGGAACCGGGAATACCGCACAAAAATTCAAAATCGGCAATATTGTTTTTAAGAGCCGTGCGTGCCACCTCCATCACACCGGCTGCCGCGCCGCAACATAAGCAATTTTCCGTGACCGTTATTTGTTGAAACGGTTTGCCCAAATGAACGGTAATACCGGGAATGCCGCCGTCTCTGATTAACACATTGCTGCCCGAGCCGAGAACCTGCACGGGTACGGGCGGTATGTTTTGACGGAAAAAGGCCAAATCGGCCGCATCTGCCGGCTCAAAATAAACCTGTGCCGCACCGCCCACACCAAACCAATTTTTCTTATGAAGCGGTTCATTTTCCGTGAGTTTTCCGCGGACAATCGGCATTTGCCGAATCAGTCTGTCTTTGGGTAAAAACGGCTTAATAAACAAAGATTCTAACGTGTTTGTCCACCGTTGCGTCATTTTTTACCTCCTTGTATAGTGGCCAACAATTCGGTCATTTGCGTTGAAATACTGCCCGCGCCCAAGCACACCAGTTTATCGTGCGGCGTCATACCGCGGGTTAAAGAAATTAAATCGGAGAAATCAGCTAAATATTCCACGTTCGGATGTTTTTGTGCCAAAGCCTGCGCGAATGCCGGTGCTGTTATGCCGGATAGGGGTGTTTCGCCGGCACTGTATACATCGCACACAAAAACACAATCTGCCTGATTAAAACACATTAAGAACGAATCCCATAAATCACGCAGGCGGGTATATCGGTGCGGTTGAAAAACGGCTATGATTTTTCCGTTTGTGCTTTCCCTTAACGCATTGAGTGTTGCGGCAATTTCAATCGGGTGATGACCGTAATCATCATAAACCGGCATGGTATTTAAAACACCGCGATAAGTTAATCGCCGTTGAATACCGCCAAAATGAGCCAACGCATCGCAAACGGTTTTCATCGGTACGTTTAAATATAACCCGACGGATATGGCCGCCAAGGCGTTTAAAACATTGTGACGACCGAACATGTCCAAAAAAATGTTTTTCACGGTGTATGTTTTTTTGTTCAAAACGGCTTTTAAATCAAACACCATTCCTTTTTCCGTCGTTCGAATATTTTCGGCACGCACCTGCGCTTGAAGATCCGTACCGTAAGTAATGACTTTTCGGTTATCGATTTTTGAAACCAGTTCTTTTACGATCGGGTGATCGAGACAGGCAACGCACGCGCCGTAAAAGGCCGTGTTGCGCATAAAAAGACCGTAAGCGTTTTTCATATTTTCAAAAGTATGATAATGATCCATATGTTCCGAATCAATGTTTGTGACAACGGCAATCGTTACCGGCAGTTTTAAGAAAGAACCGTCGGATTCATCGGCTTCCACTACCACATAATCACCTTTTCCCAATCGCGCGTTTGACAGCTGGGAATTTAAAATACCGCCGATGACAAAACTCGGATCTTTTTTATCTGCCATCAAAACACTGGCAATTAAAGACGACGTTGTTGTTTTGCCGTGTGTTCCCGAAACACAAATGCTTTGCTTGTAATGCAAAATTTCGGCCAACATTTCCGAGCGATGTCCGATGGGTAGTCCCCGCTTTTTGGCTTCAATCAGTTCGGGATTATCCGCCTGAATGGCACTGGAAACAACAACGGCATCGGCCCCTGCCAGATTTTCGGCTTTATGGCCGATATAAACGGGAATGCCCGATTTTCGCACCCGAACGGTATTCGCACTTTCTTTGGCATCGGATCCTTGCACTTTAAGGCCTAAATCAGCCAACATTTCGGCAATGGCACTCATACCGATGCCGCCGATTCCGATGAAGTGAATGCATTTTAACGGACAAGTTAATTTCATGCGCCTTTTCCTCTGATAATGTTTCTTGCCAATTCGGCCACTTGTTGCGCGGCTTGCGGTTTGGAGCGTTTATAGGCATTTTGTGCTGCTTCTTTGAGTGTTTCGGGCGCTTCCAACAATTCCTGCAACCGTTTGGCCGTTTTATCGACATCAAATGTTTTTTCGTTAATCAACCAACCCGCGCCGTCATCACAAAATTGACGGGCATTTTCCATTTGATGATTATCGGCAGCCGTGGGCAACGGTACAATCATGGCCGGGCGACCGATAATTTCCAATTCGGTAATGGTTGAAGCACCGCCGCGACAAATAACCAAATGCGATTCTTTCAATAACGCGGGCATATTGTCAAAAAATGCGGCAATCGTTACTTTTTGAAAAGGAATTTTTTGATAGAATGCTTTTAAATAATCTAAATCCTCCGCGCGCGCCTGCTGCGTAATCACAATCTTTTTTTGCAATTCTTTCGGCAGTTTTTTTAATACTTCGGGAAAGGTTCGACTGAAAAACGTGGCTCCCTGACTGCCGCCGAAAATAAGCAATCGAACGGGGCTTTTTTCTTTCGGATAAGGAGAATGTTGTGCCTGAATAATCGGGGTTCGCGCCGGCATACCGACCCGAACGGCCGTGATTCCGCTCGGAATCATCAATGTCGGATCAAACGAAGTGACAATCAGTTTGGCGCTGTTTGCCAACACCCGATTGGCGCGTCCCAATACGGCATTTTGTTCGTGCAATATCACGGGAATATGGCACATTTGCGCTGCCATCACCGCCGGAAAAGAAGCATATCCGCCCACGCCGATCACCAACGACGGCCGCAGTTTTGCCATTAAGTGAATGCCTTGCACAGCTCCCCAAAACAGTTTGGCTGCTGCCGTTAATTTATGAAAAATTGAGCGCCCCGCAACCGATTCGGCCGCCAATCGGTATGTTTGTACCGTCGGCAAAGAATGAAAAGCGGCCCCGCGTTTATCCGTGACGAAAACAACGCGGTAATTTTGTTCCACCAATGCGGCGGCAATCGCTTCCGCCGGAAAAATATGTCCGCCGCTGCCGCCGGTTGTTACCACGATTAACGGACGATTTTCTGCCGTTATTTTTTTGTTTCGGTTGGCCGGTTTTAATTTTTTTGTCATTCTCTTTTCCTTTCATTCCAATCCGCGACCGAGGGTATGTCGCTTTGTCAAACACAAAATAATGCCGAATGCGAATCCGACGGACACGAGCGAAGATCCGCCGTAAGAAATAAACGGCAACGTCATTCCTTTTGTCGGTAACATATTCAATGTTGAACCCATATTCACAATAGCCTGAATTGCAATTTGAGTCAATAAGCCGCCGACGGCAATTTGGCAAAAATAATTATTTTCATGCCGCATTAAATAAAAGCCTCTTAACACCACAAAAGCAAAAACGGCAATTAAAAAGACCGTGAGAATAAAACCGAATTCTTCCGCCGAAACCGCAACAATAAAATCCGTGTGTGCGTCGGGGAGTTCATATTTGACAATGCCTTCCCCCGGCCCTTTGCCGAACCAGCCGGCGTTTTTAAGCGTTTCCAACGATTTGGCAACCTGATACGCTTCGCCGTTTTCGGGATTTAAAAACCGGTTGACGCGTTCATGAACGTGATCAAACAAAAAGTAAGCCATTCCCAAAGCGCCGGTAAATAACCCGCCCAAAATAACCACAACCGCCATCGGAATGCCCGATAAAAACAACTCAACGGCAAAAATACCCGAAACGGTGATAAACATACCGATATCCGGTTGTAATAAAAGCAATCCGGCAATAATCACATATAAAATAATGGCAGAGCTGTATCCGGGCATTTGTTTAATGAGCCGACCGGTTGCCAAAAGCCAGGCACAAATAACGGCAAAGGCCGGCTTTACGAATTCGGACGGTTGCAACCCTACACCCAACAAATAAATCCATCGTTTGGCACCTTGAATTTCCGTTCCGAACAAAACAACATAAACCATACAAATTAAAGAGCCGATTAACACAAGGCCGCTGATTCGACGTACCAATTTAAAATCAAACAAGGCGGTTGCAAACAAAACGAAAACGGCAGGTACCAAAAAGATGAGTTGTCTGTCAATGAAATAGAAAGTATCCCGATGCGTTCTTTCGGCGACACCCGGACCGGCGGCAAAAATTAAAAAGATACCGTATAAAATTAAAATAAAGGCACTGTATAACAAGCCCCTATCCAAACTGCGATAGGTATCCGACAGAAAATGACGATATTTTTTAATGAATGCCTGCATGGTGTTACCTGATTTTTAATGTTGATAAAGCCAATAAGGCCAATAAAATGGAAACAATCCAAAATCGAACGACAACCGTTGTTTCACTCCACCCTTTTTTCTCAAAGTGATGATGAATCGGCGCCATTAAAAAGATTCGTTTTCCGCGTAATTTAAACGAACCGACCTGCAAAATATCGGATAACGCTTCCACCACGAATAATCCGCCGGCAATGGCCAACAATAACTCTTGTTTCGTGGCAACGGATAATGTGCCTAAAATACCCCCCAGGGCTAACGAGCCGGTATCGCCCATAAACACTTGCGCCGGATGAGCGTTAAACCACAAGAACCCGAGTGTTGCCCCGATAACCGCACCGCAGAAAACGGCCATTTCACCGGCACCGGCCACATAGTGAATTTGCAAATAATCGGTATAGTCAACCCGTCCGACCAAATAGGAAATAACGGCAAAAACAAGACAGCACATAATCACCGGCATACTGACCAAGCCGTCTAACCCGTCGGTTAAATTAACGGCATTTGAACTGCCCACAATCACAACCAACACAAAAGGAATGTAAAAATAACTTAAATCAATGAACACATTTTTGAAAAACGGAATGGTTAAAGTGGTGCCCATGGGGCCGTTTTCCAAACAAATAAGCCACAGGCAGGCAATTAAACTGATGACAAATTGCACAAACAATTTTTGCCGTCCCGAAATGCCTTTGGAATTGTGTTTGGTGAGTTTTTTATAGTCATCGACAAAGCCGGCCAGCCCGAAACCGCACATCACAAAAATTAACACCCAAACATAAGGATTGGTAAGCGGCGCCCAAAACAAAGACGAAACCAATACGGCAATTAAGAGCAACAATCCGCCCATACAAGGTGTGCCTTTTTTGGCAAAATGCGTTTGCGGGCCGTCTTCGCGAATCGGTTGACCTTCACCTTGCTTTTTTTTCAGCCAGCCGATGAAACGGGAGCCGAAACAAAGCATAATGAAAAAAGCCGTGACCAAAGCCCCGCCGCTTCGGAAAGTAATATATCGGAAAAGATTTAAAAAACTGATATCCGATGAAAATAACGACAAATAATATAACATTTATTTCATTCCTTTCAATGCGGCAATAACCTTTTTTAAGCCCGTTCCGTTTGAGGCTTTCACAAGAACCGTATCGCCGTCTTTTAAATTTTTGATTAAAGCGGGAATTATTTCTTCCGCCGATAACACGCTTTCTCCCTGCATTTCTTTCGGTAACGATAAAAACAGCGCTTTCATTTCCGGACCGACGGTAAAAACCAAATCAATTTTATTGGCTATTAAAATCGGTGCTAAATTTTTATGAAACGCTTGACTTTCCGCGCCCAATTCCAACATATCGCCTAACACGGCAACCCGTCGCGTGTTTTGATGCGCACCGAGTGTTTGAACGGAAGCCGCCATGGAAAGCGGATTGGCATTATAGGCATCGTCAATCAGCAGAATACTTTTACCGTCAACTTGCACTTTTTCCGTTGCACCGCGACCGGCAACCGGCTTTGTCTTATCAATATCTTTCAGCGCTTGTTCCACACTGGCGCCCGCGGCATCAACCATAGCCAACACGGCCAGAGAATCCAACGCAAAATGTCGGCCGGCAAAATGAATGGAATAGGTATATTCAAGCCCGTTCCAACGAAACGTTACATCTGTTTTTTCGGCAGAAACCATGCAGTTTGTCAACTCAAAATCAGCGCCTTTTTTTTGCCCGAACGAAACAATGTGTCGAATGCCTTTGGCGCGCGCCTGTTCGCTCAAATAAGCATATAACGGGCTTTCAATGTTTAAAACGGCCGTTCCGTTTGTATCGGCAAACGTGTAAATTTCGGCTTTGGCTTCGGCAATGGCGGCATCATCTTTAAAATATTCCCGATGCGCCCCGCCGACCATGGTAATTACGGTGTGATTCGGTCGCACGATATCTGATAAATATGCCATTTCGCCGAAATGATTCATACCCATTTCAATAACGGCATATTCCGTTTTTTTCGGCAATCTTGTCAATGTCAGCGGCACGCCGATTTGATTGTTGAAGTTTCCGCCGGTGGCAAAAGTGAGCCCTTGTTCGGATAAAACGGTTTTTAACATTTCTTTGGTGGTTGTTTTACCGGAACTGCCCGTAACGCCGATAAAAATTGCATCGCTTCGCATGCGTGCAAACCGCGCCAGTGCTTCCAAAGCATCGGTTGTATCGGGAACCACAATTTGTTTTTCGGGTAAAACATCGGGCATTAAATAATCCGTCACACACGCAATCGCGCCTTTATCCAAAGCCGTTTTCACATAGTGATGTCCGTCGGTATTTTCACCTTTGACGGCAATAAACAAATCACCGGGCAGAAGCGTTCGCGTATCAATGGAAACGCCGGTTGCCCGAACGGTTGCGGCAACGGGTGTGTTGAAAGCCAAAGACAATTCTTCGTGTGCCCATAAAATTTCTTTTTCAAAAGCGGCACTTTGGGCTAAAACTTCGGCCTTATCGTTATAATGATAAACCGTTTCCCGAACGGTTTGCCCCGTTTCATGGCCTTTTCCGCAAAGAACACAAACATCGCCGGCTTTCAAATTGTTGAGTGCCAGAAAAACGGCTTCAATGCGGGAACGACATTCAATTCCTTTGGGACAAGCTTCCATAATGGCGTTTCGAATTTCGGCTGCTTCTTCAAAGCGCGGATTATCATCGGTTACATAAACAACATCGGCCAATCGATCGGCAATGGC
>CANREI010000013.1 GCA_947629595.1 uncultured Alphaproteobacteria bacterium | reverse complement strand
TGAGCTTTGGCTTGCCAAGCGGGCAACGGTGGGTAAAATTCCGCCGGTCGGATTTCCGCGCAGCAACAAATTCGGCAGTTAAAAATTTGTTTGAAGCTGACGGGCAATTGTTTTTAAGTTGCCCGTTTCAGTTTGTTTTTTCCACACACCCTTCCTGATGAATACCGTCATTGATTAAATCAATATCCGATTCTTTAAATTCCGAAAGTTTAAATGTTTGACGCGCATTTAAAGTATAAGTGCCGTTATTTGTTGAAACAGCACTGCCGTTAACCGAAACATTATAAATAACGGTATCGCAATATTGACTGAGCGCATTTAATTTTCGTACATCACTGCCGTCAACATCCCAAAACAAAATAATAATGAGCTTTAATTTCCGCCCTTTTTTTTGGCACATCGGTGTAATATCTTCGTTAAAAGCCGCAAAGAAAGTAGAATATGCCGTTTGATATGTCCATGTCGGATCCATTTTCGATTGAATTTCGGCGGCCGAATGTTTGCCGTAAGGAAGTACGTCCATTTTAGCCCTATACGGACAAGGATCCCCCGACGGTGTGCCGGAACAGCCGGTAAAATAAACAGCCGAATAAATATCTTCCGGAATGTGCAATTTTTGTTGCGCTTCCTTTATTTGTTGCATCACATTATTATAGTCATCTGTTTTTGTATTTCCCATACTCCCCGAACGATCCGTCATAATAATCAAACCGACTTCCTGTTCACAGTAAGGCAAACAAACGGCTTTACCCGAGCTGGTTTCCGATTTGGCATAATCTTCGGGACAGACGCATTCGCTGCCGTTCCATGTCATAAGCGGATCTGCGCAACAAGCACCGTTTTCCGTGCAATTTTCCTCTGACGGATTTTTAAGACGGCATTCATCATTTGTTTTGCACGCCACACAGGTGTTTTCTTCACTGCAAATCGGTGTGGGATTGTTGCAATCACCCGCCGTCAAGCATTCCACGCATTGATTTGTTGTGGTATTGCATTTGGGTGTATCAGGCGTATCGGTACAATCATTATCTTCTGTGCATTCCACACATTCTTTACTTTCATCGTCCCATACCTGATTATCAAGGCATTGAATGCATGTACTGTCTTTCGAACAATGATAATTTGTTCCTTTTTCTTTGCATTCATCTTCTGTTTCACACAGACTACAAGTATTTTCTCTGCACACCAACGTTGTTTCACAATCCGTGCTTTCCGCGCATTCCACGCATTGAGTATCCGCCCATACGGGTTTTTCAGAATCAATGTCAATACAACTTTTGCAGGTATGGCTTGCTTTATCACATTGTGGGGTTCCCGTTTTGTCAATGCAATTTTCATACGTTAAGCATTCCACACAAGTGTTGGTGTCCGTATAACAAACAGGCGTATCAGAATCGGTGCAATCATCATTATCCGTACATTCCACACACTCTTCGCCGTTCCAAACACCGTTTTCACACGCAACACATGTATTGTTTTCACAATATTGATTATGTGCACATTGACTATCTTCATAACATCTTACGCAAACATGTCGTGACAGATCACAATAAGGCGCGCTTTCCGATTCGCAATCCGTATCTTCTGCACAAACCTTTAATTCCGAAACCGCTTCTGCCGAAAACACCGCATTTAAAACATTTTCATTCCCCGCTTCGCATGTTCCCTCACCCGGATATTCATTTTTATTTACATTAAATGCAATGATGTTGTTCATACCGTTCACTAATTCTGCCAACGGCCGACAAACCCCCTCGGGAATGTTTTGCAACTCAATATAATAAGCGTTTGCAACGTGACAGGATATATTCGAAAGTTCAATGGTGTCTTCATCAGCCAAAGCGCAAGCAAAATCAACGGGATAATCATCATTAAACTGAATATGTCCGAGCATGGATTCGCTGATGGGATCATAAGGTTCCCCGAGCATTAACTTTTCCGTCCCTTGTGCAATTTTTATCTGTGCATCGGTCCGCATGATATTCATTTCATGGGCAATTTGATTCGCCTGATAGTAATTCATAGCCAATCGAAACCCGATAATCCCCCCAATAGACAGAATGGCAATAATAGCCAGCACCCCCAGCATTTCAACCATTGACCGCCCGCTTTGTGATTGATTTTGAATTTGTTTTTTTGATTGCAGTGTCATTTTTTTACTCCCTTTCACTCTACGAATAGCATAAAATAAACGTACCTTTAATGCAACGCTGATTCCGGGGTAATTTTACCCTCAAATTTTGGCAAAATAGCCTTGTTGTAAACTGTTGATATTGCATTAAAAATACCTCCAAATAAATTTTTTTTGAAAAAATCAAAAAAAGTGTTGCAAAAATCGTACGTTTTTTTGAGGACGGGCAATTAGGAAAATATGTTTGTTTTTGCTATTATTTGGGGGATAAATTCATATTATTGATAATCTTTTCCCTCTATCGGCGGGTGTGATGCGCTGCTGAAAGTAGCGCATCGCTATGGGCCGATAGGGGGAAGGGTAAAATTCGGCACTTTTTCTTAATTTTCGGCTGATGATATTTTATTTTGAGAGGGTATATTTGTTTTTCCCTTATTTTCAGCTGGAAGTGCTGTCCTGTGAAACGTAGGACAGCGCGGTGGGCCGAAAATAAGAAAAATAAAACAATGCTGTTTTTTCTGCTTGACATTGATTTAAAAAGTTTTTATTCTGAAAATAAGGCAAGTGATGTGTGCCCCGAGGTATGCTAACCTCTTTAGATGTGTCCTTGAAAAAGGATAGGTTTGATTGTCCTGTTTTTTGATAAACAAGGCAAATAATCGAACGACCGGAAGGTGGTAAAATAAGCCTTTTGGTCAATATATCGCACTATGTCATCTAAGTAGTTAGCAACTTCCGGTCGCCTCTCATCAAGGCGATTTTTTTTGAATATGTATCAAAAAAACGTACGATTTTTGCAACACTTTTTTTTAAAATTTTGAAAAAATTTTTATTTTGGTCCAAAACAATTGATTTTTCGATTGTTTTTAAAGGGTGACTTTTGGCGTTTTGAAGGCAATTTTTGCCCCTGAATCCGCGTTGCATTAAAGGTACGTTTAATTTATGCTATTCGTATACTGAAAGGGAGTCGGAAAATGACAAGAAAATCAAAAAAACAATTTGAAAATCAATCCCAAAGCGGCCGTTCAATGATAGAAATGCTCGGCGTATTGGCTATTATTGCTATTTTATCAATCGGCGGGATTGTGGGCTATAAATTAGCCATGAATTACTATCAAGCCGACCAAATTGCCAATGAAATTAACTTAATGCGTAATGATTTAAAGGTCAAATATGCTTTGGGAAATGAAGAATTGTTATTGGGGGATCCTTATGATGATACACCCGAAGATGAAAATTACAGTGGGCATTTATCAACACAATATAATCGTTATCCCGTTGATTATGATTGCATTCGCAAAGACAAAGCAGAATTTTATAACTGTCGCGAAACAGATGCTTATTATATTAAAGTCGGGAATGTTTCGAAAGGTGTTTGTAAGCCCCTCACAACGCTTCTTAATGGTATGGACGCTTTAATGTATATAGAAATCAACAACGAAGTTTATAAAGAAGATGATTTATGTACAAGTGATGAAGCCAATGAATTTTACATTCAGTTTGATGCGGAAGAAGTGAACGGCAATTACGATTCGAATCGTCCCGAAGGCTGGTGCGGTGATGATAAAGATTGCGACGCTTCAAGACCTGTTTGTGATATAGAAAATAATGAATGTGTGGAGTGTACAGAAAATGCGGATTGCAAGGATTCAAGCAGACCACGTTGTAATGTTGAGCAAGGTAATTGTGAATCGTGTCCGTCGGAAACGCCCGTATGGCTTAATAATGAATGCGTGGAATGCGAAACGGATGAAGATTGTTTGGCGAAAGGAACGGAGAAGCCGGTTTGCAACACCACAGAAGGCAAATGCGAACCCTGTCCCGACGGGCAACAATGGAAAGAATCGGCACAAGGCTGCGTTGCTTATGAATGCCGAACCAACGAAGATTGCAACCCTGACGGCGGATTTGAAAAATATTGCTATTTGAAACATGGCGTTGCTAACTCTACATCAGAATGGCAAGATGACGATCCGAACGGAGAAAATTATTCGGGCGAATGTCATAAAGTTTCCGATGATTTATTGAAAGAAAAGCCGACAAATATACAAAATATCAATTTTTACGGTTCAAATAAAGAAATGAATTGGTGGAGCAGTTGTCGTTTTTGCGCCGCGCGTGCCAAAACAAGCGATGAAGGTTGTGTCGGAACGGCAGAAGGGCCCTCTTTTATGTTGGGATATACCGATATTGATTGGCAGTGCTATAATAATGAGCTGACTTTTCATAGCGGCGTCGGATACTTCTGCAAGGGAACAGATGCAAATCCCGGTAATTATAATGTTTCTTCCACGATAAAAAAATTCAGGAAAATGTTTGATAATGATGAAAATTATACAGGTGGCAGATTTATTTGGTTTAAAGAAAGAAACTATCAGGGAATGAACCTACATTCCGGTGGAGTCGGTGTCGGGTTCAATGGTGAAAGAAGATGGAGTACAAATAATTGGGATCGGGCAGTATGTCGAGATCGGAATTAAAACCCAATCGCCGCCGGGGCAAACTTCCCTTCTGCAGATTAAAATCATTATCAGTACAACAACGCTCTGTTTATGGCGCAACAAACGCCTTTTCCGTAAAAAAAACTCCCGCTTCAAGGGAGTTTTCTTTTTAATGGCTCCAGCGGTAGGGCTCGAACCTACGACCGATCGGTTAACAGCCGATTGCTCTACCACTGAGCTACGCTGGAACAACATTTTTTTTCATATACCTTTTTTTTGAAAAAATCAAGTCTTTTTTTTAAAAAACTGCATTTTTCTTGAAAACAGGTCGCAAAAACACAAAAAAACCGCTCGAACCATCGAACGGTTTCTTTTTTTCGGCTTGTTCGGCTTTTAGCGCGTATTCATCAACACTTCTTTCGGCAAACGAACCGCTTTCATACGCACGGCAGAATTTTTAACGGATTGCACTTCGCTTTCCCGTAATTGCACCCCGCTCATTTCATTTAAATATTGCCGCCACATATTGGAACGGGCAAAACAGGTGAGATACGTTGTATAACGCCGTTTTTGCGCAAATGTCATACGCGAAAAATCAATATTTCCGTCCGACAATTTCGGTAAACGCGCCGCAAAATTTTTCTTTTCCGTAATGGCTTTTTGATATTTCGTATAAGGACCTTGTGTCGGCAAATTTTGGTACGCCGGATCATTCAACAACCAGTTTTGCACCTGACGCGAAAGCTTGGCCGCCAAAGAAACTCTTGTTAAGTTGTTACTTTTTAAATTGTTTTCAATAAATGACTGCCGCGTTGCTTCCGCTTTTTTCCGATTCTCTTTCATATTTTTACGCGCTTGATTCAAGGCATTTGTCATCATATCAACGGGCGATAACAACATTATTTCAAACAAAGCGAAAATCAAATCATCGGGATTTTTCGCATTCATTTTTCTCAATCTCTCTAATCCTTTATCTAAAACCTGATCCCAATCGATTGTGGCCTTTTCGTCTTTGCGCAAAGACACCTCATCTAAATAACCGTTTTGCCCCGTCGGTAAATCAAACGCTTCGGAAAGCTTGCGGGCTTTTTCTTTTTCCGCCATATCTTCCAGCTTTTGCTTTTTCTCTTCCAAAGCCGTTTCGACTTTGTTATTTGCTTTCATTTTTTCAACAGGCATGTGTTACCTCCTTGATGCATCAACCTTTATATCCTTATTATACCACATTTTTTAAAAAAGTCAACGGATTAGTGAAATAAAAAAAAAGGCGCCTGCGAACAGGCGCCTCATGAAAGAGGAACTTAAAAAAAAGGGGGGGGACGTTCTCTCTTTCACTAGACGATGTTGAACTAAAACATAGGGAGACTAACATGTTCAACATCATCATCTCAATCTCATAGTTACTGTATAACACTGTATTCAAAAATTGTCAACATATTTTTTAAAAATATTTGACAAATGATTCAATTATTTTACATTTAATTGAAATATATAATATTTTTTTATTTCATTTTTTCTCCCCCCAAAATATTTTTGCGACAAAACTTCACTTTTTAATTGTTTTTTCCGAAAATTAAATATTTTTTGTCCTCAAAAATAACACACGGAACAAAAAAAATCGGAAAAACGAATCGCTTTTAAAAAATGAAAAATATAAGTGATTGAATTTTATTACAAAAAAATGCAATAAAACGATTCGCAGCGATTCGTTTGTTTCTTTTTTAAACACCAACCAACAGATTGATTATTTGCATAAAAAACGGAAAAAGCGTGCCGATAAACCATTCAATAACATTGATTCCCAAAAACGGCAACACAAACAACAACAGCAATAAAATCATAAAGCCGTATTTTTCCGTTTCCTGATATTTTTCGCTTAACCCGTTCGGCAAAAGCGCCGCCAAAACACGCCCGCCGTCCAGCGGTAAAACCGGAAATAAATTGAAAATGCCCAAAATAACACTGATTAACACACCGTTATAAACATTTTGAGCAATCCATAACCCGACAAACGAATCGGGATCGCAAAACGGCAAAACCAACCGCGCAAAAATAACAAAACAAACGGCCAATAAAAAGTTTGTTGCCGGCCCGGCCAACGCAACCAAGCCCATGTCGCGTTTAGGATGATTTAAGGCGGAAAAATTAACGGGCACCGGCTTTGCCCATCCGAACAAAATCGGCGCTTGAACGGCTAATAAAAACAACGGAAAAGCAACGGTTCCCATCCAATCAATATGATCAAACGGATTCAAGGTTAAACGCCCTGCCCGCTCTGCCGTTTTATCCCCCAGTTTTAAAGCAACATATCCGTGCGCCACTTCATGCAAAATCAAAGCAAGCAACAACGGCAAAACCCATGTTGTTATGGTATAAACGGCATTATTTAAATTCAACATTCTACTTAACCGGCATACAATCTTGCTTGCGGGCTTTCAGTTTACCGCATAACTCGGCCGCCGATTCGCGCGAGGCGAATGAGCCGACTTTTAACCGATAAAACTTTCCTTTTCCGGCAATGCTGGCCGTTTCAATTTCATACGGTAACCCGGAAAGTAACACTTTTTGTTGAGATTGAATTTTTAACCAAGCTTTTTCAACGGCATCCTTATTATTGGAAGCAAATAACTGCACGCGCCATGCTTCTTTGGAAACGGCTTTCACTTTGTCGGTTGCACTCTTTGCTTTTTCCGCCGGTTTCGGTGTCGGTTGCGCTATTTGAACGGGTTCAATTTTCGGCTCGGGAATTTTAACCGGCTCGGCTTTGGGCGCTTGAACAACGGCCGGTGCTTGAACAGGTGCCGGGGCCGGTTGTTCATCTTTCACGGCCGGAGTCGGTGCGGGTTGCGGTTGTGCAACAGGCTGCTGCGGTTTTTCTTCAATCGGTTGAGCCGGTGATGCCGTTGGCGCATTTTCTAACGGATTAATCGGCTTAACGGCATTCATATCAACAAACTTTTGCTCGGGTGTGTTATCTTCAATAGCTAAAATTTGCGGCATAACGGGCTTTTCCGGTTCCGGGAACAAGCTTTCCACTTTGGCCGTTACATTTTCTGAGCGAATTCGATTATAAACCAACTTATCCTGATCGGGAATGTTAATCCCGCCCGCCTGCTCCGGCAATTCCTTCACGACAACCGGCTCGGCGGTAATGGTGACCACTTCGCTCATATCTTCCGGTTCATTGTTAAAAATGAAAAACCCGGCCAAAACAACAGCTAAAATACCCACAAACAAAGTTAAACCGATTAAATGAATTTTCATTGACGGAAACTTTTTTTCTTCCATAAACGAATCGTTTAAGCCGGAATTATCGGCAAAGGGCGATGTAAACGGTTCTTCCCCGTCGGATTGCAAATCGGCAAAAGCGCTTTTTAAAGCCGCATTGTTTTGTTCTGCCCGAGCGGATGAGGCCATTGAAGCCGATGCCGTATTCTCACTTGTCGGCGTCACCAAATTTTCAAACGACGGTTCACGCCGATGGGTTAAATCTTCCGAAATCTCTCTGATTTTATCAAATTCATCCATAGAAAAGCTCCTTTTTATATAATTTAATTGAAAATAGCACAAAAAGGAAGCATGAATCAAGCATTATTTTCATTTTTAAAAAAAATTTTCATAAAATCGAAAAAAAACTCTTGACGATTTTTAAATTATGAGATATAAAGCAAGTTGTTTTCTACCACGCGGATATGGCGGAACTGGTAGACGCAACAGACTTAAAATCTGTTGGGACTTTGCTCCCGTGCCGGTTCGATTCCGGCTTTCCGCACCATAAAAAAAACCTTGGGAAACCAAGGTTTTTTTTATGATGTCTGCTTTTCAAAAACACGCCCCTTTCATTGATGAGGCTCTGTTTTTATCATCAAAACTTTTGCCGTTTGCCTTTTCTCATATGCTTGAAAATTTTGAGGTATTTCTTTCCTCTCCGTTTTTGCGGATAACTCATCCTTTTTTAACCTGATATTTATTTCTTCGTCGATTGATCCGTTGATTTATTCGAGGATTTCTTATCTTCCCATCCGAAAACATTACGGTTAATAACTTCGGCAGCCGTATTTCCATACGCATTGGGTGTGTGCGCTTTGCTTCCTTGCGCCGCTTCGGCACGCTGTTTATTCACTTTATCACGCATACGCGAATAACTGGCCGACACCGCACCCGTAGCGGCACCGACACCCGCAGCCCCCAATCGCGATATCGATCCGACACCTTTACCGGCAGCCACAATTCCGGCCGTTAATTCTCCTTGTGCGTTGGAATCTCTGTTAATCCATGCATCTAAAATACGTTCCACAAAAAATGAAGTGTTGCTGACCATGGTAATAGATAAGAAAGCATAAGCAACCAACAGCAAAATAGCATGCGTGGGTGACATACCGATCGCCTGATCAACGGCAAAATCGATAAGCTTATCCGTCAATCCCGAGAAGAATGATCCGTCTCCCTCACTTTGAGATTGAAAAATTTCAGCTCCCGTAAAAGCATCCATCACGGTTGTCGGCGAGCCGGAAATAATACCCCAACCGAGCGCAAGCCCGACTTTTCCGGATAACAATTCGCTAAATCCGACCATCACCAAGGCAACGTTTATCGACAGTGACATTAATGTTCCCATCGCGTGCAAAACCAATGTCCACGCATTTTTGGTATATTCCCGTGTTGCCTTAAAGACAAAGGCCACCATCCAAAACGGCAACAAAATAATAACAAAACCTAATTGCAACACCGAAGAAATGATATAATAGGCAATCAAAAACATTAAAAACGAGAAAACCAACACAATGGCCGTACCGGCTAACAAAGCACCGATTCGCGGAACGCCGAACGAGGAAGTACCGCCGATTGTACTGCTGTCACTGTTTGATTTTTGAGACATGCCCGAAAAGCAGGAAAGCCCTTGCCCTAAACTGATCATCGGCGCAACCTGATGATAAACCGTACAAACGGTACATAATAAGCCGTTTACGGAGGCTTGATCCAAAAATGCCGTTGTATCGGTCGTTGAAGCAGTCATATTACTGCAATATTTGCATTTCGGATTTGCGCCGCCGGTAATAATTTTTTGTAATATGTTTAATGTGCTGCCCGCTTCTTTTACCGCTACTCTGCCCTGATCGGAAAACACCTTCGTTAAACCCGCCGTAAACTGCACAAACGGTGAAACGGTATAAGAATAAATTTCTGCCACCGGCATATGCAAGAATGCGGCAACAATTAAAACAAGAATGGCTTTATTTAAAACATTTGTCAAATATTCGGAAATACGCGCAAAACCGAATTTGCCGAAAAACACCAACGTTACATAAGCCAACCATAACAAGAACAAGCCGCCCATTAAATTAAGCGCTGCCTTTGTCATAACAGAATGTGAGTCTTTTGCAATCATCTGAATAGAGTTGATAACCAGTGCCGTTACGTCACACGGCCAACAAGAATCTTTATTCAATATGTTTTTGACGATACTGGCAATAGGACTGCATCCCGATCCCATACTGTTATAAACTTTTCCCATAATATCGGTATATTTTTTGGCATTTTCGCAAGTATCCTCGTAAGAACCCTTTTCGTTGCTGTCACCGTATTCCAGCATTTGACAAGCTAAATTGGCGCGTGATGCTGCCTGCGCCGTCTCACCGTTGATGGAGGGAACTTTTGTCCCGTCCATAATGCTGTCATAATCTTTCAATGTGTTATCATTTTTTATTTGGCTTTCAAACGAAGAAACCCAACTTTTATACTCATCCAGTTTTTCTGCCTGTCCCAAATTACTCACGCTCACACTATCCGCGTAACCGATTGAGCCGGAAAACAAGCACGTTGCAAAAACGGCAGCACCGATCAACACCGACAATTTATGCTTTTTGACACGCACAAAATAAAAATAAGCACCACTGCCAATCATCAGCGTTAATCCGAAACAAATCCAAAAAATCGTTTGTCCGTTTCCCAAATGAAGTTGCGAAAGAAGACGCCCCATAGCGATGAAGCACACAAAGAAGAAAAGTCGGATAATGTGTTTCATATTTTCTCTTTCTCCTTACTTCTGCTTGGCAGCAGCCTGTTGTGCCTGTTGCGCCTGTTCCGCCGTACTTAATCCGGAAGAACCGCCTTGTCCGTCAGGATTGCGTGTTGTTTCCATCATTCCCTTGCCGCCGCTCATCATCATGGAAAGACCGACACCGCCCGCAACGCCGGTTCCCGCCAAAGCGGCACCACCCATCGCCAAACCGATATTTTTACCGAAGTTGAGGGCTTTCGTAACACCGGCCAACATCATGGAGCGGTTAAAGTCACCCAACAATTTGGAAGAAATGTTCGGAATATCTTTGGACATACGATACATAATATAGGCCAATGCGCAAAATGCCAAAAACTGATCTTTCATATTTTTCAAATTCATTAACAAAAGCGGATCGGATAAAATACTGCTCGGTGACAGAATATTATCCGAAAACACCTGTACCACATGAATCATCACCGCCATATAAACACCGGTGACCAAAATTTGCGCCATGGAAACAAACAACACTTTCCACATGGGAACCACGTAAGCCTTTGTAGAGGGAAAAACATACAACACCAACGCCAGCGGGAAAAACACGATGACCGCCCCCAACAAAGCGAAGGCTTCAATGAACAACAGCGGAATAATCAGCATTAAATAAAAGAAAACGGCCGTTACGAACAAACCCGTTGCAATTAAAGCCGGATCCGTTTGAAAAATTAAATTAACGCCCAAACTCATGCCGCCGTGAAAACCGACATAAATACGATAAACCAAGTCTTGTATCTGATGGCCGATATCGGTGGTAAAGAGAATATTTCCCGCACCGGAAACGGTTGAAACAATATCGCCTTCATACACATGCCCCGTTGCCAAACTTTTGGCAATGGTCGAATTCGAAAACATAATATTCAAAGTTAAATTGATAAAAGCTTCCAACACATTTCTGACAATAAAATCCAAACAGTAAATTGTATATGAAGGAAGTGATAAAATAACGGCAACAACCATGGCTTTAAAAAGAACGCCGGCCATATTGCTGATAAAATCTTTTAAGTTCGGTTCTTTAATCGAAACAACCAATTTTCCGACCGTAAAACAAATCCAAAATAACAAACCGATACCCAACATAATCAATGCATCACCGCATAGCTCGTCATAAGCCGTTGAAACCAATCTTCCGATGGCTTCCCAGATAACTTTATACATGGTACACGGCCAACAATTTTCTTCCTTGGCCAATAAGAGCTGGGTAATCATTCTGGCATCGATATTCGTTGAACAACCGCCCAAAAACAGAAGGGACAATAAAAACATTCCTTTTGAAAGTTTTTCGATAGAACAACGAATTTTTTTCAAATAAACCATTGTCTGCCCTTTTTTTTATCGTATTATCATTTATTCGTCTGCTGCGACGTTGTTGTTGATGTTGTTGTATTTGTTGCGGCTTGCGACTGTTGCGGCGCCTGATAAGTACTCGGCGTGCTGGCTTTGGAGCCGGAGTCGGAACTGCCGGAACTGCCGAACAAATATTTGTCTTGCAAGCTCTTTCCTTCTTCCAAACCGAATAGGCCTCTGATTGTTTCACTGCCTTTCTTACCGACTGATTGAGCCGTATCAACACCCATACCGCCAAAAGCTTTTGCCAAACCGAACATGGCACCGCCGGCCGCCGCACCGCTTGCAATGGCGGAAGAAATGGATGCCGCCATTGACTCGCCGGCCTGAATACCGTAAACGCTGGTAATACGGGAAGCCAATTCGGGTGCCGATTTCAAAAGCTCCCGACACAAGAAGCCCAAAGCCAATGTTAACAACGTGCTTGAAGAAAAAGCACTGGCTTTTTTGCCGGCAATTAAATCATAGCCCGGAATCATGGACCCCAAAATATCATCTGCGTTCGGCAACATATAGCCCAGCAATTGCAAAACCAATGCCGCCAAAATACCGAAAATCATAATGGATAAGCAGGTTGTCACAAACATATCCCATGCTTTTTTGGTATATTGCGCCGTCACGGGGAAAACCCACAACACCACCCAAAACGGCAGCAAGGTCAACACAAACACCATTTGAATGGCCAAATTGACAATTTGAAACGGAACCGTCACAAATAAGACGGCAAAAGACATAAAAATAACACCGCCGGATAATATGCTTTGTAAATCGGGAAAGACCAACGAAGAAAGACCGCTGAACAGAATCAACACCAAGCCCACGGCCAAACCGACAACCAAATTCGCCGTAATTTTGGCCACAATGGAAACCATACCGTTCACCATTATCGGGCTGATAAAATCATCTCCGGGTTTTTCTTTCCCCGGTTCGGTGCTCTTCCAGTAGTTAATCTGACTATTCAGCTTAGAGACTTCACCGTTCGCATCATTTTTATAATCAACCATTTTATTGACGCTTTTAAACAGTTTATTGCTGACGGCAGATTCTCCCTGATTGATAACGTTAATGGCAAACTCACTTGAATAAGCCACAAACGGTGTCATAATTTCACCGACAACAAACGGCGCATTCATTAACAGAGCCGATGCAATAATAACGCGTCCCAAAATTTTAAACATTTCACCCATAAATTGCATTAAATCAACTTCCTGCAATTTAACAACCATGGCACCTACTTTAAAAGCAATATAAAATAACGTGCCGACACCCAAAATCATTAAAAGGCCGTCTTTGGTTGCACTATAAATACCTTTGGCAATTCGATTGGCGCCTTCCAACAAGGTACGAACAATGGGGCAAAACCAACACCAACCGTCTAAATCGCTATTAAAGCCCAAGAAACCCATAATTCCTTCAAAAATTGTACCGCCCAATTTACTCAAAAAGCCGGCATACGCCTCGGACGGGACAAAACATAAAAACGATGCGACACAAACGGTTAAGATAAGAAAGAGACGTTTTTTCATTGATTTTTCCCCTTAATAATTGACCTTATACTACTATCATACACCATATTTTTAAAAAAGACAACACTTTTTAGTAGATTTTTTAAAATTTATGCTTATACTGAAAGAAACAACCGATGAAACGATCAAAAAATTTTAAAAAATATCCGAGGGAGGAAAAAACAACATGGCGGCAAATGATATTCTTTACGGCTTATATTCCCGGCTTTATGCGCAACGCAGCGTTTTATCGACGGCCCCGCAACTCACCGTTGACATAACGCAATACAACGTTCAAAATTTTCCCGTTACGTTGGTTGAAAAAGAATCGGCCGCAATTGCTTCTTATTTATGCAGCGTGAAAGATATTAACACCTGCGAAGTGAAAGATATTTTGCGAATCGTGCAACAAAACTATAACGATCAACCGTTTTGGAAAGATATTATTTTGGATTATATGGAATATAAGCTGAAACAACAGGAAGAAACCATTTACAAACGCAACGTTGAGTTATTGAAAGAAACAACACGGGTTTTAAACGAAATTCGGCAGGAGGAAAACCGGCGAAAAGAGCTGGTACGCACTTTCGGGGATCAAATCAATGCGCAACATTTTCATATTGATGCCTATAAACTGATGTCCTGTTACTTTATTATGTATCGAAAAGATGCCAAAAAAGCTTATGATACGCTCATTTCCAATCCGGCCTATTTTTCACCCATTATCACAACCGATTCATCGGGGCATTCCATCTTAACGCCGGAGGCCGCCAAAGAAGAAAACGCAAAAATTGCCAAATTTTTAAAAGGATTGAAAATATAGCGTTTGACAAGCCGTAAAAATGTGCTATAATAGAACCATATTTATGTCAAGGAGAATTAAGTTATGGCAAAAGCGTTTATAAGTGAGCAACAATTAGAACAACTGATTCAACAAAGTACGGTTGATTTAACGGAAGCAATGAAATACTTTCCGGAAGCGGCGCGCAACATTCAAGTGAAACAGGCCAGCGAAGCCGTCAAATCGGGCGATAAGGGAAAACTTCAAGACTTGAAGACTCAATACCCGTCATCTGAAATGCAAAATCTGGTATCGGCTCTTCAAAACCGCCAAAACGTGCAACGATTGGCACAGACGATTCCCGTTATTCAAAAAATTGATGATAAAAAGGAAAAAGGAGAAGCATTATCACCGCGCGAAACCAACATCCTTGCTCAAAAATCGGCGTGGGTTGATTGGGCCCAAAACAGATATCCGCAAGCTTTCAAAGAGTCGGAAAAAACAAACGCGAACGATTTACAAAAATCACCCGAAAACAAATTGCAACAAATCGTAACACCAACGGAAAAAGCACCGCAAGCGCAAATGCCGCAGTCGAAACAATCGGCACCGCAACAGCAATCGGCGCAAGCGACACAACAACCGCCGAAGCAGGAGGCATCGCAAGCGCAACAACAGATGCCGAAAATACAACAGGCACCGCAAGCGCAACAACAAATGCCGAAAATACAACAGGCACCGCAAGCGCAAATGCCTCAACAAACGGTAAAAGTGCCGTTATCGGAAGAAAAGCCGATCTCGCCGGAAGAAATGAAGGCCGAAGTGCAAAAAGGCACCGAAATTCATTCCGCCTTAAAAGAAGGCATTACCGAGCCGGATAAGCAACAAGCCGATTTAGCCGAAATGCAAGAAGCTTTTAATGTGAAAACAAGTGACGGCAGCAACGGTTATTTTGACAAAGCGCCCGTTAACAAAGATGATTTAAAAAGCATTGACAGCTCCAAAATTTTCGAAAAAGGGTTAAGCCGTCTTGAAAAAGTCGGTTCCGGCAAAAATCCCGAAGATTTAATGTTTCAAGTAATGGAATTGGCTCTTTTGGCGCCGATTGACATGGCAACCGAATGGCTTAATCAAGTTCACGCCAACATGAAAGAAAACGATAAAATTCGGCAATCAAAGCGGCATGAATTTATTGATGCGAATTTAAGAAACAACGGGTTAAGTATGCCGAAACTGGCGGCCATTTTAGCGCATGACACGCAAGAATGGCTGTTAAACGATCCCGCCTATAAAAAAATACCCGCCAAAGGGCCTTATTCAAAATATGAGGAGGCATTAAAGGAAAAACGCGACTTTGCGGCCGGATTACCGAAAAATGAAAAAGGCGCGATTGATTTTAATAAAATGACGCGGGCACAAAAGAAACGCTATACAACTTATATGACTCATTATGCGCAAGTGCCGCCCTTTAAAAACGTTGCTTATGAAGCGACGGGTTTGGCTTTAATGGGAAAAGAATTAAAAGAAATGGCATCGCAAGCGGCGAAAATGCAAACCGTTCAGGTGGCGCAACATCAACAGCAAACGCCGCCGATGCAACAGCAGGCACCGCAGCCGCAACAACAGGCACCCGTGCCGAAAGCGGCAGCGCCCAAAACGGCACAAACATCGGAGCAAGCCAAACTGCGCGACGAAGCTTTACAAGCCGCTAATCAATTAGATCCGTTAGATAAAGTAACCGTCAAAGGCAATTTAAAAAATCCCGTTGTGGAATTACCGAACGGTACCAAAGTTCCCGTTAATAATGACAACAAAGACCAATTAACGGCAAAAGCTCAACAATTAGAAAACAAAAAGCGTGACAATGATGAGAAAAAACAACAAGTCATGCAACAACAACGGCAGTTAAGCAATGCTCGAAACGGTGCCGAAAAGAGTGCAAACACGCAAATGAACATACGCAACAACAATTCAAGAGAAAACTAAACGGGAAAAGCCATGGCAAAAGCAAAAATACAACCGATTAAACTGATATTAACGGGTATATTATGGTTTCTGATTTACGGATATCTTTTATTGCCCGTTATCGGTTATTTTTTAAATTTTAATTTTCTGTCGGCGCAAGATTGGGAAAAACGATATACCGATTTTCTCAATTACAAATGGCGCATTAACACCCTGCCCGATACATTATTACTTTTTATGATGATTGCTTGGATTCCGCTCTGGTTTTGGGGTTGGCATTTTTTCTATCATTTGAATTGGAAGAAATTAAAGCCGAAAATAAAAGTGAAAAAAGCGACGCCGTCAAAATTCGAATTAAAAGAATCAAAGCCCATTTATCACATGCCGCGCAAAATGCCTTCCACCATGCAAATCAATCGTTATGTGGCGCCGCGGTTGCCCAACCAAAAAGAAGAAGTTGTTTCCGGTGAAAAGAGTCATGCCAATTTGGCGCAAATGATTAAACAGGCGGCGGCGTTGGCGCGAAAATACAAGGTGGAAATTTTTCAACATATTCTTTTGGAAGGCTTTCGGGTACCGATGGCCATTTCAACCGATGCCCGCGCCGTTTTAATTGAAATTGTCAACAAAAAGAAAGTGAATTGGTCGGTTGAATTTACCGATGATGTCACGGCCGGCGGGTGGTATTCGGAAGGCGGCGTTATGGAACGTTTGGCGCAAGATTTAATCGGCGCTTCAAAATCACTGGCCAAATCCGAACCGAATTCCGAGGTGTTATCGGCCATATTGGTTACGGACGGGCGCGTTTTAAATACCAAGCAAGCCGTTGAATATTTTCGCTCCAAAGGCATTTTTCTTTTAGGCTTTAATAATGCCGAACCCAAAGAAGACTTGCCTGATTTGGCTTCGTTTTTAAGTGCGTATTTTGATTTAAAAGACGGTGAAACCGATCCGGCACCGCATCCGGTTGAAAAAGTGCCGTTAAAATCAAAACAAGCGCCCGCCGTTGAGGCAACACCGAGCGAATCAATCGAAACGCAACCCGAAGAAGCGCAACCGCAAGAAAATTCAGCCGCAACGGAAGAAGTCAGTCAGGAAGAAAACTCCGATTTTGATGACGAGCTGGAAAAAATTCGCGCCAGTTTAAGTGAAATTACAAATTCATCCGAAGAAACGGCCGAAACATCTGCCGAATCGACGGAAACCGCCGCCGCTGCACCATCAGCGCAAGAAGCGCAACAACCGGCACAGGAAACGCAACAACAACCGGCGCAAGAGGCGCAACAAGAAAGTAAACCGCAAGTCGTGACCGGGTTACGCGCACCGGCCATGCCTGCAAACCCCGCACCGAAGGCATAATCGGTTATGACAAAGCAACGCCTTCATTTTGCCGACATTAAAAATCAGCCGCTGCCCGCAAAAGCGGCTTTTGCCGTAGCAACATGGTTCTTTTCGGGATTATTTCCCAAAGCGCCCGGCACGGCCGGTTCGTTTTTCACGTTACCGCTTGTTTTTGTGCTGGCACCGCTCGGTTTTTGGGGCATTCTCATTTCCGCCATTCTTTTGTTTTTCATCGGGCAACAAGCAACAAGCGTTGTTTTAAAAGCACAAAAAGCAACCGATCCGGGCTATGTGGTCATTGATGAAACGGTGGGGCAACTGCTCACCTTTTTATGGGTTGCACAAAGCGGTTTAATATGGTATGATTATTTTATCGGATTCGCGTTATTTCGTTTTTTTGATATTGTGAAAGTGTGGCCGGCCTCCATTATTGACAGAAAAACACATAATGCATTCGGTGTGATGGCAGATGATGTTATTGCCGGTCTATATGCTTCATTTGTTTTATACGGCATTCATTTTATATTATAATCAAGGAGAGAAAAATGGAACAAGATGAAATTTTAAACAACAACAATCACTTTAAGCATGCGTTGGAACTTTATGCCAAAGCAAAAGGCTATCAACTCACACCGTTTGCCGATAAAATTATCAATCGGTGCATTAACGCGTGTCAGGGGCATTGTCCGTGTGATGTTTCACGCGGTTTTTGTCCGTGCGGCGAGCATGAGCAGGAAATTGCCACCATGGGACATTGCCATTGCAATTTATTTAAAAAATAAAGCCTTAAAAAGCAATAAAAAATCCGGCATTATTGTCGGATTTTTTTAATGAAAACAAACACTAAAAGCAGTTATCTTTTTTTCGTTGACAGGGCTTCCTTTTTATGATACAATTATTAAAAATTCGTTAAGGAGGGTATAAATGCCATCAACCACGCAAGCTATATCAAATTTAAATTTGCCCAAAGCACCGATAATGTCTCAAAACAAGGCAACCGTTGTTTTAACAAACGAATCAATGGCAAAATTTCAAGCGCAAATGGCAGATTTAGCTTCTTTAATCGATTCGTATCACACAAATCCGAATGAAACAACCAAAACCGCCTGTGATGAAATGCTGCGTACGGCTTTGGCGGAATTGCCGGCAGAAAGTCGGGAAAATGCAATGCAGAATACCCCCCCGGGTATACTCTTACTACCAAGAATCGTTTAAAGGCATAAACACGGCGGGAAACGATAAAAAAGAAGCGTTAATACAAGCGCAAATTCATCAAGATCAGCAACAAGTTTTAACGGCGCAACAAATAGCTCAAATTAAGTTGCAAGCCGCCCAAGATTACAGTAATTTTTGGGACAAATATGATCATTTTGATTGGGAACACAGCTCCAAAGAAGAGATTTTGCGTCATATAAACGAAACGCCGCAAATGATGCTTAACTGGATGCAACAAATTGATAAAAATGCCGAAAAATTACCGCCGGAATTACAACAGGCATACAAATTACAATCATTGCAAGAAGGAATAGAGCAAAAAAAACGAGAAGCAGAACAGTTTCAGCGTTTAGGAGAAGAAGCGCGTAAGCGGGGAGATTTAGAGACTGCCGACAAATATTTTGCAGCCGCCCGAAACGCAGAAAATCTTTATCAAGCCTGCAAAGAAACAATGGCAAATCAAGTAAAGCATCCCTCTCAAAACGTAACACAGTCATTTACCCGAGGGGAGAACGGTCAGTCACCGCAAAAAAACTTACAACAGCGCACAGAAAAGGTGGTAAAAGGAATTAACAAGGAAACCGGCTCAGAACGCAAACAAGAACCAACGCAAAGCCACACCGAAACGCCGAAAGACGAGATGACACAGCTACGTGAAAATATTGAACAAGAGGCACAACAAACAGCTCAAAAACTTAACGAGATGAAACAAAACGGCACAGGCACTTCTTATGAGCAAATGCAAGTGATGGCCAAGTTTCATGAAGCGCAAAAACATTTACAAGAAATTAAAGATATGGAAAATGCCGAACAAAACATGCAGAGCGCCGTGCAACAACTTCATGAGATGGAACAAAACGGCACAGGCACTTCTTATGAGCAAATGCAAGTGATGGCCAAGTTTCATGAAGCGCAAAAGAGCTATGACGAGAGGCTTAAATATGAAAATGCCGAACAAAACGTACAGCGTTTAACGCAACAACTTCATGAAATGGAACAAAACGGCACAGGCACTTCTTATGAGAAAATGCAACTGATGGCCGATCTTCATGAAGCACAAAAATATTCAAGAGAATTAAACGGGGAAAAAACAAATCAGGGCAAGACTCAACCGACTTCCAACAAACAACTTGCCTCAACAAAAGAATCAGAAAACCCGGCCGCGCCGAAAGTACCGAATGAAAATACGGGCAATGCCGAAAAGGCCGATACTTCCGCTAAAACGGCAGAAACAGAAAATCCGGCCGCACCGAAAGTGCCGGATGAAAATAAAATTGCTTCCGACAATACGGCCCTATCGCAACACGCTGATACACATTCAAACATCGAAGAATCCGGTAAATCAGCCGAATCCGTCAGCGGTTTAACAACATTAAAACTGTCCGCTACCAAATTGAATGAAACCATTGATGAATCAAATTATCAATTCCGCACAACCGGTTTAGAACTTGCGTAAACAAGAAAAAACACCGATAAAAACTTTTTCATCGGTGTTTTTTTATACCTTTTTTCTGCCCGATATATCGGTTCTATTTGAATTTTAAACATTACTTATTATTCACCGAGGGCGGCAAAGCATCTTCCGTTGGCGAAAATGCCGGCTTTACAGGCTCTTCAACAATCGGAACAAAGGGCTTTATTTGCGGCTTTTTCTTTTCAAAAACCTGCGTGGTTTCTTTGGTTACATGTCTGTCCGGCATAGCGCGAACGTGCATAATGGTTTCATGCGTTTCAACCGATCCGTCCGTGTTATGAAGCGTATGCGTTAAAACACTCGTGCCTTCGCGTAAAGCGGTATCGGCAATTAAGTCATGATTGGCATTATAAACCCGAACACCTGAAATTTGCCCGCCTTTCTTTAACACCTCAATATACAATTCTTCTTTATAAACAGGCAGTTCTTCTTCCGATACCGCCTCTTCCGGCGATATTTCATCCGTTACCGTTTCATCAGGCTCATTTTCCTCTGTTTTTTCATTCATATCTTCATTCGCTTCCGATTCCGTCACCTCATCAAGCGCCGAATCAGTCGTTGATTGCGGCCGAATGGAGGCAATTAACGAATCAATATCTTTTGAAATATTTTCAAACGGATTCTCGCCTTCTTCCGCCTTTTGAGACTGATTGCCCTCTTTCGACAGCGGTTTTTCCGAGAACATTTGCTCTGTTATAACAGGCGTTTCAGCCGATTTTGTCAGAGCTTGCGCCTGATTTTCCGTTGACGTTTTCACTTCTTTGGTTTTTACATTATTTTTTTCTTGGGAAGTGCCTTTTTCTGCCGTCCCTGCTTTTTCATTATCGGGTTTCTTTTCGGCAGAACCGTTTTTCTTTAAAACCTTACCGACAATCGGCATTAACGCCGACTTTTTCCGATTCGTTTTTTTATTCGGCACAACGGCTTCTTTTTCCGGCATGGCTCGAATAGCCAGTTCTTTTTCTTGAACCGCCGTTTTCTTATCAACGCTTATCCGTTTTTGAGTACCCGGCAACACGTCATGCGCTTCGGCAATCAGGCGTATAACCGTAATTTCAGACGGCGCAAACAAACGCATTTGCGCGCCCCATTGCCCCGCTCCCGACGTTACATATAACTTTCCGTGCCGTGTTTGATATAAGCCCGATAAATATTTATTAAACAATTTAACCGTAAAATGATGCGGAAACACTTGCCCGCCGTGCGTATGCCCCGACAATTGCAAATCAATTTGCTTGGGAACCAACGTATCGATTAACTTCGGCCGATGCGATAACAATATTTTGTAATCACTCGGTTGCGCCGACGAAAGCGCCCGAACAATATCAACCGAATCACTGATTTGTCGAACGCTGCGATAATCGGGCACACCCGCTAAATAAAGTTGCGGCGTTACTTGTACGCCTTCATTGAACAAATAGGTAAATTCCGCTTCTTTAAAAGCTTCTTTGGCTTCTTCATGTCCCAAATAAAAATCATGATTACCGGCAACGGCATATTTTCCGAGCGGCGCCTTTAATTGCGATAATTCAAACAATTGCTGATGTAAATGATTGGTACCCTCATCGGCAAAATCACCCAAAAAAACAATCATATCCGGCTGAATTGTATTGATTTTATCCACAATTTCCTGAATTTTTTTCAATGATAAATTATGATGCAAATGCAAATCGCTTAACGCCACGATGGTGATGTTGGAATTGAGTTTTGACGTGTAAATTTTCACTTCCTTCACCTCAGGCGTTTTGAGCCCCGCATATAAGGCAAAGAGCGCCAACACAAACGAGCATCCCAACCACAGCGCATTTGATTTTTTAATGCGCGCTTCCCGCTTCCACGGAAACGGCTTCGGATTATTTTTCAAAAAGCGAATAATGTAGCGGATTGCCCAAAAAACATCTTGCACAAAAATAAAAATGAAAAACAAATAGGCCCAAAAGAACAAAAAGCCGAATAAATGATACGGGAATGTATAAACAATCGGTAAATGAAAGCCCAACTGCCGATAAATTAACGGTAACAGCCAAATAAACACAAAGAAAGCATAAAACAAAGCTTTATACCGCGGTGACAAACTTTGTCCCTGCCATAACCGTGCCGCACACCATAAAGCAATGATAAAGGCCATAAAAAACATAATTAACGCCGTCATCTTATTTTTTCCTTCCCTATAAAAACCGTTTTAAGTTATTTTACCCGTAAAATATGAAAAAAACAAGATTTATTTATCTTATCGGCATAAAAAAATAATCAATGTTTCATTTTAAGGCGTTGATGACGCTTATAATGATAAAATAATTCAATTAAATAAACGCCGAAACTCATAACAAAACCGACAAGAAAAATACCGCGTCCGACATACGGCACCAAATAAAGACAGCCGCTCACATCACCGATCAGCAATAACAAAATGGCCTGTGTCAGCCCGAAAACATTTTTTTTGAGAGCGCTCTCCCGCATACGACAGATTATTTTTAACATTAAACAGGCGCAGGCAAACACTGTCACACCGGGGACATAGGCAATGGGCGACAGTAAAATTGTCATGTGCCACGGCGTATTTTCAATAAGCGACAACGCATCACTCATCATTAAAATGAAAATCGGATAAACAAATGCCACCACATAAAAATAAAACTTTTCAACGGCCGGCAAATATTCGACACACCGGCGCATATTTTCGTGAAAAATCAGCACCCAAAACACAACCGATAATCCGCTGAACGCCGCATAAAGACAATCCGCTCCCCAAAAAAAGCAACCGACCAATAAAAAATAAACGGAATAGACAAACACGAAAATTAACGGATAATCTTTCACTTTTTCGCCGGGTAACAAATGTTTTTGCCGATAGCGCCGCCACACATAATTTGCTCCGAAAGCAAAAATCAAAGCAATCCAAATTGTCACGCTTAAAAAAGGAAAAATATGTTCTTTTAAAAAGTTATTTCGCCCGCTGTAATCATCGAGCAAAAAGGTCGCGCAAATCATATAAAACGGCGGTGCAACCGAATAAACACTCAACAAAATAAAGCGACGTAACCAATCCATTTGTTATCCGATCATTTTGGTAAAAGAAATCACACGCCCCACCGTTTTAACGGTTTGATAATTTTCCGCCCGAATCGGCTGATATTTTGCATTATCCGATAAAATTTGCACCGATTG
>CANREI010000012.1 GCA_947629595.1 uncultured Alphaproteobacteria bacterium | reverse complement strand
CTAAAAATTTTTTTTGACTGTCGTCAATAAAAAACCGGCGTCTTTTCATCCGCCTTTTTTAGGTTTCCGAACTCGCTCTCAACGCGAGTTCGAACTCGCTCCGTCATTTAAAAAGCCCCGAAACGGGGCTTTTTTAATGGCGGATGGGGCGAGATTCGAACTCGCGTTAGGCTTTAGACCTAAACACACTTTCCAGGCGTGCGCCTTCAACCACTCGGCCACCCATCCTGATAAACGCCTTTATACTCTTTTTTTTTCGTTTTGGCAAGAAAAAATTGAGTGAAAATATCAATCTATGCTTTTTTTTGTTCAAAAGTCGCGGTTTCCTTGCATTTTTGCCCGTAAATTCACACTTTTTTTCGGATAGTTCCCTCATTACTGAAAGGATTTTTTATGCAAGCAACGTTTGAAAACCCGAATTTAACACTGGGCGTTAAAGAATTTGTCGACTCCGTGAAAGACAAACGCCCCCTGCAAGATGACACCTTTGAAGCCGCACGGGCTTTTATTTCAAAAATACAATCCGCTCAAACATTTAAAGATGATGTGTCTCGCAGCGATTTTGACGTCCCCGTTTCTGCCAAAGGATTCATTCCCGTGCGGATTGTTCGTAAAACCGAAGAAACAAATTCGCTGCCGATTATTTTTTACGTTCACGGCGGCGGTTGGGTGACGGGCGATGCCATGACATACGATCGCTTGTTGCGAAAGTTGGCGAAAGAAACAGGCGCTGCCGTTATTTTTCCCGAATATACGTCTGTTCCGACGGCACGTTTTCCCACACAGCTGGAAGAATTGTGGACGGCATTTAATCATATTTTAAACAATCCCGGCATTTATCGGGTGGATCCCTATAAAGTTGTAATTGCCGGAGACGGAACCGGTGCCGCCATGGCTGCCGTTTTAACAAATTATGCCCGAAAACAAGGTGTTTTCATCAATTATCAGCTTTTATTATATCCCTCATTGGATGCAAATGTGAATATGGATTCTTATGAAACGTTTTGTCGGGGTCCGTGGATGACAAAAGCGACCATGCGTTGGTTTTGGGAAAATTATTTGCCCGATATTTCCTTGCGGAATCAGGCAATGGTCAGTCCGTTGTTGATTCCCGAAAATGAATTGAAAGGATTGCCCGAAACGCTTATCATTACCGCCGAAAATGATCCCGCGCGCGATGACGGCGAAACTTATGCCCGTAAGCTCTCCGATGCCGGCGTGAATGCCGTTTCCGTTCGCATAAACGGCACCATTCACGACTTTTTAATGCTGGAACCGCTGGCTCATACGGCGCCGACGCGCTTAACGTTTCGCTTTATCGGCAGCGTGTTGAAACGCATTTTGTTTCCCGATTTAGAAAAAGAGTATGACGAATGAAAAATTTAATCCTTCTTTTTTTGTCGGCGCTTGCTTTAACCGCTTGTAATCAAGGGGGAATAACGGAAACGTTTCATGCAACCGGAAGTCCGTCGGATTGGGTCGGCGAATCACCGACGGCTTTAATAAATGCGTGGGGAACACCGACACAAGTGATCAATAACGAGGGATATCAATATTTAATTTATATGCGTGCCGAAAATATCACTTTCGGTGACGATGAAGGAGAAGTCGGTGTCGGGCCGATGACAATGATTAACGGATATCCGCAAGCCTCCCCGCAAGGCAATCTTTTTTGCCAGACAACTTTTTTTGTGCAATCGGGAATCATTCAAAAAGCACTTTGGCAAGGCGACGGGTGCGGCGTGAATTTTTAATCTTCTCTTGTGTGTTCAAAAGAGGCGGGCTTTACTTGCCCTTGATTTTTTTGAATGAACCGCGGCGTGTGAGAGACACTGCCGGAGAAAATATTTTCCATACCGCCGAAAAGAGCTTGAAAACCGTTTCTTAACGAGCCGGATTCGGCCGTTTTTTCAGCTGCGGGTTGCTGCTTATGGATCGATTGCACAATTGAATGCGTTACAGAAGAAACAGCCGTTACGCTTTGCACCAATTGATCGGCGTGTTTTTCGGTTTCTTCTTTTAATGATTGAGAATCTTTTGTTAAAAAAGCGTGTGCCGATTTTCGGGCTTTTAAAAGCTTAACTTTTTCTGCTTTTAAAGCCTGTTTCACGGCGTTGATGTCAGATTGGTCGAACATATTAAATCCTTTATCAAATAAACGCTTAGCACGAGCGTTGATTTTGCGCATGAAATGCCTGTTTGATTTTTTGTGTCAGCGTGTGTTGACAATAGGTGAGTTTCAGCGCCAAATTGCTGAGATTTCGGAAAGTTTGTCCGTCTTGATTAACGGCTGTTGCATCGGCACCGGCATTTAAAAGCCGTTTAACGTTTTCTTTATCTTTCAAATAAGCGGCAATCATCAGCGGCGTTGAACCTTTTTCATCTTTACGATTCACATCGGCGCCTTTTTGAATTAAGAGCGGCACAACTTCCGGCGTGTTCACAAGGGCCAACATTAAAGCAGAACTGCCCATAAAATCATAACTGTTCGGATCAGATCCGTTTTCCAGTAAAATTTTTGCCGCGGCCGGACTTTTTTGATGAAGCGCATAAATGAGAGCGTTGTTCCCTTTCCGATCGGTTAAATGAATATTCGCACCGGCTTTCGTTAATTGATAAACCATTTGCGGTTGATTGGTCATAACGGCATACATGAGCGGGGAATATCCGTCCCGATCCTGCGTATCGAGATCAGCATGTGCCCGAATTAAAGCATGAAGCGCTTTTTCCTGTTGGCAAAAAATGGCCGTCATTAAAAGAGACTGCCCGTACGGATCTTTTATGTTTGCATTTTTGCCGTTTTGAACATAATATTGAATAATATCGGCGGCCCCGTTTTGAACGGCGGTTATAAACGGTGACCAGCCGTGGTTATTTTTGGCTTCTTTATCCGCGCCGGCTTTTATCAATAAATCGGCAATCGACATATTGGCGGCAACGTGTAAAGCCGTATCGCCTTCATTATCCCGATAATGCACATCGGCACCGGCATTTAACAGCATGGAAACAATGCGCGCATTACCGGTATAGGCCGCAAGCAACAAGGGGGTATGTCCCTGCTTGTTGGCAATGTTCACATCGGCTTTGGCATCAAGCAGTAAATCGATTTTTTCAATCGATTGTTTACAAATAGCCGCAAAAAGAGGCGTATTTCCGTCACTGTCCGTCACATTGACATTCGGTTTCAATTGCAATAAATTATAAGTATATCGGGCATCATCTTCAAATAAAACGGCACACATTAACGGTGTATTTTGATGAAGCCCCGACGGTTTGTTAATATCAACACCGGCATCTTCCAATCGCCAAATAGCCGTTAAATTATGACAGCTAAGGGCATAAGTAATGGGATTGATATCGGTTGAATCAAGATGCGCTTTGTGATTAATTAACAAACTTAAACAATCATGCGAATGAGAATGAATAGCTGCCTCCAAAGGCGTGATTCCCTGACAGGCCAGATGAATGTCGGCTCCTTTTTGAATTAAAGCCTCCGCCATTTTCGGCTGATGCCCCAAAATGGCATAAACCAGCGGCGTAAAGCCTTTTTTGGCATGCGGTTTATTCGGGTTTGCCCCCTGATTCAATGCCTGTTTTAATAATTGCAATCGTTGAGCGGGATTATCTCGAAAAAAGTTTTTGCGAAGCGCTGTCCAAAGCAGATTATCCATTGTTTTCTCCTTTTATAAAACAACTTCATTATAACAAATTTTAAAAAGATGTCAAGAAATAAAAACAAAAATTGACAAAAAAATTATATTTTGAAAAAATAATGCCGCATTAAAAAAATATCAGGTCGAAAGCGGCAGGAATATTTTTTTAAAACAAGGCGTTACAATGATTTTTTATACCTTATGAACGTTGACACTCATTCATCAAAAAAACGTACGATTTTTGCAACACTTTTTTTGCATTTTTTCAAAAAAAATTTATTTGGAGGTAATTTTAATGCAATATCAAATGGTTATAACGAGGCTTTTTCGGTGATTTTTGGGGGTAATTTTACCCCCGAATCCGCGTTGCATTAAAGGTACGTTTATTTTATGCTTTATTTATTGAAAGGGGTTAAAAAAATGAGCAATAAAATGAAGAAAAAGCACTTAAAACAAGTTCAAAATCAGGCACAAGAAGGGCGTTCAATGGTTGAAATGCTTGGCGTTTTGGCCATTATCGGTGTTATATCGATTGGCGGGATTGCCGGGTATCGGTGGGGCATGGATAAGCATGTATCGAATCAGATTCTTTATGAAATGAACCTCAACAGCGCTCAGTTAGCTATGTTATTACAAAAGGGAAATCCTGAGGGCGTAACGCTTTCGCTGGGGTCGCCTTATGATGAGGGCAAGTTTCGCACGGTAGATTACGGATTTGCATATGCCTGCGGTGAAGAAGCAAGTTTCGGGCCTGACTGTCAATATCTTGATGAAACAATGTATTCCATGACAGCAACAGGACTTCCGAAGCGAGTGTGTAATATGCTGGGTGATGCGGTATTCGGTATGGCCTATTATTATGACAGTGAAATTAACGGCGGTGATAATGAGTGCAATGACACGGGTAACACCGTAACAGTATTTTTTGATACGGATACCACGGTTGAGGGCGGAATCCCGCGGCCGGAGGAATCGGAAACTCACACGCCCGTGCCGGAAGTAACGGAGGCGATTACATCAACAACGACCGCAACAGAATCAACAACGCCTGAAACCACGACAACGGAGGTTACAACAGAGGTTACAACAACACAGGCCACAACCGCCACATTAACCGCCACGATTGTAACGACAACAACATTCAATGGTGAATGCAGAACGAATGCGGAGTGTAAGCAGAAATACGGAGATGGTTATTTTTGCTTGAGCGACGATTGCTATAATTACTGTGAATGTATTCCTGATGGTAATGGTTATTGTAAGCAGGAAGAAGAAACGATAACAGAGGAAGAAGCTTGCGGAAAAAATAAGTTTTGGGAATCATCGTATGGGACATATAGATGTGAGAAAGTAGATGATTACAAAGCGGAAAATAAAGACAGTGAGAATCCGAACACATATGTGGTGTCGAAGGATGGTAAGTATATGAATTGGTGGAGTGCGGAGCGGTTCTGTGAGGCACAAAATAGGCGCATGATGAAAATTTCTGATTTCAATTGTGAGAATAAAAATTTAGGCGGAACAACGCTGGGGGCGTGTTGTGACAGCAATGGGTACCAGAATGACTGGAGTGGCTCCTGTAAAGTCGGAACCAGTGACATTGTAAAAGCGGTGCACAAAGCAGCAGGAGGACATTATTATTGGTTGCAAGATCCGTTTACAAGTATAAACGCAGATAGAAATTCCTGCAGAGCATACTACATTGACCCCTTCAGTGGTGTGGTTGATAGTGACCAACGTGACGAAGGAGGGCCGGTTGTATGTGTGGAGTGAGGCGCGTTTTTAAGAGAACGTCATCACCCCCCGATGTCCTGCCTTTTTTTTCAACTCCCGTTCGGCAGGGCACCTCTCTTATTTTCGGCCCACCGCGCTATCCCACAAATGCGGGATAGCACTTCCCGCCGAAAATTAAGAAAGAAAGCGGATATAGTCACCCCCCAAAAAAAATAAATTATCACCGGCCGAAAATTAAGAAAAAGTGTCGAATTTTGCCCTTTCCCCCTATCGGCCCATAGCGACAGACGACTTAACGCCGTTCCGCTATGGCCCGAGAATCAGAGAAAATATCAATATTGCCGACTTCCGTTCTTATTCATCGGCAAACCGGGAAATGATTACCGTCAGCATCTTCATGCCCGTATAAACAAGAACCTACTCTGCCTACTATCCTTGCTGACAAATCAATGCGAATCGGTCGCATATCAAATACCGAATCCGTTACCCATACACCTGCTAATGTTATAAGCTCTTGAATTTCCTGCGCCCGTGGTGCAATATTATCCTCTTTATATTGTTCTATATCTCCCGATGTTTTATGGCAATAAGCAAATTTGTTATTCTTCAGTACTTGAATCATTTGATTTTGATCGGCGCATTGGAAAAATGCCATATCAAGCATATTCGATGATTGATAACCATTTTCCGAACAATGTGTCCCGTCTTTTCCGGCTCGCGCTTCACATAAGCGACATGTATTCCAATAAGTATAACCGGTTCCCGTAACAGCCCACACTTCCGCGCCATCAGAAAGTTTTTTATGCAACGGGAAGTTAAATTGTTTGCAAAAACCTGTTTCACCGTCCGTGTAATCATCTATTTTAGTTTTATGACAATAATAATCATCTCCGAATGTTGTAAAACATAAATTGTTATCTTTACACCCGCAAGATTCGCCGTTCCACGGTTGATCTGCGGGACACTCTTTGCATTCATTATCAGCCCACAAAGGTTTATTCGCATCAATTTCAGCACAGCTTTTGCAGGTATGGCTTATCTCGTCACATTGCGGGGTTTCAGGTGTATCGGTGCAGTTTTCATACGTTAAACATTCCACGCATTGTGACGATTCATCTCTCACTTCTCCATCGGCACAATAATCGCACTTGTTTTCAATGCAAATACCGCCATTTCCTTGCGTGCAATCTTCTTTTTGCGTACATTCAACACATACATGGCGTGACAGATCACAGACCGGTGTGCTTTCTAATTCTTTACAATCATCATCTCTTTCACAATGTGTTAAATCTGAGACGGTTTCCCCCGAAAATACGGCATATAAATCATTCTCTCCTTCTTGACAAGTGCCTCCTTCCTCATATTCAGAATCGTTTACAGAAAAGGCAATTAAATTATCCATGCCGTTAATGAGACGTATGAGCGGTTGACATACGCCGTTCGGAATTTTCGGTAATTCAATAAAATAAGCGTTTGCAATTTGGCATGAAACGGTTTCTTCGGAAATAAGATCATTTTCATCAACATATTTGCATCCGAATGCGGTATCATAATTATTAAAACTGATTTTATTCTCATCGTAAGGGCTGCCGAGGGTTAAATTTTCCGTCCCTTGTGCAATTTTTATTTGTGCATCGGTGCGCATCATATTCATTTCATGCGCAATTTGATTCGCTTGATAGTAATTCATAGCCAATCTGTATCCCACAATTCCGCCGATTGATAAAATAGCAATAATAGCCAACACCCCCAGCATTTCAACCATTGACCGCCCTGCTTGTGCTTGATTTTGAATTTGTTTTTTTGATTGCATTGTCATTTTCCGACTCTCCGTTTCCCCTTGCACGATTTTTGCTTTATTCCCTTGTATTTCTGCCTGTTTTAACTGATTTTGTCTTGCTTGCATTGTCATTTTCGACTCCCTTTCACTCTACGAATAGCATAAAATAAACGTACCTTTAATGCAACGCAGATTCAGGGGCAAAAATTGCCTTCAAAATGCTAAAACTCACCCTTCAAAAACAGTCGAAAAATCAATTATTTCCGCTTAAAATAAAAATTTTTTTAACATTTTAAAAAAAAGTGTTGCAAAAATCGTACGTTTTTTTGAGGACAGATGACCGGAAAAATATGCTCATTTTATTCGGGAATTATGGGTTTAATATATTAGTCTCTCTCCTATTTTCGGCACATCGCGCTATCCCACAATAGCGGGATAGTACTTTCCGCCGAAAATAAGAAAGAAGAATTATCGCCTGCAAATGGAAAGAAAATAAATTCAGCTTTAATTCTGCCATCGCGCTGTCCTACGTTTCACGGGATAGCACTTCCCGCCGAAAATAAGAGAGAAAACGGGATATAGTCACCCCCAAAAAAAATAAATTATCACCGGCCGAAAATTAAGAAAAAGTGCCGAATTTTGCTTTTTCCCCCTATCGGCCCATAGCGACAGACGACTTAACGCCGTCTGTCACATCCGCCGATAGAGGGAGAAAGGGGAGAGTTCCGCATTACTTCTTACCCTTGCCGATAGAGGAAAAATATCGTCAGCAACTTAAAAAAAAGCATATCTTTCCTGCCATTTTCTTAATTTTCGGCCCACCGCGCTGACGCATATTCTACGCGTCGCCACTTCCCGCCGAAAATAAGAAAGAAAGCGGATATAATCACTACCCCTCAAAAAACATCGTCGAGCGGCAACAATACCTTCGCGCCGGTCGGTTCGCGGGGAATTACCTAAAATAATCCCGTTGGGCGGCAACAATACCTTCGCGCCGGTCGGGTTCGTCGGGAAATTACCTAAAAAAACATCGTCAGGCGGCAAAAATACTCCTCTTTTTCGATAAGAACGGAAAAACAAATCAAAAATAAATTTTTTGCTTGCAATTTGTTGAAAAAAAGTGTATAGAAAAAAGGCTTTTGTAAAAAAAGCAAATTCACATGCGATAAATGAAGTGTTCCCGTAAGCGTTTTATGGTCGCACTTTCCGGTGTGAGAACGTGTTTTCTCATATCTTTTTTTATCGCAGACGTTTAACCGGAAAAAAGAAAGGATTTTATATGACTCTGGAAAACATTACAATTCGTCAACTCATGGAATGCGGCGTGCATTTCGGTCATAACGCGCGTCGGTGGAATCCGAAAATGGCTCCGTATATTTACGGAACGCGTGACGGCATTCATATCATGGATTTAACACAAACCGTTCCCATGTTATCGCGTGCGTTGGAAGCCGTTCGTGAAGTGGCCTCCAAAGGCGGCAAAATTTTGTTCGTCGGAACAAAAATTCAGGCACAGGAACCGATAGCCGCGGCTGCCGGTCGGTGCGGACAGTTTTATGTGAATCACCGTTGGTTGGGCGGTATGCTCACAAACTGGAAAACAATTTCTTCCAGCATTAAACGCTTAAAAGAAATTGATTCCAAAACGGAAAAAGGCGAATTTCAAGGATTGACCAAGAAAGAAAAACTCAATATTGCCCGCGAACGTGAAAAATTGTTTGCTTCCTTGGGCGGTATTCAGGATATGAACGGTCGTCCCGATTTAATTTTTGTCATCGATGTTCCCAAAGAAGAATTAGCCATCAATGAAGCTAAAAAATTGGGTATTCCCGTTGTTGCCGTTTGCGATTCCAATGCAAACCCCGACGGTATTGCTTACCCCGTTCCCGGCAATGATGACGCGTTGCGTGCCATCAATCTTTATTGCGATTTGGTCAGCGGTGCCGTTTTAGACGGTATGCAAGCCGAATTAAAAGCTGCCGGTGTTGATTTGGGCGCCATTGCAGAGCCTGTCAAACAGGAAACACCCGTTGAAGAAGAAGCACAAACGCCTGCTTCGGAAACGGTGACGGAATAAATCCGAACACAACAAGGGAAAACAGCTTTTTGTTTTCCCTTACACGCTTTTTATATGAATCAGTTATTAAAGGAGTTTTGAAAAATGGCAGAAATTACAGCAAGTTTGGTTAAAGAACTGCGTGAAAAAACCGGTGCCGGTATGATGGAATGCAAAAAAGCCTTATCCGAAACAAACGGCGATTTGGAGCAGGCAATTGACTTTTTACGGAAGAAAGGTCTTTCCGTTGCCGAAAAAAAGGCCGGACGCGTTGCCTCGCAAGGGTTAGTCGGCGTGATTGTTCAAGGAAAAGAAGGGGCTGTTGTCGAATTAAACTCGGAAACGGATTTTGTGGCGCGAAACGCCGAATTCCAAGCCTTTTTATCGGAAGTTTTATCGGTTGCGTTGGCTCAAAAGGGCGATATCGAATCGGTGAAAACAGCTCAAATCGGTGATAAATCCGTTGCCGATGCGTTAACGGCGTTAATTGCCAAAATCGGTGAAAATATGTCTTTGCGCCGTGCCTCGTATGTGTCGGTCACAAACGGCGTTGTCGTTCCGTATATGCATACCGCCATTGTGCCGGGACAAGGTAAAATCGGCGTGTTGGTTGCTTTGGAAAGTACGGCGGATACGGCAAAATTAACGGAGCTCGGCAAAAAAATTGCCATGCATGTTGCCGCAACGGCGCCGCGCTTTTTGAGTATTGCCGATGTGGATGCCGATACCATTGCTCATGAAAAAGGCATTTATGAAGAACAGGCCAAAGCTTCCGGAAAACCGGCGAATATTATTGAAAAAATGGTTGAAGGTCGGTTGCGCAAGTTCTATGAAGAAGTGGTTGTGTTAGAGCAATCGTTCATTATGGATCCCGATCAGAAAGTCAAAGACGTGATTGCACAAGCTGCCAAAGAATTGGGCGCCGATGTCACGTTAAAAAGCTTTGTCCGATTCGGATTGGGCGAAGGTTTGGCAAAAAAAGAAGAAGATTTTGCCGCCGAAGTCAACAGTTGTTTGAAATAAAAAACAACAAAAACTTTTTGAAAACGGAGCGAATGTTTTTCGTTCCGTTTTTTTTCGGAAAAATGCAAAAAATTTTCACTCTTGAGAAAAAAAATAAAATCATCTCGTCAGATATGCGAATAGTGCTTGACAGCTACGGGAAAATCTGTAATATTTAAGGAAATTGTAAAGAAAGGATCTTTAAAATGCATTCAAATCTGTTTTTGCGAACACTGTCTGCCTTGGTTTTGGCACCGCTGGTTTTGGGCTGCATTTGGTTTGGAAAATCCGCTTATGAGGAATATTCCATTCCGCTGTACACAATTTTGTTGGCGGCATTAGGGTCGGGTTTGGCCTGGGAATGGAGTATGATGTTTGATAAAAAATTATCGGCATCAACCGTCATTATGGCCTTTTTTGCCTGCCTGGTAGCGTTTTTAACCGAAGGAAATCCGCAGTTTGCCTTGTGGCTTTCTCTGCTCGGTATGACGGTTATTTATTGGCAAACAAACGGACGATTGGCTTATTCGCTCGGAACGTTGTATATTTGTATTCCCCTGTTGTCGTTGGGCTATATTTATTATGTCAATGATGATATCAGTCGGGAAATTGTGCTGTGGCTGTTTTTTGTTGTCTGGGCAACGGATATCGGCGGTTATGTCGTGGGTAAAACCGTGCAGGGACCGAAGTTGGCGCCGAAAATCAGTGCCAAAAAAACGTGGTCGGGCTTGGCCGGCGCTATTTTGTTCGCGTTCGGTGCCGCTTATGTGTTTACGCTTTATGTGCAAGTGCATTCCCCCTATATTTTGCCCGACGGTTGGGCCGAGCGCCTCACCATGTCCGCGGGCGTTTTAGCCGTTGTGTCGCAAATCGGCGATTTCTTTGAGTCTTATATTAAACGGCGTTTAAATCTTAAAGATTCCAGTAATTTAATTCCCGGACACGGCGGATTGTTCGATCGGGTGGACGGCTTGTTGTTTGCAGCGGTTGCAGCGGCGATCGTGTTATTTTTGTTTGATAAAACGGGAGCCTTTTTCTAATGCTGACATCATTGATTTATGTTTTTGCATTTGTTTTTGTTTTGTCATTGGTGGTGATTGTTCACGAATGGGGTCATTTTTTCATTGCGCGTCGGTGCGGTGTTAAAGTGACCGATTTTTCCATCGGATTCGGCCAAGAATTGTGGCATCATATCGATAAAAAAGGCACGCGTTGGAAAGTGTGTTGGTTGCCGCTCGGCGGTTATGTGAAAATGTTGGGTGATGAAGATGCCGCCAGTGCAAAAGCTTCAACAAAGCATATTAAAAAAAGCGAGATAAAATATACCTTTATGGCGCAACCGCTTTGGAAACGTGCCGCCATTATTTTTGCAGGTCCTGCCATGAATTACCTGTCGGCATTTGTGTTGCTGACCGGTTTGATTATGGCGTTGGGTGAAGTGATTGTGCCGCCGGTTATCGGCGAAATATTGCCTGATTCCGCGGCCGAAGAAGCCGGATTGCAAATCGGCGATAAGTTTGTGTCGATTAACGGTACGCCCGTTCGGGAATATACCGATGTGTTGCGGGCGGTGCGCATAACCGATTTTGAAAAACCGTTGACTATTGTGATTGAAAGAAACGGTGTTCAAAGCAGTGTTTCTTTAACGCCGCGGTATCATAAAGATCATGAATTTCCGCTGATCGGCATTCGGGCGGCAACGGAATATGTAACGGTGAATGAACATATCGGGCCGGTTCGGGCTGTTCAAACGGCGGCAACGGATATTTATAAAATGACGGCGGATACGCTTATTTATTTAAAACAGGTTTTGTTTGAACATCGTTCCGCCAAAGATATGCGCGGGCCGCTCGGCATTGCCGAAGCGTCCGGTGATGCCATGCGCGGCGGTGTGTTGTCTTTATTGATGTTTATCGTGCAAATTTCCGTTGCCATCGGCTTTATGAATTTGTTACCCATTCCCGTTTTAGACGGCGGACATTTGTTCTTTTATGCCGTTGAAGCCGTTTGTCGGCGACCGATTCCGGAGCGTATTCAAAACGGCTTTTTAGGGGCCGGTGTCGGTTTATTGCTTTTGTTGGTGGCTTATACCATGTTTTTAGATGTTCCACGTATTTTGCAAAGGATTATAGAATGAAAAAATTATTCGGATTACTTTTAACAACTTCCTTTTTGGTTTCTCCGGCCTCGGCGGAAATATTGAAAAACGTTCAGATCAGCGGAACACAACGATTGGAAAATGCAACAATTATGAGTTATTTAAATTTGCGAAACGGGCAAAATATGACGTTATCCGATTTGGATACGGCAACGAAAACCCTGTTTGCCACCGGCTTGTTTTCCGATGTTGATGTGCAAATGCGTAACGGCACGTTAATGATTAACGTGGAAGAAAATCCGATTGTGCATGATGTTTATTTTGAAGGAAACGACAAGCTTGATGATGATGTTTTAAAAACGGAAATTATGTTAAAACCGCGTACGGTTTATACGCAAAGCAAAGCTCAGAATGATGCCGACAGATTATTGGATGTTTATAAACGCAACGGACGATTCGGCGCAACGGTAACGCCGAAAATTATTAAAAGAGATCAAAATCGGGTCGATGTGGTGTTTGAAATTGATGAAGGCGCCAAAACTTTAATTCAAAAAATTAACTTTATCGGAAACGAACGGTATTCGTCCGATGATTTGAAAGACGTAATGATTACCAAAGAAAATGCATGGTATCGGTTTTTCAGCAGTACGGATACATATGATCCCGATCGGTTAAATTATGATCAGGAAATGCTGCGGCGGTTTTATTTAAAACACGGTTATGTTGATTTTGAGGTGAAAAACGCCGTGGCAGAGCTTTTGCCCGATAAATCGGGATTTGTGTTGACCATTGAAATTGAGGAAGGACAAAAATATCGTTTCGCACAACCGGAAATTCGCGTTTCTTTGCCCGAATATATGAGTAAAAACAAAACGGATTTAACCGATTGTTTCGAATTTGAAAAAGGCGAAACGTTCAACTCCGAATTGATTGATAAAACCATTGAAAATTTAACCGATGAATTTGCCGATGCCGGCTATGCTTTTGCCGAAGTAACACCCGAATTCTTTAAAGACGAAAAAAACAAAACGGTTCGTATTGTCTTTAAGGTGAAGGAGGGGGCGAAAGTGTTTGTGAATAAAATTAACATTCACGGTAATTCCCGCACGCAGGATAAAGTGATTCGGCGTGAATTCCGCATTAAGGAAGGCGATGCGTTTAATGCCGCGAAGTTACGGCGGTCGCGTCAAAAAGTGGAAGATTTGGATTATTTTGATAAAGTTGATTTTAAAACGGTTCCCGTTTACGGCGATCCTTCCAAAACCGATATTGATGTGCAGGTTTCCGAAAAATCAACCGGTGCATTCAATGTGGGTGTCGGTTGGTCATCTTATGACGGTTTGTTGTTCGAAATCGGTGTTGTGGAACGCAATATTTTGGGAACGGGCAACATTGTCAATGTGAATGCCATGATTTCGCAACGGGAAACACAATATGTTGCCGGGTTAACAAACCCGTATTTTATGGATTTACCGTTGTTGGCCGGTGTGGAATTGTTTAAAACAACACGCGATAACAGTGATTACAGCTCATACAGTTATGATTCCATCGGCGGTTCAATTCGTTTCGGTTGGGATTATACCGACAGATTGCATCAAACGGTTCGTTATACGTTGCGACAAGATGACGTAACCGATGTTGATGATGATGCTTCCGTTTATATTAAACAGCAGGAAGGTGATACATTGGTGTCCATGATCGGCCAGGAATTGGCTTACGATCGGCGTGACAGTCGAATCAATCCGACCGAGGGATATTATTTATCGTTGGGAACGGATTTTGCCGGTGTGGGCGGTGATACGAAATTTATTCGCGTGAATGTAACGGGTATTCAATATTTTCCGTTAACGGATGACGTGGTGTTATCCGTTCGCGGTGATGCCGGTGAAGTGTGGGGTATCGGCGGCAGAGATGTTCGAATTAACAACCGTTATTTCTTGGGAGACGCTTCTTTACGCGGTTTTGAATATGGTGGCGTCGGTGCACGCGACAGATATACTGATGACGCATTAGGCGGTAACTGGTATGCAACGGCATCGACGGAACTTGTTTTTCCGGTCGGGTTGCCGCGGGAATTGGGTATTAAGGGAAAAGTGTTTTCCGATGCCGGTTTCATCGGCAAGCCTGACGGATATGATGCGGCTATGATGGAATATGAAAACTCTTTGAGAGTTTCCGTCGGTACCGGTATTTTGTGGCAATCTCCCATGGGTATGATTAACTTGGATTTCGCAGTTCCGGTTATGAAAGAAACAGGGGATAAAACACAAGTCTTTCGTTTAAACTTTGGGAAAGGATTTTAAAAAATGAAAAAAATATCTTCAAATTTGGTCAGTTATACGGCATTGGTCGTAGCGGTTGCGGCAGTCGTTTGTTGCGGTTATTGCAAAAAAACGCCGAAAATCGGTTTGTTGAATAATCAACAAGTATTTGAACAGGCTGATGTGTTTCGTCAACTGAATGCCGAACAGGAAAAATATGTCAATGCCATGTTGGCGCGGCGTGCCGAAGATGAAAAAATGCTTCAAGGCGAGTTAAGCAAATTACAAAATCAAATTAAAGCTTCACCGGCCGGAGAAAGTGCCTTTACAAAAGAAATTATCGCTTTCCGTGAAAAAGTGGCCGCCTATAATTTGAAATATCGTCAACAACAAGCTTTGATTGCACATGCCGGCAATGTGGCACGGCAACAAGTTGAGCCGTTTATTCAAGAAACGTTAGCCGATATGGGAAATGACGGCTATACGATTATTATGCCCAAATCCGCAACCTATTATTCAAAACCGTGTGCCGATGCAACGGAAGATTTTATTGCGCGGTTAAATAAAAAAGAAATAACGGTTGCTTTCCCTGATCCGGCTTTATTCTTAAAAGCGGCAGCGCCGCAAAATAATCCGGTTGCGGCTCAAAAACCGGCAGAAGCGCCAAAGGCAGCTGCGGCTCAAAAACCGGCAGAAGCCCCCAAAGCAGCTGCGGCTCAAAAGCCGGCAGAAGCCCCCAAAGCAGCTCCGGCGGAGAAAAAATAATGGCGGACAGTCGTTTCTTTCAAAAAAAAGAAAGTTTAACGTTGGCTGAAATTGCGCGTATCGGTGAAGTAAAATTGCCGGAAGGCGTTGATGATACGCGCATTTTCACCGATGTGGCCGCTATTGACGAAGCCGATGCAACGCAGGTTTCATGGGCATTTATTCCGTCCATGCGAACGGCTTTGTCGCAAACAAAAGCCGGTGCGGTGATTGTGCCGGAAAAGTTTTTGAATTTGGTGCCGAGCGGTGTGATTCCGCTGGTATCGGCCGATCCGCATCGGTCATACGGTTTGGTGGCAAGTGCTTTTTATCCGCAAACGACGGAGGCTTATATTTCCGATCGGGCCTATATTGATTCAACGGCAAAACTGGGCGAAGGCTGTCATGTGGAAGCCGGTGCTTATATCGGTAAAAACGTGGTTTTGGGGGATCGGTGTACGGTTCATCCCAATGCGGTGATTGAAGCGGGCGTACAAATGGGCAATGATTGCATTGTCGGCGCAAATGCAACGGTGTCACACTGTATTGCCGGTAATAAAGTATATATCTATCCCGGGGCGCATATCGGACAAGACGGTTTCGGTTTTGCCATGTCGGCGCGCGGGCCGGTGAAAGTGCCGCAATTGGGGCGCGTTATTATCGGTGATGATGTGGAAATCGGTTCTTCCACAACGGTTGACAGAGGCGCTATGGGTGATACGGTAATCGGTTCGGGAACGCGTATTGATAATTTGGTGCAAGTGGCGCACAACGTCAAGTTGGGACGGTGTTGCGTGATGGTTTCCCAAGTCGGCATTGCCGGCAGTTGCGAATTCGGTGATTTTGTTGTCGCCGGCGGACAGGTCGGGTTTGCCGGCCATTTAAAAATCGGTACGGGCGCGCAAATTGCAGCACAATCCGGCTTGATGAGTGATGTGCCCGCGGGTGCCGTTTTAATGGGGTCCCCTGCCGTGCCGCATGTGGAATATATGCGTCAACAGGTTGCCATTCGTCAATTGACCAAAAAGAAAAAAACAACATAATATCGTCAAGGAGTATAAAATGGTTGAAGAAACAGAAAAAACCGCCGAAAATGTGATTCCGGAAATACGGATTGATCAGATTTTAAAATTATTACCGCATCGGTATCCGTTTTTGTTGGTTGATCGCTTAAAAGATGTTGTGCCGGGCGAATCGGGCATCGGTATTAAAAACGTAACCGTGAATGAGCCGTTTTTCCAAGGGCATTTTCCCGAAAATCCGGTTATGCCGGGCGTTTTGCAAATTGAAGCTATGGCGCAAACGGCGGGAATTATTGTTTTGCAATCTTTTCCCGAAGAAGAACGATCCGGCAACGGCGTTTATTTTATGACGGTTGATGAAGTGAAGTTTCGAAAACCCATCCTGCCGGGTGATGTGATTGAATTTCATGTGAAAAAAGAGCAAACCGTGCGAAACGTTTTTAAATTTCGGGGTGAAGCCAAAGTTGACGGAAAACTGGTTTCACAAGCCATTTTCAGTGCGATGATTTTTAAAAAAGCATAAGGAGAGTTTCAAATGGTTAAAATTCATCCGACGGCCCTTGTCGATTCGCATGCCGAGCTGGCTGATGATGTTGAAATCGGTCCGTATTGTACCGTCGGACCGCATGTTAAAATGGGGGCCGGTTGTCGGCTTATTTCTCATGCGGTTGTTGACGGATTTACGACAATGGGGGAAGGAAATACCGTTTATCCGTTTGCGACATTGGGTTTGTTGGCGCAACATAAGCGTTCCAACGCACCCGATGCTTTGTTGATTATCGGTGATCACAATACGTTTCGGGAACATGTAACGGCACATGTCGGCTCCGATGTTGATCATAAGATTACACAAATCGGACATCGCAATTTGTTTTTGGTTGCCAGTCATATTGCGCATGACTGCGTGTTGGGTGATGATATCGTGATGAGCAATAATGCCACGCTTGCCGGCCATGTGCATGTCGGAAGCAGAGCCGTTATCGGCGGATTATCTGCCGTTTTGCAATTTACGCATATCGGTGAAGGCGCTATGATCGGCGGTATGTGCGGTATCGGGCGCGACGTGATTCCCTACGGACTTGTAATGTCCGGTACGCGTGCGGTTTTAAACGGATTGAATTTAATCGGCCTGCAACGAATGGGCGTGGAAAAAGAAATGATTTTCGAGTTGCAAAAAGCCTATAAATTTTTATTTGATAAACAAAGCGAACTCACTTTTGCCGAACGTATTGAAAAATTGGACAATAATACGGAATTAAACGGTAATCCGTTGGTGATGAAGTTAATTGATTTTGTACAACATCCTTCCAAAAACAACATTATGCAGGCAGAATAACGGTTTACAATGAAACAAAAGACAATCCGCAATCAAAAAGAAAGTAAACTCGGCATTATTGCCGGTGCCGGTGTGTTGCCGCGCTTGTTGATTGAGCATTGTCAAAAAACAAAACAGCCGTTTTTTGTGTTGGCGCTTAAAAATCAGGCACAGCCGGATTTGTTGCCGACGGATATTCCCGTGAAATGGGTGCGTTTGGGCGGTGTCGGAACCATTATTCGAACCATTAAAGCACAGCAGATTACCGAAGCGGTTATGATCGGCAGTGTGCGCCGTCCCTCATTAACGGAGGTGTTTCCGGATTGGGCGGGCATTCAGGTGGCTATGCGGATCGGTCTCAGTCAAAAAGGGGATGACGGTTTGTTGCGCGGTATTATTCGTGAGTTTGAAAATTTGGGTGTTCGCGTGCGGGGTATGCACGAATTTTTGCCCGATTTGCTGGCGCCGCTCGGTGCCATCACGCAAAAACAACCCGATGTGTTTGATATTGAAGATATTTCAAGAGGGTGTTATACGGCAAAATTACTGGGATTGGCCGATGTGGGGCAATCGGTTGTTGTTCAACGCGGATTGGTGTTGGCCGTGGAAGGAATTGAAGGCACGCAAAAGTTGGTTGAACGCTCAAAAGCCTTGCGTCGAAAAGGGCAAGGCGGTGTTTTAGTAAAAACCGTCAAACCGCAACAGGAGCATCGGGTTGATATGCCGACCATCGGTGTTTCAACCGTGGAAGCCGTGGCGGCAGCCGGTTTAAAAGGCATTGCCGTTGAAGCCGGTAAGGTTTTAATTCCCGATGTAAATGCCGTTGCAAGAAAAGCCGATGCGCTTAAAATATTTGTTGTCGGTGTGTCGGTTGATACAATATTACCTCCTGTTTTGAAAGAGCGGTTAAATATTTTAACGGGGCAATCGGTTCTGCAAAAACCGAAGAAAGGCAAGCGGGATAAGAAATGAAATCAAAGGAATTAAAAATTTATTTAATTGCCGGTGAACCGTCGGGAGATTTGTTGGGATCTCGCATCATGCGCGCGTTAAAGAAAAAAACAAACCGAGCCGTTCGATTTTTCGGCGTGGGCGGCGAAACCATGGAAAAAGAGGGATTGAAAAGCTTGTTCGACATTGCCGATTTGGCGGTGATGGGGTTTGTAGAGGTGTTACCGAATTTGCCGAAAATTTTAAGACATTTTAATGAACTTATTGCCGATATTCAAGCCGTTCAACCCGATGTTATTTTAACCGTTGACAGTTTCAGTTTTTCCGTTCGTGTGCATAAGCGGTTAATCAAGGCCGGTATTCGAATTCCGCATGCCCATTGCGTGGCGCCGCAGGTGTGGGCTTGGAAAAAAGGACGAGCCAAAACGCTCGGGCGATATGTTGACAGATTATTTTGCCTGCTTCCCGAAGAACCGGCCTATTTTACCCCTTACGGGTTGAAAGCCGATTTTATCGGACATCCGGTCATTGAAGGCGGTGCCGATAAAGGCAATAAAGAAAAATTTATGAAACGGTATCACATTCCGACAGGGGCAAAAATTCTGTGTGTTTTACCGGGCAGTCGTCAAAATGAAATAAAATATCTGCTGCCCGTTTTTCAAGAGGCCATTCGCCTTATTCGGCAGAAGTATCAAAATGTTTTTGTGGTTATTCCCACTGTCTCAACGGTTTGTCAGCGGGTTGTTCAAGCGATGCATGCTGCGGATTACCCCTATGTGATTGTGCAAGGTGAAAAAGAAAGATATGATGCCTTTGCCGCTGCCGATGTTGCCGTTGCGGCATCGGGTACGGTCAGTTTGGAATTGGCTTTGGCGGGTGTGAAGCATTTAATTGCATATCGGGTTTCTCCGTTTACGGCTTTTTTGGCGCGTCGGCTCTTGAAAATAAAATATGTGAACTTAATTAACTTATTGGCCAATAAAGAGTTAATACCGGAATTGTTGCAGGAAAATTGTACGGCAACAAAAATAGCCGATGTGACAATTGATTTTTTACGGGGGAAAAAACAAAACGCAGGGGAAGGATTGAAAAAATTAGGCTGGGGCGGTCAAACAACGCCCTCGGAAAAAGCGGCTGAATTATTGTTAAAAATGGTGGCTGAACATGACTGAACGCAGAACTTTATATCATTATACTTTGTGTCCTTTTTCGCGAAAAGTGCGTTTGTTACTGTTTGAAAAAGGGCTTCCTTACGGAATGATTTTTGAAACGCCGTGGGCGCGTCGTCCGGAGTTTTTAAAACTGAATCCGTTCGGGGAAGTGCCTGTTTTAATTGAACCGGACGGCCATATTTTAACCGATCATGTGGCCATTTGCGAATATGTGAATGAAATTAAAACGCAGCCGGATTTGTTAAGTGAAACACCGCGCGGACGCGCCGAAGTGCGTCGACTGACAAACTTGTTTGACACGGCTTTTTATACCGATGTGTTTAAGCCACTTGTCGGCGAACGGGTTTTTAAAGCATTAAGACGGCTGGGTACGCCCGATGCTAATTTAATTCGTGTCGGACGGGAAAATTTAAAGCGCTATATGGGATATGTTGATTGGCTCGCGGCACGGCGGAGTTATTTGGGCGGCAGAAATTTATCAATGGCGGATTTGGGCATTGCCGCTCATTTGTCTATTTTGGATTATTTGGGCGAAATTGATTGGAAACAATATCCCGATGCGCGCGAATGGTACGGGCGATTGAAGTCAAGGCAGTCATTCGGCTCGTTACTCAATGATAAACTGGCAGGCATTATGCCGTCGGATACATATGCCGATTTAGATTTTTAATTTTTTAATATGCCGATGCAAATGAATCACTTTCTCAAAGGTATTTTTTTGAGGTTGAAAACACTTTTTACTTTACTTTTGCGGTTAAGTTTTGATATAATGGGCAAAGAAATAAATTTATCAGCGGAGTGTTTTTATGAAAAAAACAATCAGAATGTTTTTAGGGTTTTTCGGTTTATTCCTGTTAAGTGCCTGCGGCAGTGACGGGCAGCATATGTATTATTGGGAACGGCCGAACACGGGTGCCGTTTGGTTTGCCCGCGATCATAACGAATGTTTGGCGGCGGCCGATATGTGGCCGTATGAATGGCCGGGTATGCCGTGGGGCTGGGGTGTGCCTAAAAAATTGGAATTGCGTTTTGATAATGATTCGGATCACGGCATTTGGGCGCAATTCGTGCCGTTTCCGGGGGCACAGCCGGTTCATGTGAACTCGGTTGCTGCCGATTGGTCCATGTCTTATGATGCGTATGAAGAATGTATGGAAGCTCGCAACTATACGCAACGGCGTCCGATGAAAGCCGATCCGCAAGTGTTTTATCAATAAAGAGATGGTAACCTTGAAGGAGATTTAATGCTTAAAAAACAAAAGAAAAGTCAGCCGAAAACGGTTATTGCTCAAGTGTTGCCGGCTTTAAAGCAAGGCGGCGTGGAGCGCGGAACGATTGAAATTGCCGCGGCGCTTCAAAAAGAACAGATTGAAAATTATGTTATTTCTTCCGGCGGCGCCATGGTTAAAGAATTGGAACAACTCGGTGTGGAACATATAACGCTGCCCATGCAAACAAAAAATCCGTTTCAAATTTGGAAAAATGCCAAGCTGCTGGAAGCCGTTTTAAAAAAGAAAAAAGTCACATTGGTGCATGTGCGATCGCGCGCGCCCGCCTGGTCGGTGAAACTGGCCTGTCAGCGCTTAAAAATACCGTTTATCGCAACCTTTCACGGGTTATACGGATTAAGTCCGCGTTTATTCAAAAAGCCCTATAATCGGGTAATGACGCAAGGAGAAGTCGTGATTGCCGTTTCGCGGTTTGTGGAAAAGCACGTTATTGAAAATTACGGTATTTCACCGCAAAAAGTGCGCTGTATTCCCCGCGGGGCCGATATGGATCAATTTAATCGGGAAAACATTTCAAAAACGGCCTTAAATCAGCTGATAAAACAACACAATATTCCTCAAAATAAGCCGATTATTGTTTTGGTCGGTCGGTTATCGCGCATTAAAGGGCATTTCTTGTTGTTAAACGCCATTCGGCAAATGAAAAATCAAAATTTTACGCTTCTTTTTATCGGCGGCAATCCGAAAGGAGATTATGAAGTCAAATTGCAAGAAGCGTTGCGGCAATTACCGCCGTCCGTTGATTTTCGTATGTTTGCGTTAAGCAGTCATCAAATGCCGTTGGGGTATGCGTTGGCCGATATTTGCGTGCAGCCCACTTTGGTGCCGGAAACGTTCGGGCGCAGTATGGTTGAAGCACAGGCAACGGGGTGTGTGGTTGTGGCGGCGGCACACGGCGGTGCGCTTGAATTGATTGATGCGGGAAAAACCGGTTTTCTTTTTGAGCCGGGAGATGTGAACGCTTTGGCAATGCGGTTAGATGAGGTTTTGAATTTAACACCGCATGCGAGAAAGCAAATCGGAGAAAAAGCTCAAAAATCGGCACGGAGCAATTATTCCATTCAAAAAATGTGTGACAGAACCATTGCGGTTTATCGGGAAGTTTTGGGAATTAAGTCATGAAAAAAACACCGAATAAAGAAATGCAACAGTTTGAACAAGAGCGTTTAAGTCAATTGGAACGAATTGCCAATCATATTGAAAAAATGCGGCTGGGGGAATATGTGGAAATGATGAATCGTCCCGGGCGGCTTATTTGGACAAACCTGTTAATCGGCATATCGCGCGGTGTGGGCTTAACGGTGGGCGCCACGCTGGTGATTGCCGTTTTGTTTAAAATTCTTTCGGCGTTAATTGCCATGAATATTCCGTATTTAACGGATTTGTTGCAAGATGTGGTGCAAATTATTAAAGAGGTACCGGGTGGTAATACTTTGCCCGTATCGAGCGAGTCAGCGGCTCATTCGGATTTTTCGGTCAGATGAATAAATAATCAAGGAGAATAAAAATGTTAAAACAAGAAGAAATTAAAGTCGGCATTATCGGATACGGTGTTATCGGTTCGGTGTTCGGTCAATGGTTAAAAGAGTTTACCGTTTGTCAAACGGCTGTTTCCGATCCGCCGAAAGGAATCAATGAAGATATTTCCGATTGTACGGTTTATTTTATCGGTATTCACATTCCCACGGAAGAAAACGGAACGCAGGATTTAACGGTTTTGCGCTCTATTATCGCGTCTCTTCCGGCCGGCAGACCGATTTTTATTCGCACAACGCTTTTGCCCGGCACAACAGATAAGTTGGCATCGGAATTTAAGCGTCCCGTTTATTTTATGCCCGAATTTTTAACGCAACGCACCGCGTATGCCGATTTTTGTCGGCAAGATATTATTGTAACCGGCGAACGCGATTTGTTGAATGAAATTTTCAAGTCCAAGAAAAAAATATATATGAGCAATATTGAAGCGGAAATTTGCAAATATGCGCATAATGTGTTCGGTGCGGTTGCGGTCACCTATTTTAACGGTATTTATGAATTTTGTCGGACGTACGGTGCCGATTATGAGCGGGTTCGAACGGGATTTTTATCCAGCGGCTATTTAAGCCCCACGCACACGCATGTTCCCGGGCCTGACGGGCATTTCGGCTATGGCGGCAAGTGTTTTCCGAAAGATGTGAAAGCCTTTGCCAAATTTAATGAAAAAATGAATTTGGGCAAATTGTTAAACACAACCATGGAAGCGAACGATTATTTCCGTGCTTTGCCGGTGGAAGAAAAGAAGTAAGCTTTTTAAAGCAGAAAATTGAATGAAAAGCTTATGTTTATTAAAATCACCCGCGTGATGCGGTTGAAAGGTTATAATTACGGCTGATAAAATTCAACTCAAATGAATAAAGGCTGATGAACAATTTAAAAACCCGCCGTAAAAAGCGGGTTTTTAAGGGTAAAATTGAATGAGAGGTCAGTTAAAACACATTTTGTTTCGGTACTTATTTTGAATAAATCGAATAATTTTCTGTCAGGAAGGTTTTGTGCATTCTCCGTAATGTGCAAACGGTTCTTCGCTGTATGTACCGCTATAATCGGTATCGGTCATGTTCCCGACACAAGTACAAATGCCATCCTCGGAACAAGAGGAAGCCCCGTTACCGCAGGAAAGCATGCTGTTTTGTGTCACTTGTCCACAATATTCTTTAATCTGACTCCAATCGTCATTTTTGAGTTCTTCCAGAGTAATCTCTTCCTCCCAACCGCTAACGGTTATGGTCCATGAAAGGGTGGCACCGCGGGAAGACAGATTGCAAGTTACGGTTGCCGATTTCCCGTCGTCGGAAAGAGCTAAATTGCTGAAAAATACATTTGCGCGCGAATGATTATCGTTATATCCCGATGTGCAGGCAGGGCCGGATTCGCCCGCTTTACAATCATTTTGGTCTGTGCAGGTTTCACCCGCCGGACAATCTGAGTTTGATAGACAAGCCACGCATTGTGTCCCGTTCCATTTCGGCGTATTTCCGCTGCATGGCTCACACGTGTCGTTGATACAATTTCCTTCGCACGTTGACGGATCGCAAGTCGGTTCCTCCGGTTCTTCCGCGCCGGCGGTATTGTTTATATTTTCATCAGAAAAAGTCACGTCCACGGTGTTTTCGTCTTCGTTACAGAAACGCTCGGTTGCATCATAATAACTGTTGCCGCCTATTTTTATATCAACCGTATCATTCATGCCGTCTAACAAGGAGGTCAGCTGTTTACAAACGCCTGTCGGAACTTTTGATAATATAATGGCATATCCGGTTTCTTCTGTTCCTTCCGTTGCGTCCGTTATTGCAACCGGAAAATCTATTTCAACGCCGTAATTTTTATTAAAATTTAAATGTCCTTCACTATAGGGCGAATCC